>NZ_JAKEIO010000181.1 GCF_021474405.1 [Streptosporangium] indianense
TGCCGGGGCGTGGGGCGCGCTCGCCGCGTGGGGCGCGCTCGCCGCGGGGGGCACGTTCGGGCGCGGGGCACGTTCGGGCGCGGGGCACGGGCGTGGTGGAGACCCGCCGGGGCGTTTTGCACCTTTTGTGATTCGCAGGGCGGCAGCTCCATGGTGCTCACTTTCACAGGCGTACCCCCCCTTGATCCCTGTACGATGAAGGTGTTACCCAGATCGAACCAACTCTGCCTGACGCAGAGCTGGCGCGACCGTATGGCGGTCGGGACACCCCTCCTCACCGGGCCCCGGCATCTACCGCAGTTCCGCGCAAGAGGACAGCTCTCGGCGCCGCCCGCTACGGGGCCGCGCTACCAGGCGGCAGAAAGGCACGGGCCGTGGAGTCCACGGTCACCTCGAAGGCGTCGGAGAACCCGACGGCTTCCGCCCGCCCGGGATACGGCCGGCTGCTGCGCACCCGCGGCGCCTGGACGTTCCTGCTCCCCGGCTTCGCGGCGCGCCAGCCGTTCGCGATGCTGACGATCTCCATCGTGCTGCTGGTGCAGCACACCACCGGCTCCTACGGAGCGGCGGGCGCCGCCGCGGCCGTCACCGGTGTCTCCATGGCCCTGTTCGCCCCCTACAGCGGCCGCCTCGCCGACCGCTACGGGCAGCGCGCCGTACTGATCCCGGGAGTGCTGCTGCACGCGGTCGCCGGGCTGACGCTCACGGCGCTCGCCCTGCTGGACGCGCCCCTGTGGGCGGTGTTCGCGGCGGCCGTGCCGACCGGCGCCTCGGTGCCGCAGGTCGGCCCCATGGTGCGGGCCCGCTGGGGCGTCAAGCTCAAGGACTCTCCGCTGATGACCACCGCGGCCGCCTTCGAGTCCGTCACGGACGAACTGACCTTCGTGGTCGGCCCCCTGCTGGCCACCGCCCTGTGCACGGCCGTCGACCCGGCCGCCGGACTCGTCACCGAGGCCTCGCTGACCCTGATCGGCGGCCTGCTGTTCGCCGCGCAGAAGAGCACCCAGCCCTCCGTCGCCGGCAGCGGGCACGCGCGCGTGGAGCACGCTTCGGCCCTGCGCGTCCCCGGAGTGCGCGTGCTGATCGTGACCTTCCTGGGCATCGGCACCGTCTTCGGCGGCATGCAGGTCTCCCTGGCGGCGTTCACCGAGTCGATCGGCGAACCGGGCCTGAACGGCGTCCTCTACGGCGTCTTCGCCGCGGGCAACATGCTCTCCGGCGTGGTCTGCGGCGCGGTCGCCTGGAAGGCGGCCCCGCAGCGACGCCTGGTCATCGGCTACACGGCGCTCGCCCTCACCGCCTCGGGCCTGTGGGCCGCCCACTCGGTGCTGGTCCTCGCCGGCCTCGGCCTGCTGGTCGGCATGTGCATCGCGCCCGCGCTGATCACCGGATACACCCTGGTCGAGGGTCTGGTCCCGGCCGGAGCCCGCACGGAGGCCTTCACCTGGCTGACCGGAGCGGTCGCGCTGGGCCAGGCCGCCGCCGTCACGGTCGCCGGACAGCTGGAGGACCGCTTCTGGTCGGGTGCCGGTTTCCTGGTGCCGATGGGCGGCACGGTGCTGGCCCTGGTGACCCTCCTGGCCCTGCGTTCCCGGCTGGTGGCGCGGGGCAACGGCCGGACCGTCGCACGTGGCGTGGGTCACCGCGTGCCGGTGGCAGTGGACTGAGCGGCCGGAATACGTCACTATGGATCGTCGTTAGCACTCATCGAGTGAGAGTGCCAGGAGGAAGACAGTGCCCACCTACCAGTACCAGTGCACCGAGTGCGGCGAGGGCCTCGAGGCGGTGCAGAAGTTCACCGACGACGCCCTGACCGAGTGCCCCAACTGCCAGGGCCGCCTGAAGAAGGTGTTCTCGGCGGTCGGCATTGTCTTCAAGGGCTCCGGCTTCTACCGGAACGACAGCCGCGGCTCCTCGTCGAGCAGCTCCCCGGCGGCGAAGTCGTCGAGCGCCTCGTCCTCGAGCTCGTCGTCCTCGGACTCCGGCTCGTCGAGCTCGTCGTCGAGCACCGGCAGCTCCTCCTCCAACAGCACCACCGCCGCGTAAGGCCTTTTCTTACGGGACCCTGTCGCCCTGGGGCGACGGGGTCCTCGCCGTTTCCGCGTGCGGTTAGGGTGCGGGCATGGCGAACAAGGCGAACGTGACGGAGCAGGCAGGCGCCGCGATCGGCGTCATCGGCGGCTCGGGGTTCTACTCCTTCCTCGACGACGTGACCGAGATCCAGGTCGACACCCCGTACGGGCCGCCCAGCGACTCCCTCTTCCTCGGCGACGTCGCCGGCCGCCGGGTCGCCTTCCTGCCGCGGCACGGACGGGGCCACCACCTGCCGCCGCACCGGATCAACTACCGCGCCAACCTGTGGGCGCTGCGCTCGGTCGGCGTGCGCCAGGTCCTCGCCCCGTGCGCCGTGGGCGGCCTGCGCCCGGAGTACGGACCGGGCACGCTGCTCGTTCCGGACCAGCTGGTCGACCGCACGAAGTCCCGCGTGGGCACCTACTTCGACGGGCTGCCGCTGCCGGACGGCTCGGTGCCGAACGTGGTGCACGTGTCGCTGGCCGACCCCTACTGCCCCACCGGGCGGGCCGTCGCGCTGAAGGCGGCGCGCGGCCGGGACTGGGAGCCGGTGGACGGCGGCACGCTCGTCGTCGTCGAGGGGCCGCGGTTCTCGACCCGGGCGGAATCCTTGTGGCACCAGGCGCAGGGCTGGTCGGTGGTGGGCATGACCGGCCATCCCGAGGCGGCGCTCGCCCGTGAGCTGGAGCTCTGCTACACGTCCCTGACCCTGGTCACCGACCTCGACGCGGGTGCGGAGACGGGTGAGGGGGTCTCGCACGACGAGGTGCTGCGGGTGTTCGCGGCGAATGTGGAGCGGCTGCGGGGGGTGCTCTTCGATGCGGTGGCCGGGTTGCCCGGGGACGGTGAGCGGGACTGTCTGTGTGTGAATGCGCTGGGTGGGATGGATCCGGGGTTCGTGCTGCCGTAGGCCCTGGGGGCGGGGGCGCCGGGGGGAACGGGGAGGGGGGAGGGGGGTGGCGGGTCCGTCGGGGCTGGTGGAGCGTCTCGTTCGGGTGAGGGAGTTGTCCACAGGTCGGCGGTGGGCCCACAGGCCGGAGCGGGCGGTGGCGCGAAGCCTCATCGTGGGGAGCGCAAGCCGGTCCCTCGTCGCAGGTGGTGGTCCCCGTGCCGTTCGCTCGTTCCTCGGCCCTGTCTTCTTCCCTTTCTTCCCCTTCTTCCCCGTCTTCTTCTGCATGTGCTCCTTCTTCTCCTTCGGCTCCCTCCTGGTCGCTCGCCTCGGGTCCGCCCGGGGCGGAGGTGCCCGCGACCCGTGAGGTGCCGTGGTTCGACCCGGTGCGGGTGCGCGGCGGTCACCGCTCCGGCCGACTCGTCCGGCAGCGGCGGCGGGCCATCGCCGTCGGCCTCGCGGTCACCGCGACCGCACTCGTGGCGGCGGGTCCACGCGACAGCGAGGGGGCCCGTGGTCATCCCCGGGCCCGGCCGCCCGCGCACACGGCGTCGCTGCCCGGTCAGCGCCCCGCGCGGACGCGCCCTGCCGCGGGGTCGGTGACGGCTCCCGTCCGGATCTCCGACGCGGCCACCGTGCGGCTGCTGCGGCCCGGGGACCGGGTCGACGTCATCGCCGCCGAGGGGGCGGTGCCGGGTGGGCATGCCGAGGTGGTGGCGCGCGGGGCCCGGGTGACGAAGGTGCCGGAGCCCGTGGACGACGCGGGCGGGAGCGGGGCGCTGGTGGTGCTGTCGGTGCCGCGGGCCACCGCCGCGCGGCTGGCCGGTGCCGGGGCCACCGGGCGGTTGGCGGTGACGTTGTGGTGAAGCAGGAGGGACCCAGGTTCCCGGTCCGGCCCGTCGTTGACGTAGGTTGCGGAGCGTTTTATTCCACAAGCTGCTCGTGTGAGGAGACGCTCCGAGGTGAGCGAGAAGAAGGAACCGAGCGTCCTGCAGGGTTTCAAGGCCTTCCTGATGCGCGGGAACGTCGTCGATCTGGCGGTGGCGGTGGTGATCGGTGCCGCCTTCACCAACATCGTCAACGCCGTGGTGAAGGGGATCATCAACCCGGTCGTCGGAGCCATCGGGACCAAGAACCTCGACCACTACAGCTCGTGCCTGAGCTCGAGCTGCGAGGGCGAGAAGGGCATCCAGATCCTCTGGGGTTCCGTGCTGGGCGCCGCGCTGAGCTTCGTCATCACGGCTGCGGTCGTCTACTTCCTGATGGTCCTGCCCATGGCGAAGTACCTGGCCCGGCAGGAGGCGCGCCGGAAGGCGAAGGAGGGCACGCAGGAGATCATCGAGGTGACCGAGCTGGAGGTCCTGAAGGAGATCCGGGACGCCCTGGTCGCCCAGCGCGGCTCGGGCCACGACCGGCAGTAGCGGCGCTTGGGGCGGCAGCCCGGAACCGGGCCCGGACAGCTCGGAAGCCGTTCCGGGAGGCCGCCCGGCCGTTTCGGAGGTGGTGGGGCGGCTTCTCGTCTCAGATGTGGTGGGGCGGCTTCTCGTCTCAGATGTGGTGGGGCGGCTTTTCGTCCAGGAAGCGCTTGAGGTCCGCCGCGCCGCCGCCGGAGTCGGTGCGCTCGCCCCAGCCGCGGTCGGTGTCGTCGGAGGACTGCTGGTCGAGCGGGTCGTCGAAGACCAGCGCGGGCTTCGGCTCACGCGGCTCGGGGCCGGGGACGGTACTCATGCAACCAGGGTACGTTCGCGGAGAAATTCCCCGTGCCTTCTGCTGTGCTGGGACGCATGACGTCCAGCCCCGCTCCCCCGCCCGTCCCCTCCGGCGCGCCCGGCGGCCGGGGGCCACTGCGCACGCTCCGGGCCCGTGGCCGCGACGAGGCGCATCGCACGGCCTCGCCACTGGAGCTCTTCTTCGACCTGTGCTTCGTCGTGGCCGTCGCCCAGGCGGGCATCGAGCTGGTGCACTCCGTCGCCGAGGGGCACGCGGGCCAGGGGATCCTCGACTACGCGATGGTGTTCTTCGCCCTGTGGTGGGCGTGGATGAACTTCACCTGGTTCGCCTCGGCGTACGACAACGACGACGTGCTGTACCGGGTCGTCACCCTGGTGCAGATCGCGGGTGTGCTGGTCCTCGCGGCGGGGGTCTCGCGGGCGTTCGAGGAGCACGAGTACCTCGTCGTCTGGCTGGGCTACGCGATCATGCGGGTGGCCATGGCGTCGCAGTGGCTGCGGGCGGCCCGCGCCGGTCGGGGCCCGGAGCGCACGACGGCCCTGCGCTACGCCGGCGGCATCCTGGCGTGCCAGGTCGGCTGGCTGGGGCTGCTGTTCCTGCCCGAGGGGGCCCGGCCCTGGTGGTTCCTGGTGATGGCACTGCTGGAGATGTGCGTGCCGCCCCTCGCGGAGAGGGGCCATTCCACTTCCTGGCATCCCCGTCACATCGCGGAGCGGTACGGACTGTTCACCATCATCGTGCTCGGCGAGACGATCGCGGCGGCCACGGTCGCGGTGAAGTCCGGCATCGACGAGAACGACGCGCTGGGCGAGCTCCTCCCCATCGCGGCGGGCGGCCTGCTGATCATCTTCGCCGCCTGGTGGATCTACTTCGTGGTGCCCATCCACGGCCATCTGCGGTCCAACCGCCAGGCGTTCCTGTGGGGCTACGGCCACTACCTGGTGTTCGCCTCCGCGGCGGCGATCGGGGCCGGACTGGAGGTGGCGGTGGAGCAGACGGTCGGCAAGGCGCACATCTCCACGCTGTCGGCGTCGGCGGCCGTGACCCTGCCGACGGCTCTGTACCTGCTCACGGTGTGGGTCCTGCACTCGCGCCACTTCAAGCGGGGCATCACCCAGCAGCTGGTGCTGCCGACGACGGCCCTGCTGGTGATCTGCTGCACGTTCCTGGGCGACTGGGCGGTGTTCGCGGCGGGCCTGGTCTGCGCGCTGTCGGTGGTGGCCGGAGAGACCCTCGCGGCGCGGCCGGCCGCCAGGGAGAGCAGGCCTGTGACCCGCACCGGGTGAGTACGACGGCGATCCGGCCCCGCCGACGGCCTCGGTGCGTCCTGCGGGTCCGACCGCTGGACGACACTGGGACTCATGACAGTTGACGCTCTGACGGATGTCGCCGGCCTGCGGGTCGGGCACGCGACACGCACCGGCGACGGTTGGCTCACCGGCACCACGGTCGTCCTCGCCCCGGAGGGCGGGGCGGTGGCCGCCGTGGACGTGCGGGGCGGCGGGCCCGGCACCAAGGAGACGGACGCGCTGGATCCGCGCAACGTGGTGCGCAAGGTCGAGGCGGTCGTGCTGACCGGTGGCAGTGCCTACGGGCTCGACGCCGCGTCGGGGGTGATGGCCTGGCTGGAGGAGCGGCGGCGCGGGATCCGGGTCGGGACGGATCCGGCGCACGTGGTGCCGGTGGTGCCCGCCGCGTGTGTCTTCGACCTGGGGCGGGGCGGTGACTTCCGGGCCCGGCCCGATGCCGCCACCGGCCGGGCCGCGGTGGAGGCGGCCGCGGCGAGCGAAGCCGGCGCCCAGGTGCCCCAGGGGTGCGTGGGCGCGGGCACGGGAGCCGTGGTCGGGGTGGTGAAGGGCGGTGTCGGCAGCGCGAGCACGGTGCTCGGCTCGGGCATCACGGTGGCCGCGCTGGTGGTGGCCAACGCGGCGGGATCGACGGTGGATCCGGAGACGGGGGTGTTGTACGGGGAGTTGTTCCAGGGGCGGGTGCGGTATCCGGACGCGGAGGTCCACGCGGCGGCGCGGCGGCGTCTCGCCGAGACGGCCGCGAGGAGCACGACGCCGCCGCTGAACACCACGCTCGCGGTGGTCGCCACGGACGCGGATCTGTCCAAGGCGCAGGCGCAGAAGCTGGCCGGCACGGCGCACGACGGCATCGCCCGTGCGGTGCGTCCGGTGCATCTCCTCAACGACGGGGACACGGTGTTCACACTGGCGACCGGCGACCGCGCCCTGGACGCCGCGGACCCGCTCGCCCTGAACGAGGTCCTGGCGGCGGGCGCGGACGTGGTGACGCGCGCGATCGTGCGGGCCGTGCGGGCCGCCGAGCCGGTCGACGGGCCGGGCGGGGCGTGGCCGTCGTACGGGGAGCTGTACCCGGGCCGTTGAACAGGCCCGCGGCGCACAGCGGATGCACAGCGGTCCCGGAATTTGTCGCGGTTCTGTCACGTGACGGCCTTCATGGGGAACGGACGGAACCCGACCGGTTCCCCGCCCCCTCTTCTCCCACGTACCGGAGCGGATCACGCGACATCACACGAACTGGGAGCAGCCCGTGACAACGCCGAACATTTCAGCGCGGCGCACTCTGGGGGCCTGTGCCGCCCTGATGGTCGGCGCCCTGACGCTCACCGCCTGCGGTGGCAGCGCCAACGCCAAGGACGACGCGAAGGACGGCAAGGGCGGTGGCAAGACGTCCGTCGCGAAGATCGCCATCTCGGCGAAGGACGGCTCGACCGGCGCGTCCATCAACAAGACGGGCGTGAAGGTCAGCGACGGGAAGCTGACCGACGTGAAGATGACGGTGGCGGGCAGCGGCCAGGCCGTCGAGGGCTCGATCTCCGGTGACGGCAAGGCGTGGAAGCCGAAGGAGCAGCTGGAGCGCGGGACCAAGTACCAGATATCGGCGACCGCCCAGGACGCGGACGGCCGGACGGCCGCGGCCAACTCGATCTTCACCACGGTGTCGTCGTCGAACAGCTTCATCGGGACGTACACGCCGGACAACGGCACGACGGTCGGTGTGGGCATGCCGGTGTCGTTCACCTTCGACAAGGCCATCACCGACCGCAAGGCCGTGCAGTCGCACATCAAGGTGACGTCCAGCAGCGGACAGCAGGTCGTGGGGCACTGGTTCAACGGGCAGCGGCTGGACTTCCGGCCGGAGGAGTACTGGAAGGCCGGCTCCAAGGTCACGATGAACATCGACCTGGACGGGGTCGAGGGCGCGGACGGCGTCTACGGCGTGCAGAAGAAGACGGTCACCTTCACGGTGGGCCGTTCGCAGGTCTCCACGGTCGACGTCAACACCCAGACGATGACGGTGGTCCGGGACGGCAAGACCGTCAAGTCGGTCCCGATCTCGGCGGGCAGCCCGGAGCACACCACATACAACGGGCAGATGGTGATCTCCGAGAAGTTCGTCCAGACCCGGATGAACAGCCGGACGGTCGGGCTGGGCGGGGAGTACGACATCCCGGACGTGCCGCACGCGATGCGCCTGACGACGTCGGGCACGTTCATCCACGGCAACTACTGGTACAACAAGGGCAACCCGCCCTTCGGCCGTGAGGGCACCAGCCACGGCTGTGTGGGTCTCGCCGACGTCCAGGGCGCGGGGGGCAGCACGTCCGCCAAGTGGTTCTACGACAACTCCCTCATCGGGGACGTGGTGATCGTGAAGAACTCCCCCGACAAGACGGTGACGCCGGACAACGGCCTCAACGGCTGGAACATGGCGTGGAGCCAGTGGACCGCGGACAGCGCTTCCTGACCGGCGCGACGCCCATCTGAACGACCGCCCCAACTGGGGTTTTTGACGGACCGACCGGGCCGCGCGGGAACTTTTCGCGCGGCCCGGGCGTTTCCCCGACGTGCGTTTTCTCGGTTCCCCGGGCATGATGTCCGACCGAGGGGCTACGGTATGCACCCACAAGGTGACATGCAGCAACGCCGGGAGAAACCTTGAGCGTTCCGTACGAGACGGCACCGTACGAACCCCACGACTCGCCCGAGACTCCGGAGGAGCACCTCGCGCGACTCCTCGGCCGCGCCCTGAACTCCTTCGAACTACCGGACGAGGCGATCAGACGCCTGGACTGCGCGCTGGCGCACGACGGTTCGCTGCACTCCGCGCACCACAGCGCGGGCCTGCACCGGGAGACCTACCGGCACACGTGGCTGCTCGCCGACGGTTCGGCGCTCACCCTGTGGGAGCTCGTCCACAACACCGCGCCTGGCAGCGAACCGCATCACGAGGTGTACGCCGACGAGGAGGAGTTGCGTGCCGCCACCGCGCGGCTGCCGCTGCCGCCGGACACGCCCGACTTCGAACTGCCGGTGACCGTGCAGCTGTCACCGATCCCGGCGCCCCGGCACGCGTACGCCGCGGAGGATTCGGCGGACCACGCGCGCAGGTTACTGCGCCGGGCGGAGAACGTGGACCGGCCGGGCGCGGAGACGGCGGCTCTGCTCGCCACGGCGTCCGGATATCAGATCACGCAGGCTTTCGGCCGGCCGTGCCGTGCGGGCCGGGCGCAACTGGGCTTCTCGCTCTACGAGCACGCGTTCCTGCTGCGCGACGGCGACGAGATCTCCCTCTGGGAGGTCGAGCACACGGCGACGCCGGACGGGCGGCACATGTGTGAGGTGTACACGAGCGAGGACGCGGCGCGCGAGGCGATGGAGCGGCGGGCGGCGCAGCTGTCCTGAGCGCCGCCCCTCGGCCCGCCCCGAAGGGCAGGTCTCAGGCGCGTCTGTCGCCGAACTGACGCGCCAGCGCGGCGAACGCGTCTCTCTCCTCGGCGGTCAGCTCCACGGATTCCGACCGGGAGCCCGTCTGCCGCTGCTGCGGGAGGGCGGGAAGAGGGTGGCCTTCGGGCCATCGGGAGACGTGCTCGGGCATGCGCCCCAGTAGACACCACGGCCCGGGGCCATGGCCCCGGGCCGTGATTTTCGTGATCTATCTCGCAGGTGGCATGAACGGTTCACACACCCCGAATGGGGCGAACCGCAGGGCCCTTCAGGCCGCGACGGGCTGCTTCGTCTCGGCCGTGCGCACCTCGCCGTCCGCACCGGAGGCCGCCGCGGCGCCCGGGGCCGGCTTGCGCATGCCCTTCAGGACGACGACCAGGGCCGTCGTGACGCAGACACCGGCTGCGATGGCGACCAGGTAGAGCAACGGGTTGCCGATCAGCGGGACCACGAAGATGCCGCCGTGCGGGGCACGCAGGGTGGCGCCGAAGGCCATCGACAGGGCGCCGGTGACCGCGCCGCCCGCCATGGAGGCCGGGATGACGCGCAGCGGGTCGGCCGCGGCGAAGGGGATCGCGCCCTCGGAGATGAAGGAGGCGCCGAGCACCCAGGCGGCCTTGCCGTTCTCGCGCTCGGTCTGGGTGAAGAGCTTGCCGCGCACGGTCGTGGCCAGGGCCATGGCCAGGGGCGGGACCATGCCGGCCGCCATCACCGAGGCCATGATCTTCATCGCCGAGTCGCTGGGGCTGGCCACCGCGATACCGGCCGTGGCGAAGGTGTAGGCGACCTTGTTGACGGGGCCGCCGAGGTCGAAGCACATCATCAGGCCGAGGAGGGTGCCGAGCAGGACGGCGTTGCTGCCGGACAGGCCGTTGAGCCAGTCGGTCATGCCCTTCTGGGCCTCGGCGATGGGCTTGCCGATGACGACGAACATCAGGAACCCGACGATCGCCGAGGAGATCAGCGGGATCACCACCACGGGCATGATGCCGCGCAGCGCTACCGGGACGTTCACCTTCTGGATCGCCATCACGACGCCACCGGCGATCAGACCGGCCGCCAGGCCGCCGAGGAAGCCGGCGTTGATGTTGAACGCGATCATGCCGCCGACGAAGCCGGGCACGATGCCGGGCCGGTCGGCCATGCCGTAGGCGATGTAACCGGCCAGGACCGGGACGAGGAAGCCGAAGGCGACGCCGCCGATCTGGAAGAGCAGGGCCGCCCAGCTGTCGGCCTGCGTCCACAGGAAGTGGTCCATCACCGACGGGGCCTTGTTGATCTTGTAGCCGCCGATCGCGAAGCCGAGGGCGATGAGGAGACCGCCGGCTGCGACGAACGGCACCATGTAACTCACGCCGGACATCAGCCACTTGCGCAGCTTGGTGCCGTAGCCCTCGCCGGACTCCCCCGCGCGCTCCACGGGAGTGGCCGGTGCGGACCCGGAGGTGACTTCGCCGCGTGCGGCCTTCTCGCGGACCTCGGTGATGAGTTCGGCGGCGCGGTTGATGCCCGCCTTCACCCCGACGTCGACGGTGGGCTTGCCGGCGAACCGCTCCTTCTCCCGTACGGGCACGTCATGGGCGAAGATCACGGCGTCCGCCGCGGCGATGACCTGCGGGTCGAGGCGGGTGAAACCGGCCGATCCCTGGGGCTCGACGGTGAGTTCGACGCCCGCCTCGCGGCCGGCGTTCTCCAGCGACTCGGCCGCCATGTAGGTGTGGGCGATGCCGGTGGGACAGGAGGTGACGGCGACGATCCGGAACGGCCGCCCCTCGTCACCGCCTTCCGTGGTGCCGCCGGCTTCGGCGGTGACCGTGGCGGCGGCGGGAGAGGCCGCTCCCGCCGACGCCACGGGGTCTTCGGAACCCGCGGGTGCGGGGGTGTCCGGCTCGTCGCCGCGGATCAGGGCTGCCGCGGCCGACGCGTCGCCCACCGCGCGCAGGGCGTCGGTGAACTCGCTGTTCATCAGCTGCCGGGCCAGCGAGGACAGGATCGTCAGATGGGCGTCGTCCGCACCGGCCGGCGCGGCGATCAGGAAGATCAGGTCGGCGGGGCCGTCCGGGGCGCCGAAGTCGATGCCCTCGGCGCTGCGGCCGAAGGCGAGCGTCGGTTCGGTGACGTGCTCGCTGCGGCAGTGCGGGATGCCGATGCCGCCGTCGAGGCCGGTCGGCATCTGGGCCTCGCGGGCCGCCACATCGGCGAGGAAGCCCTCCAGGTCGGTCACCCGGCCCAGGGCCACCATGCGCTCGGCGAGCGCACGGGCCGCCGCTTCCTTGGTGTCGGCGGACAGGCCGAGGTCGACCAGGTCCGCCGTGATCATGTCGCTCATCGCGGGCTCCTTAGCACGCGTATCGCCCGGGGGGAGGGGTGGGC
>NZ_JAKEIO010000182.1 GCF_021474405.1 [Streptosporangium] indianense
CGCCGGTGCCGCCGGTGCGGCGGTGGCCGGGAGGCCGTAACCGGGCGCTCCGGGGAGCCCCCGGCCGGTCCCCTTCGGACCGCCGACCGCTTGTGCGGGGCCGGCCGGAGCCCCCGGGGCCTGTCCGGCGGAGCCCGCCGGACCGTCCGGAGCCGCCGCGTGGCCCGTCAGACCGGCGCACGCCACCGTGCCGAACGGCGGTGTGCCGCCCGGCCACTGTCCCCCGGCGCTGACACGGCCCCCGGGCCCGCCCTGCCCCTTGATGCCGCGCGGCGCCGCGCTCACCCGGGCCACCGCGACCGTGCCGCGGCCCGGGACGCTGTGCAGGGCGAAGTCGTCGCAGAGGCGCACACACGTGCCGAGGCCCGCACCCAGCGAACGGGAGGTGGAGAAGCCGTCCCGCAGCGCCGCGGGCACGTCGGCGATGCCCGGGCCGTGGTCGACCGCGGCGATCTGCACCATCCGTGCATCCGCCCGGTCCTCCCGCAGCACCGGCGCCGCGACGACGTCGATGAGCACCTGACCGCCCTCGGCGTGCTTCAGCAGGTTCGTGGCGAGCTCGGTCGCGACCAGCGCGGCAGCCGCGGTACGCCGCTCGTCCAGCCCGGCCAGCATGGCGGCCTCCTCCGCCGCGACCCGGGCGTCGCGCACCCGGGTCGAGTCGCGCACCGGCACGTCCCACACGCGTGGCATCAGGCCTCCTCGCGCGGACGCGGCGGCCGGCCCACCCAGCACGTCACCCGCACGGTGGTGCCCGAGCCCGGCGTGGTGTCGATGTCGAAGTCGTGCACCAGGCGCCGCGCGCCGCTCAGCCCCATCCCCAGACCACCGCCCGAGGTGTAGCCGTCGCTGAGCGCCAGCTCGAGGTCGGCGATGCCCGGCCCCTCGTCCGTGAAGGACAGCCGCAGCCCCCGCGCACCGGCACCGCCGACCTGCGTCGCCTCCATCTGTCCGCCGCCGCCGTGCACCAGGGTGTTACGGGCCAGCTCGCTGGCCGCGGTGATGAGCTTGGTCTGGTCCACCAGTCCGAAGCCGAGCCGGGCAGCGGCCTGCCGTACGTGCTGTCGCACCCACACCAGGTCCACGTCCGACCGGATGGGCAGGCAGGCCTCCACGCCCGAGGCGGTGTGCATCACGGACTCTCCTGACGCGGGCTGCCGGAACGGGCCGCCGGGCTCTGTCGCGTGAGAAGCTCCATGCCCGCCTCGGTGCTGAGCGCAGTGCTCAGCCCGGGCAGCGTCAGACCCAGTTCGACCAGCGTGATGGCGACCGCCGGACGCATGCCGGTCACCACGGTGCGCGCGGCCAGCAGCTTGGCCTGCGCGGCGATCTCGGCCAGCACCCGGCCGAGGAAGGAGTCGACGATCTCCACTCCGGAGATGTCGATGAGGACCCCGCGCACCCCGGTACGGGAGATGGTCTCCGAAAGGTCCTGCTGGAGCTGCTGCGCCGTGCTGTCGTGCAGGTCCCCCTGGAGCGTGACCAGCAGGACGTCGCCGAGCCGGAGCACCGGCACGTGGCCGGTCGCGGGGCGGGGGCGCGCGTCGTTCACCGCTGACCCGCACCAGGGCTGACGATGTCCGCGCCGAGTTGGTGCAGTGCGTACCCCAGCGCGTCGGCGAGGCTCGCGCGGGTGATCACATCCAGGTCCAGACCCAGGTGCACGATGGTCTGGGCGATGGCGGGGCGGATGCCGGAGACGATGCACTCGGCACCCATGAGGCGGGCCGCGGCGACCGTCTTCATCAAGTGCTGCGCCACCAGCGAGTCGACCGTCGGGACGCCGGTGATGTCGAGGATCGCGAATCGCGCGTGCTGCTCGACGACGGCGTTCAGCAGTGTCTCCATCACGATCTGGCTGCGGGCGCTGTCGAGGGTGCCGATGAGCGGCACGGCCACGATGCCGTCCCACAGCCGGATGACGGGCGTGGCCACCTCCATCAGCTGCATCCGCTGCCGGTCGCTGAGCGCCTGCCACTCGCTGAGCGCCGTCTGCATGGCCACCAGGCGCAGGGTCCCCATCAGCACGGTCAGCGCGGTCGAACACGCGCGCAGGTGGTCGGGCGTCGCCTCCGTCAGATCGGCCACCAGCAGGTTCTCCACCGGCGGCCGCAGGGCGGCCAGCTCGCTGGAGACCTGGGTGTTGCTCAGCCCGGCGCGGGAGCGGGCCGCCCCCATCCTGCCCAGCTGCTCGCGCACGGTGCTGAACCCGGCGGCGTCGGGGTCCTCGACCTGCTCCGAGTCGGCCACCTGGGCCAGCGCGTCCACGACGGCCTTGCCCGCTTCCACCGCCTCGTCGCGCGAGACGGTGAACACGGTGCGGAACAGGGGCTCGTCCGCCCACCGCTGGGCGATCTGCTCACGCCGGCGGTGCAGGAAGTCCCTGACCTCGTGGGTGGGCGTCGCGAGCTGTCCGTCCGCTTCGTGCTCCGGCACCTGGTTCTCTCCTCATCCGCGTTGCGTCGACCGAGCCCGCTTCTGGCAACGAGACGGCGATGTGACACTTGCCGGGCGACAACTCTAACCATGCGCCGACCTCGTAGGACACCGGCTCCGGCGCAAGCGATCCGGTGCGGGGACAGCGGCGGCCGGAGCCGCCGTCGCCGGTGTGCTAGGGGTGAGCCGTCGTCCGGGCAGGGCGGAGCGAGGGGCCGGGCCGCCGGGCATCTGCGGCGCCGGGCCCGAGGGATGCTGTGGCCGTCAGATGCTCTGTTCCCCCGGCTCCTCGGGATGCTCCGGCCCCTTGTCGACACGGGCCAGGGCCTCCTCGACAGTCTCCGATATGGGCACGGTGATGCTGACGCCGGTCAGATCGAGGATGCGCCGCACGGCCGGCGTCGGACTGATGACGTGCACACTGCCCTCGGTCTTACGAGTCTCCTGGTACACCCGCAGAATGATGTTCATCCCGGACGAGTCCATGAAGGGAACGGACGAGAGGTCGAGCAGGAAGTGCCGTCGGCCGTGGTGGAGTTGGTTGGCCAGATGGGCCTGGAACTCGGTCGCGGTGTCGACGTCCAGGTAGCCGTCGACCGTGATCAGGGCCACGTCCTCCCGGGGCAGCTCGACTTCCACGGACAGCGGGTTCTGGGCGAGGGGCACGGATACCTCCAACAAGTGCTACGGCCTGGGCTGGTCACCTCTGGGGATGACCGCGGTGCGAGGGAATCCCGGTCGTTCCCCGGACTCGAATGCCGTTTCTCATGCGCCTCCCTTCGCTGACGGGCTTCGGATGTCACCGCGCCCCCGCGATTACCCCGGAAACCACCCTCCATGCCCCCGCGTCCGAACTTCTCCGGGGACCGGCCGCCGGAAGTCCCGTGCGGTAGCAGGTGTGTATGCCGAATGCGCTTGCGGCAGCAGGGTAATTGCTGCTGTGGAACGCGGGCGCGGGCGTCCGCCGGAGGAATCGCGATCAGCACATCGCCAGGGAGGATGGGACAGCGTGGCCATCGACAGAATCTGGTCGTACGCGCCGGGCAGCGGTCACAGCGAAGGGCAGGACCTGACCGGTTTCGCGGTCGCCGCGACCGACGGCACGATCGGGCACGTGGACCGCGAGGCCGCCCCGCACGACATGCGGCATCTGGTCGTCGACACCGGCGTCTGGGTGTTCGGCCGCAGCGTCCTGGTGCCGGCCGGAGTCGTCACCGGCATCGACACGCAGGGGAGAAAGGTCACACTGGCCTGCAGCCGGGCGGACGCCAAGGCGGCTCCCCGCTTCCAGACCGACAGTGAGACGAGGGACCGGGAGTACCTCCGGGCCGTGGGTGACTACTACGACCGGCTGCCGCCTCGCGAGACGGCCACGGTCTGAGCCGGTCACGGGCGCGCCGCGCCCGTGCCGCTCCCGGCTCACCAGGGCATGAACACGTGTACGTCCTTGCCCCGGTCGTCGGCCACGACACTGACCTGGTCGCACAGTGTGTGGATCAGGTGCCAGCCGATGCCCCCGCCGCCGCTGCGCGGATCGAAGGGGCGAGGGGCGGGCTCGGTGGTGCTCGTGTCGTGCAGCACCACGTGCACCCCGTCGAAGGTCCGGCGCATCCGCAGCGCGAACGGACCGGGCGCGTACTGGACCGCGTTGGCGGCCAGCTCCGTCACCACCAGCAGGATGTCGTCCCAGTACTCGGGTGCAGAGGGCGGGGAGGAGCGTGCCAGATCGCGCAGGAACCCCTCAGCGGCCAAGCGCGCACCGGTCACGTCATGCGGCTCGCCGACGAAGCTGTTCGTGCGGCTCGGGATGTCCTCGGAGGTCAGGGCGTCGTCCCCACGCGGCTCGGTTGACATATCGCCTTTCCGGCCCGGGCGTCAGCTAGGGCTGTCGTCAGGGCTGTCGTCCTTTCTCTTGCGTCGCCACTGTTGCGTGTTCCCGAGGGGGCATGGCCTACGCGTCCGGCCGCACGCTCAGCGGAACACATTGTCGGAATCCTCCCAGCTCGACGGTTCGTCCTGAGCGCCCGGCCGCCCGGGACGCCTGCGGGACCGGTACATCGCGTCGATCTCGGAAGCGTAGTGCCGCACGATCTCGTCCCGGCGCAGCTTCATCGACGGCGTCAGCAGACCGTTGGTCACATCGAACGCCTCCGGCAGGACCCGGAACACCCGGATCGACTCCGAGGGCGACACGACGCTGTTGGCCGCGGCCACGGCCCGCGCGACCTCCTCGCGCAGAGCGTTCTCCTCCCGCGCCTCCCGCATCTCGCCCTGGAGCGCCAGCCCGGCCCGCCAGTGGGCCAGGAAGTCCGGATCCAGCGTGATCAGGGCGCCGACGCAGGGCCGGTTGTCCCCGACGACCACGGCCTGATGGATGAGCGGATGCATCCGCAGCCGCTGCTCCAGGGCCAGCGGGGCGACGCTCTTGCCGCTGCTCGTGATGATGATGTCCTTCTTGCGGCCGGTGATCGTCAGATAGCCCTCGGAGTCCAGCCGCCCGAGGTCCCCGGTGGCGAGCCAGCCGTCGCGCAGCGCGGCCCGGGTGGCGGCCTGGTCGCCCACGTACCCCTGGAACACCGACGGTCCGCGCACGAGGATCTCCCCGTCCTCGGCCACCTGGATCTCCATCCCCGGCAGCGCCTGACCGACCGTCCCGGACTTCTCCCGGCCCAGCGGTTGCATCGTCACCCCGCCGGCGGTCTCCGTCAGGCCGTAGCCGTCGTGCACGTAGATGCCGATGCCCTCGTAGAACAGGGAGAGGTCACGGCTGAGGGGGGAGCCGCCGGACGTCGCCCGCTGCACCCGTCCGCCCAGGGCCGTCCGCAGTCTGCGGTACACCGTCCGCTCGTACAGGGCGTGCTGGAGCCGCAGGTCCAAGCCGGGTCCGCGGCCGCGGCCGAGCCGCTGGCGCTCCAGGGCCGCGGCGAAGTCCCGGGCGGTGTCGGCGGCCCGCTCGAACAGCGCGCCGTGCCCCGCCTGCTGCGCCGTGCGCAGGAAGTTCTTGTAGATCTTCTCCAGGACCGAGGGGACCACGTAGAGGTACGTGGGCCGGAACGAGCGCAGCGCCGCCGCCAGCGCCTCCCCGCCCAGATCGGCCTGGTGGCCCATGAGCAGCCCGCCGCGCACGCACAGTCCCTGGATCATCAGCCCGTACACGTGGGAGAAGGGCAGGAACGCGAGCACGGAACCCTGCTCCCCGCGCGGCGCCGCCGTGTGCCCCCAGCCCGCGAGCAGGGTGTCGCAGGGGGCGGCCAGGTTGCGATGGCTGAGCGCGCAGCCCATGGCATGGCCGGAGCTGCCAGAGGTGTAGGCGATGACCGCCGTGGAGTCCGGCAGCACGATGCGGCGCATCGAGTCGACCGTGGCGATCGGGACGAGTTCCCCCCGGACCGCCAGCTGTGCGAGGGCGCCCGCGTCCAGCTGCCAGACGTGCCGCAGCAGCGGCAGCTGGGCGCACACCGAGCCGACGGTCATGACGCCCTGCTCGTCCTCGACGACCACGGCCACGCACCCGGCGTCCCGCAGGATCCACTCCACCTGGTCGCGCGAGGCCGTCGGGTAGACCGGGACGACCTCGGCGCCCACGGCCCACAGCGCGTAGCACAGGACCGTCCACTCGAACCGGGTGCGGGCCATGATCGCCACCCGGTGTCCCGGCGCGATCCCCGAGGCGATCAGCCCCTTGGCCACGTCCACCACCTCGTCGCGCAGCTCGATCGCCGTCACCTCCTCCCACGTCGAGGAGGCGGGGTCGGCCCGCCGGGCGAGCAGCGGCCTGGTCGGTTCGCGGTCCGCCGTCTCGAAGACGCTGTCGGCGAGCCCGCCGGTCAGCAGCGCCACGGCCGGGGGAGCGAGGGCGAGGTCGCGCATGCACTGCTCCTGACGTGTACGGGGTGTGACGTTGCCGACGGGTACCGTCATCGGCGGTGCTCGAATGTAGTCGAGTCGAGACCCTTCGGGGTCGGAAAATACGGAAGTCGACACCCTGGTGATCTCGCCGTGATCGGGGGACCCGGACGGTATGACTCACATCAGTCCCGACCCCGAACCCGAACGCACCACCGGTCTGGAACCCGGCGGCGGTGTGCCGCCGGGCGAGACCCCGCCCGCCGAGAGCAGCATGCCCGAGACGCTGCCCCGGGAGACGCACAACCCGACCAAGGGCTGGGCCAAGGGCCCGATGACCGTGATCATCATCCTCGTGGTGCTGATCGCGGCGTTCTTCCTGGCCTACGCCCTCGCCCTGATCCTCTGACCCCCGGCCCGCGACCGACGGGGCGCCTCACGCCTGAGTGCGGCGGACGCACTCGGTGACGACGTCCCGCAGGCTCCCCGTGCGCTCCATCAGGGCGCGCTGCACCTGGGCGCCGTTGCCCTCCCGCAGCAGCTCCTCGCAGGCGGCGCGGGCCGGCTCCAGGTCCCCGGTGCCGTCGAGGGCCTCCTCGACGTGCTCCAGCAGGGCACGCACGACCGCCTCGGCCGGCATGCGCCGCATGGTCGCGGGGTGCAGCAGCTCGCCCGCGAGCCCGGAGCGCGCGGCCTGCCAGTCGGCCAGCCGCAGCAGGCTCACGTTGTGGCCGAGCGGCTCACGGCCGGCCCGCCACTCGCGCGAGGCCGTCTCCACCAGCCCGCGGACGAGCGTCGCGATCAGCACGGCCGTGCTCGACTGCAGACACACGTCGGCGACGCGCAGCTCCACCGTCGGGTACCGGGGGGACAGCCGTGCGTCGAAGTAGATCATCCCCTCGTCGAGCAGGGCGCCGGTGGCCACCATGTCCGCGATCAGCCGGTGGTACCGCTCGGGCGAGCCGAAGATCTCGGTCGGCCCCGCCGACGGCCAGCGCAGCCACACCCGGCTGCGGTAGCTGCTGTACCCCGTGTCCTTCCCCTGCCAGAACGGCGAGTTCGCGCTGAGCGCCCGCAGCACCGGCAGCCATGGACGCAGCCGGTCGACGACCGCCACGCCCTCGTCGTCGGACTCGACCGACACGTGCACGTGGCAGCCCAGGACGAGCTGCTCCTGGGTGGCGATGCCGTACTGGTCCGCCATCCACAGGTAGCGCCGGTTGACGCTGACGGCGGGACTGACCGGCAGCGGTGAGGTGGCGAGCGCCGCCACGGTGCAGCCGATCTCCCCCGCGTGGCGGGCGGCCTCCTTGCGGCAGCGGACGATCTCCTCGCGCAGGCTCTCCATGGACGACTGCGGATGCGTGGCGAACTCCAGCATCTGCTCGTGGAGTTCCTTCTCGAAGACGTCCTGATCCGCGTCGTCCTTCTCGGCCCGGGCGAGCACCGCTGCGGACAGCGCCCGCGGTTCGCCGGTCTCCGGATCGACCAGGAGGAGTTCCTCCTCCACTCCCACCGTGCGCACCTGATGCCCGCCCTTCTGTACCCTGCCGTCTCGTACCACCGGGTGCTCCCGGTGGTACGACCCCCAGTGCCCCTCCAGGCGGGCAGGACACCTGGTGGGGCCGCGTGACTTCACACGGCGGACGGCGCCAGCCACACCGTGGCGAGCGGAGGCAGCGTGATCCGGAGACAGCCGTCCTCCGGCTTGACCGGATCCGGGTTGGTGACGCCGCTGCCGCCGTAGCGTGTGTCGTCGGTGTTGAGGCGCTCCTCCCAGGCGACGGCGTCACCCGGCACCCACAGGCCGTAGTCCTGCCGGACGACGGGGGAGAAGTTCGACACTGACAGCAGCGGATTCCCCTCGGCGTCGTACCGGAGGAACGCGAACACGTTGTCGTCGGCCGAGTCCACCGCGACCCACCGGAAGCCCTCCGGGCGGGTGTCGCACTGCCACAGCGCCGGCGTCGCCCGGTACGCGGCGTTCAGATCACGGACCAGGTCGAGCACGCCCCGGTGGTCGCCCGCGGAGTGATACCCGTCGTCCAGGAGCCACCACTCCGGGCCATGCTCCACCGACCACTCGGCTCCCTGCGCGAACTCCTGACCCATGAAGAGCAGCTGCTTGCCGGGGTGGCTCCACATGAAGCCGAGGTAGGCCCGGTGGGTGGCGCGGCGCTGCCACCAGTCGCCGGGCATCTTCGACACCAGGGCCTGCTTGCCGTGCACGACCTCGTCGTGGGAGATGGGCAGGACGTAGTTCTCGCTGTAGGCGTAGACCATCGAGAACGTCATCTCGTGGTGGTGGTACTTGCGGTGCACCGGCTCGTGGGCGATGTACTCCAGCGAATCGTGCATCCAGCCCATGTTCCACTTCAGACCGAAGCCGAGCCCGCCGGCGTCGGTGGGCTTGGTCACCCCGCCCCAGGCGGTGGACTCCTCGGCGATGGTCACCACCCCGGGAGCCCGCCGGTACACCGTCGCGTTCATCTCCTGGAGGAACCGCATGGCCGCCAGGTCCTCCCGGCCGCCGTAGGCGTTGGGCTCCCACTGGCCGTCCTCGCGCGAGTAGTCCAGGTACAGCATCGAGGCGACCGCGTCCACGCGCAGCCCGTCGATGTGGAACTCCTCGCACCAGTACACGGCGTTCGCTACCAGGAAGTTGCGCACCTCGGTGCGGCCGAAGTCGAACTCGTAGGTGCCCCAGTCCGGGTGCTCCGCGCGCCGGTCGTCACCGGGCTCGTACAGCGGCTCGCCGTCGAACCGGGCCAGCGCCCAGTCGTCCTTCGGGAAGTGCGCCGGCACCCAGTCCATGATCACGCCGATACCGGCCCGGTGGCAGGCGTCGACGAAGAACCGGAAGTCGTCGGGCGTGCCCAGCCGGGCCGTCGGCGCGTAGAACCCCGTGACCTGGTAACCCCAGGACCCGTGGAAGGGGTGCTCGGCGACCGGCATCAGCTCGACGTGCGTGAAGCCCATGTCCTTGGCGTACTTCGGCAGTTCCTCGGCGAGTTCGCGGTAGGTCAGCCCGGGCCGCCAGGACGCCAGGTGCACCTCGTACACCGAGAGCGGCGCCTCGTGCACGGGCGTGTCGGCGCGGTGCGCCATCCACTCGGTGTCGCCCCACTCGTAGTGCGAGGCCGTCACGATCGACGCCGTGTTGGGCGGCTCCTCGCAGCGCCGTGCCATCGGGTCGGCCTTGAGGAAGCGGTGGCCGTACCGGGAGTGGATCTCGAACTTGTACGCGGTGCCCTCGCCGACGCCCGGCAGGAACAGCTCCCACACGCCAGAGGCGCCCAGGGACCGCATCGGGAACTGCGTCCCGTCCCAGTGGGTGAAGTCGGTGGCGACCCGCACGCCCTGCGCGTTCGGCGCCCACACCGTGAACCGGGTGCCGGTCACACCCTCGTGCGTCATGGGCTGCGCGCCGAGCGCCTGCCACAGCTGCTCATGCCGGCCCTCGCGGATGAGGTGCAGGTCGAGCTCGCCCAGCGCGGGCAGGAAGCGGTACGGGTCGGGTGTCTCCTGCTCGCCCTCCTCGTACGCCACGTGCAGCGTGTACGCGGGGATCCCGTCCAGCGGCAGTACGCCCGTGAAGAGGCCGTCGCCCTCCGAGGCGAGGGCGGTGCGCCTGCCGTCGATCACCACGCTCACCGCGCGGGCGAAGGGGCGCAGCGCCCGGAACACGACCCCGCCGGGCACCGGGTGGGCGCCCAGCAGCGCGTGCGGATCGTGGTGGGCGCCCGCCAGCAGACGCCCGCGGTCCTCCGGGCTCAGGGCGGGAGCGGTCGTGCTCGGTACCGGGCCGGACGGCTCCGGGATTGAGGTGTCTCGCAGGGCCACGGCTCAGTCTCCTCTCACGGCGAGGCGCTCGATCGCCGCCATGGGTACGGGCAGCCAGTCGGGGCGGTGCCGTGCCTCGTACAGCACCTCGTACACGGCCCGGTCCGTCTCATAGGCGCGGAGCAGTCCGTGCTTTGTGCGGGGGTCCCAGCCGGCGCGGGCGGCGTACCCCGCGCAGTAGGCCTCGCGGCAGCGGCGGGCCCACTCCGGGCGCCAGGGGCGACGCTGCCGGGCGGCGTAGTCGAAGGAGCGCAGCATCCCCGCGATGTCCCGCACCGGGGAGTGAGCGCTGCGCCGTTCGGAGAGCGGCCGGGACGGCTCGCCCTCGAAGTCGATGACGAACCACTCGCGCCCGGCCCGCAGCACCTGACCGAGGTGCAGGTCGCCGTGGATGCGCTGCGCGGGCGGTCCGGGGTCGCAGCTGGTGAGGGCGGCGAACGCGGTCCGCAGTCCGGGTACGAACGGCTTCAGCGCGGGCACACAGTGCGCGGCGGCGTCCAGCCGCTCGGTCATCGCGGCCGCCGTCTGCCCGTTCTCCCCGGGCCCGCCGACGGGGAACGCCGACGCCAGCGCGAGGTGCACCTCCGCGGTGGCCGCGCCCAGCGCCCGGGCCTGGACCGTGAAGTCGTCTCCCGCGGCCAGCGCGTTCAGCCCGAGCGTCCAGCCGTCGGAGGCGTCCCGCAGATACGGCTGGAGCACACCGAGGGTGGCCTTGAACGGATGCCTGGTCTGGAACCAGGCCACGGGCGCCGGAACGCGGTGACAGCCCTGGCGGGCCAGGGCGCCCGGCACCTCCAGGTCCGGGTTGACGCCCGGCTGGATGCGCCGGAAGACCTTCAGGATGTACTCCTCGCCGTACACCAGCGAGGAGTTGGACTGCTCTGCGTCCAGCAGCCGCGGCACCAGCCCGGCGGGCACCCGCTGGTCCGGGTCGCAGTCGAAGCGCAGGGGCCCTGCGGTGCCCGGCTGCCGCAGCCGGTCCAGCAGGAGCTGGGCCGAGCGGGGGTCGTGCAGCGCGTCGTAGACCGTCAGACCGGCCAGCGGCCCGTCCTGCACCCGCCCGATGAGGGCCCGCCCCAGTCGCGGCGACGGCTGCTCCCGCACGCCGAGCAGGAGCTGGTAGCAGTCCCCGGCCGGGAAACTCCCGCCGGGCGAGGGCACACCCGTGTGGCCGGCGTGACCGGCGTGGACCAGCAGATGCAGACAGCCCGGGAACAGCTCGGTCATCGACAGCAGGCCGAGCTCGGTGACGGGCCGGTCCTTGCCCGCGAACCAGCGCTGCCGGGGCAGCCAGTCGCGCAGCAGTCCGCCGAGCGACTCCATGGGCTCGGCCAGGCGCGGGAGGTCCGGGCGCAGGGATGCGGTCTTCGGCATGGTCACGCCTCCTTGTCTCGGCGCAGGCTCACAGTCGCCGGCCGATGCGGGATGCGACTCGAGTGAGCCGGAACCAGTAGAAGCCGTGGCCCCCGAGGGTCAGCAGGTACGGCAGCTCGCCGATGGCGGGGAAGCGCACCCCGCCGAACAGCTCCACCGGGTGCCGTCCCGCGAACTCACGCAGGTCGAGCTCGGTGGGCTGTGCGAACCGCGCGAAGTTGTTGACGCACAGCACCAGGTCGTCCTCGTACTCCCGCAGGAACGCCAGCACCGCGGGGTTGGAGGAAGGCAGTTCGGTGTAGGAGCCGAGTCCGAAGGCCGGGTTCTGCTTGCGGATCTCGATCATGCGGCGGGTCCAGTGCAGCAGCGACGACGGCGACGACATCGACGCCTCGACGTTGGTCACCTGATGGCCGTAGACCGGGTCCATGATCGCCGGCAGGAAGAGGCGGCCGGGGTCGGAGGTGGAGAAGCCTGCGTTGCGGTCGGGCGTCCACTGCATGGGTGTGCGGACCGCGTCGCGGTCGCCGAGCCAGATGTTGTCGCCCATGCCGATCTCGTCGCCGTAGTACAGGATCGGCGAGCCGGGCAGGGCCAGCAGCAGGGCCGTGAACAGTTCGATGGTGTGCCGGTCGTTGTCGAGCAGCGGGGCGAGCCGGCGGCGGATGCCGATGTTGGCGCGCATGCGGGGGTCCTTGGCGTACTCGGCCCACATGTAGTCGCGCTCTTCGTCGGTCACCATCTCGAGCGTGAGCTCGTCGTGGTTGCGCAGGAACATCCCCCACTGGCAGCCCGAGGGGATGGCCGGGGTCTTGGCGAGGATTTCCGACACGGGGTAGCGCGACTCCCGGCGTACGGCCATGAAGATGCGCGGCATGACCGGGAAGTGGAAGGCCATGTGGCACTCGTCGCCGCCGCTTGCGTAGTCGCCGAAGTAGTCGACGACGTCCTCGGGCCACTGGTTGGCCTCCGCCAGCAGCACGGTGTCCGGGTACTGCGCGTCGATCTCGCGGCGGACGCGTTTGAGGAAGGTGTGCGTGGCGGGCAGGTTCTCGCAGTTGGTGTCCTCGGCCGCGTAGAGATAGGGCACCGCGTCCAGCCGGAAGCCGTCGATGCCCAGGTCCAGCCAGAACTTCAGCGCGGCCAGGATCTCCTCCTGCACACGCGGGTTCTCGTAGTTGAGGTCGGGCTGGTGGGAGAAGAACCGGTGGAAGAAGTACTGGCCGCGCACCGGGTCGAAGGTCCAGTTCGAGGTCTCCGTGTCGACGAAGATGATCCGGGCGTCCGGGTAGCCCTTGTCGTCGTCGGCCCACATGTAGTAGTCGCCGTAGGGCCCGTCGGGGTCCTTGCGCGACTCCTGGAACCACGGGTGCTGGTCGCTGGTGTGGTTCATGACGAAGTCGATGATCACGCGCATGCCCCGCTGGTGGGCGGCGTCGACGAACTCCACGAAGTCGGCCAGGTCACCGAACTCCGGCAGCACGGCCGTGTAGTCCGCGACGTCGTAACCGCCGTCGCGCAGCGGCGACTTGAAGAACGGCGGCAGCCACAGGCAGTCGACGCCCAGCCACTGGAGGTAGTCGAGCTTGGAGGTGAGGCCCTTCAGGTCGCCGACTCCGTCGCCGTCGCTGTCCTGGAACGAGCGGACGAGCACCTCGTAGAAGACGGCACGCTTGAACCAGTCCGGGTCACGGTCCCTGGCGGGAGTGTCCTCGAAGGTGTCCAGCACGGGCTCGTTCACGGTCATGACGTTCCTGTCCCTCCGTTCGCGTGCGCGGCGGGCGGGGACTGGACGTGAAAGACGTGCGCGGGAGCCCGCCCCGGCTCCAACCGCACGTAGTTGGTCCTGCCCCAGTGGTAGGTCTCGCCGGTGAGCTCGTCGCGCACCGGCACCGACGCGTGCCGGTCCAGGCCGAGTTGCGGCATGTCCAGCGAGACCGTGGCCTCCTGGGTGCGGTGGGGGTCGAGGTTGGCGACCACCAGGACCACATCGGATCCGCTGCGCTTGCTGTACGCGAGGAGTGCGTCGTTGTCGGTGTGGTGGAAGCGGAGGTTCCTGAGGTGGTGCAGCGCGGGATGCTCGCGCCGGATGGTGTTGAGCCGGGTCAGCAGCGGGACGATGGTGCGGCCCTCGCGTTCGGCGTTGTCCCAGTCGCGGTG
>NZ_JAKEIO010000183.1 GCF_021474405.1 [Streptosporangium] indianense
GGCCGGGGCTGGTGCTACCCCGGGGGAGGGGGGCTTCCGGGCTGCGCGGCGCGCGGCGGGCAGGGCGGCGCGCCGCCGGGGCGGGGGGCGCCGCGTGTAAACGGGGGCCCCCCCGCTCCCAGTTGGCGCGAGCTCAGGCCCGACGGGCCGTCAGACCTCCACCACCACGGGCAGGATCATCGGCCGGCGCCGGTAGGTGTCCGAGACCCACTTGCCCAGCGTGCGGCGCACGAGCTGCTGGAGCTGGTGGGGTTCGACCACGCCGTCCTGGGCGGAGCGTTCGAGCACCTCCGTGATCCGCGGGGCCACGTCCCCGAAGGCGGAGTCCTCGATGCCGGAGCCGCGGGCCTGGATGTGCGGACCACCGGTGATCTTGCCGGTGGACGAGTCGATGACCACGAAGACCGAGATGATGCCCTCGTCGCCGAGGATCTTGCGGTCCTTGAGGGCCGGCTCGCCCACGTCACCGACCGAGAGGCCGTCGACGTAGACGTATCCCGCCTGGACCTTGCCGGAGATCTTCGCCTTGCCCTCGATGAGGTCGACGGCGACGCCGTCCTCGGCGATGACGATGCGGTCGTGCGGGACGCCGGTCAGGGCGCCCAGCTCGGCGTTGGCCCGCAGGTGGCGCCATTCGCCGTGCACCGGCATCAGGTTCTTCGGGCGGCAGATGTTGTAGAAGTACAGCAGCTCGCCCGCCGATGCGTGGCCGGAGACGTGGACCTTGGCGTTGCCCTTGTGGACCACGTTGGCGCCCCAGCGGGTGAGGCCGTTGATCACGCGGTAGACCGCGTTCTCGTTGCCGGGGATCAGGGACGACGCCAGGATCACCGTGTCGCCCTGGACGATGCGGATCTGGTGGTCGCGGTTGGCCATGCGGGACAGGGCCGCCATCGGCTCGCCCTGGGAACCCGTGCAGACCAGGACCACCTCGCTGTCCGGAAGATCGTCGAGCGTCTTGACGTCCACGACGAGGCCCGGCGGGACCCGCAGATAGCCCAGGTCCCGTGCGATGCCCATGTTGCGGACCATGGAGCGGCCGACGAAGGCGACGCGGCGGCCGTACTCGTGGGCTGCGTCCAGGATCTGCTGGATGCGGTGCACGTGGCTGGCGAAGCTCGCGACGATGATGCGCTTGCGGGCGCCGGCGAAGACCTGCCGCAGGACGTTGGAGATCTCCCGCTCGGGCGGGACGAAGCCCGGCACCTCGGCGTTGGTCGAGTCCGAGAGGAGGAGGTCGATGCCCTCTTCGCTCAGGCGTGCGAACGCGTGGAGGTCCGTGAGGCGGCTGTCCAGCGGGAGCTGGTCCATCTTGAAGTCGCCGGTGTGGACTGCCATGCCCGCAGGGGTGCGGATGGCCACGGCCAGCGCGTCCGGGATGGAGTGGTTGACCGCGATGAACTCGCAGTCGAAGGGGCCGATGCGCTCGCGCTGCCCCTCCGCCACCTCGAGGGTGTAGGGGCGGATGCGGTGCTCCTGGAGCTTGGCCTCGATGAGGGCGAGGGTCAGCTTGGAGCCGATCAGTGGGATGTCCGGCTTCTCGCGCAGGAGGAAGGGGACACCGCCGATGTGGTCCTCGTGCCCGTGCGTGAGCACGATGCCCTCGATGTCGTCGAGGCGGTCCCTGATGGACGAGAAGTCCGGCAGGATCAGGTCGATTCCGGGCTGCTCCTCCTCGGGGAAGAGCACTCCGCAGTCGACGATCAGCAGGCGGCCGCCGAATTCGAAGACCGTCATGTTCCGGCCGATCTCGCCGAGGCCGCCGAGCGGGGTGACACGCAGGCCGCCTTCGGGGAGCGGCGGGGGCGTGCGGAGTTCGGGATGCGGATGACTCAAAAGACTCTCCTCACCACGCACGCCACGTACCGGTGGGGCACGTGGCGCGCGTGACGTTCGTGCAGAAGCAGTTGTCTGTGTTGGGGTGCGCGGGCACCGGTGGCCCGCTTATTCAGTTGTGAAGCAGGTGCGCGGGGGTCCGCGCGAAGTCTGATGTCAGAGCTGTACCCCGCCGGCAGCAAGATCGATCTTGAGTTGCTCGATCTCCTCGGGCGCGCACTCGACCATGGGCGCGCGCAGGGGTCCGGCGGGCAGTCCCTTGAGGGCGAGCGCCGCCTTGGTCGTCATCACGCCCTGGGTGCGGAACATGCCCGTGTAGACGGCGAGCAGCTTCTGGTGGATCTCGGTGGCCTTCTGGACGTCGCCCGAGGTGTACGCCTCGACCAGGGCGCGCAGCTCGGGGGTGACGACGTGGCCGACGACCGAGACGAAGCCGACCGCGCCGACCGAGAGCAGGGGCAGGTTCAGCATGTCGTCGCCGGAGTACCAGGCGAGGCCGGAGCGGGCGATGGCCCAGCTGGCGCGGCCGAGGTCGCCCTTGGCGTCCTTGTTGGCGACGATCCGGGGGTGCTCGGCGAGGCGGACGAGCGTCTCGGTGCTGATCGGGACGCCGCTGCGGCCGGGGATGTCGTAGAGCATCACCGGGAGGCCGGTGGTGTCGGCGACGGCCGTGAAGTGCCGGTAGAGGCCTTCCTGCGGCGGCTTGTTGTAGTACGGGGTCACGACGAGCAGGCCGTGCGCGCCGGTGCGCTCCGCCGCCCGGGCGAGTTCCATGCTGTGGTGGGTGTCGTTGGTGCCGACTCCGGCCACCACGTGGGCGCGGTCGCCGACCGCCTCCAGGACCGCCCGTACGAGATCCGCTTTCTCCGCGTCGCTGGTGGTCGGGGACTCGCCGGTGGTGCCGTTGATGACCAGGCCGTCGTTGCCTGCGTCCACCAGGTGGGCGGCGAGCCGCTGCGCGCCGTCGAGGTCGAGTGCGCCGTCCGCCGTGAAGGGCGTGACCATGGCGGTGAGGACCCGCCCGAAGGGGGTCTGGGGAGTCGAGGTCGGAGCCATGGGTTACACGCTACTCGTTGCTCAGGACCGGGTCTGCCGCCGGGGCAGGCGACAAGTGGCGACAAAGGTGGAGCCCGGCACTGCCTGCTCGGGGGTTCAAGCAGTGCCGGACCCGTTTGATCAGGCTAGATGAACTTCTCCAAATGCCGCAATACGGACACTTCGCGCGGCTGAACCGTACATCTGTACCTGATCAGGGAACCGGGGTGCGTTACGGCGCCACGCGTCCGTTCGCGTTGAAGGCGGCGTAGGTGAGCGGCATGAGCCGGGCCCACTCGGCCTCCATCTTCTCGCCGACCATCTCGATCTCGCGCTGCGGGAAGGACGGCACCTTCGCCAGCTCGTGCTGGGTGCGCAGGCCGAGGAAGTGCATCAGCGAGCGGGCGTTGCAGGTGGCGTACATCGACGAGTACAGGCCGACGGGGAGGACGGCCCGGGCCACCTCGCGGGCGACGCCGGCGGCGAGCATCTCCTGGTACGCCTCGTACGCCTGCCGGTACGAGTCCTCCATGACGCGGCCGACCAGCTCCTGCTGGGCCTGGGTGCCCTCGACGAAGACGTACTTGCCCGGGCGGCCCTCCTGGACGAGCTTGCGGGACTCGTCGGGGACGTAGAAGACGGGCTGGAGCTCGCGGTAGCGGCCGCTCTCCTCGTTGTACGACCAGCCGACGCGGTGCCGCATGAACTCGCGGAAGACGAAGATCGGGGCGCTGATGAGGAAGGTCATCGAGTTGTGCTCGAAGGGGCTGCCGTGCCGGTCCCGCATCAGGTAGTTGATCAGGCCCTTGGAACGCTCGGGGTCCTTCTTCAGCTCGTCCAGGGACTGCTCGCCCAGGGTCGAGACCCGGGCCGCGAAGAGGACGTCCGCGTCGGACGCGGTGTGCTTGACCAGCTCGACGGTGACGTCGCTGCGGTAGCTGGGTGTGAGGTCGTCGGCGGGGGTGTCGGTCACGGTTGGCAGGGCCTTCCCATCTCGTCGTGTGGCGACGCCACTCTACGGCCCGGCCGATTCGGCGCGATCGGTGCCGTGCCGCAATGAAGTCGGTGAAACAGGGCACCTCTGAGGGAGTTCTTTCGTCTCTACAGACGAAAGTGATCCGTTCCACCTTTGAAGGAGACGTACCCCTGATGTTCGGTCGGCGTGAACCCGTACCGTTTGCCTTCGTCGCCGAGGCCGACAGGTTCCGCAGCAATGTCACTCCGCCGCCGCGCGAGCGGTCGTCGCTCGGTCAGATGGCCGGGCGTTGGCTGCTGGGGCTCACCATCGTGGCGGGGCTCGCGGGGTCCCTGGTCATCGGGACACCCGCGCTGACGCCCGACAAGGCGGCTGATCAGCCTCAGCAGTCCCAGGCGTCCGAGAGGCGCTGAATCGCACCGCACCGGCGGTGACTCCATCCGGCCCCCCACCGGTGGTGACCGGGGACACAGATCGGTAGCCTCACCGGGCACAGCCCACGCATGGATCGAGTGAGGACCAGCCGTGCCCCTGCCCTTCCTGACGGCCGACCGCGTTTTCGAGGCGGCGGACGACGCTCCGTTGCCCTACGAGGACCGTGACCGCTGGCGGCGTCCGTACCGGCCCGGGCCGTGGCGCATCATGGTGGCCGCGCTCGCGCTGCTGCTCGCCTCGTTCGTGCTGTTCGCGGCGGTCATCATCGCCGCGACGGCTCAACTGGCGTCGGCGGCCGTGGTGTTCGGCCTCGCACTGCTCGTCATCGTCGCGGCGCTCCGGCTGCTGCGCATGGGCGTGTGGGTCAGCGCGCGGGGGCTGCGCCACGTCGGTTTCCTCACCACGCGTACGGCGTCCTGGGAGCAGGTCGGCTCCGTGCGGACGGTGCAGCAGCCGGTGCGCTGGCTGAACCTGCCCCGGACGGTGCAGGGACAGGCGCTGCTGTTCGGACGCCGGGGCCGGGACGACACGGGGCCGGTGTCGCTCATGACGACGCACAACGCGGACTTCCTGGGCCGCGCGGAGGCCTTCGATCGGGCGGCTGACTCGGTGGAGGCGTGGGCCGAGGAGTACGGCCCGCGCTGACGCCGTCCTCGTTCCTCATGCCGGTGGGGCCGGACCGTTCACCACGGTCCGGCCCCACCGGCATGAAGGGGTGCGGCTCAGGCCGCTTCGGACTGCTTCCCGTCGTGCAGGGCTATCGCGCGCTGCATCGCCTTGCGGGCGCGGGGGGTGTCACGAGCGTCGTGGTAGGCGACGGCGAGACGGAACCAGGCGCGCCAGTCGTCGGGGGCGTCCTCCGTCTCGGCCTTGCGGCGGGCGAAGACCTCGTCGGCCGAGTCGCGGTCGATGCGCCCGCTGGGGGTGCGCCGCAGTTCGTCGACGGGCAGACCGCCCTCGGCGTCGAGTTCGGCGGCCAGTTGACCGGCTTTGCGGGCGAACTGCGTGTTCTTCCACAGGAACCACAGGCCGATGACCGGCAGGATCAGCACGGCCACACCGAAGGTGACGGTGAGGGGCGTGCCGATTTCGATGAGCAGGACGCCGCGGCTGCCGACCAGGACGAAGTAGACGACCAGGACGGCGGCGGTGAGGGCGTAGGTGAGCTTCGCGCGCATGACGGTCAGGGGCTCAGTTCAGATCCAGGAAGTGTTCGAGGCCGAACGTCAGGCCCGGGGTGCTCACCACGCGGCGGGCGCCGAGCAGGATGCCCGGCATGAAGCTGCTGTGGTGGAGCGAGTCGTGCCGGATGGTCAGCGTCTCGCCCTCGCCGCCCAGCAGGACCTCCTGGTGGGCCAGCAGGCCGCGCAGGCGGACGGAGTGCACGGGAACACCGTCGACGTCCGCGCCTCGCGCGCCGTCCAGGGCCGTCTCCGTGGCGTCCGGTGCCGGGGCAGCACCGGCCTCGGCGCGAGCCGACGCGATGAGCTGGGCGGTGCGCGTGGCGGTGCCCGAGGGGGCGTCGACCTTCTTCGGGTGGTGGAGCTCGACGACCTCCACCGACTCGAAGTACGGTGCCGCGATCTGCGCGAACTTCATGTTCAGTACGGCCCCGATGGAGAAGTTCGGCGCGATGAGCACGCCCGTCTCCGGGGAGGCGGAGAGCCAGCCGTTCAGCTGCGCGAGGCGCTCGTCGGTCCAGCCGGTGGTGCCGACGACCGCGTGGATGCCGTGGCCGACGCAGAACTCGAGGTTGGCCATGACCGAGTCGGGCGTGGTCAGTTCGACCGCAACCTGGGCGCCGGTCTCGGTCAGCGTCCTCAGCTCGTCGCCCCGGCCGAGGGCGGCGACGAGTTCCATGTCGTCGGCGGCTTCGACGGCTCGTACGGCTTCCGAGCCGATCCGGCCCTTGGCGCCGAGGACCGCCACGCGCAGCTTGCTCATCTCTTGTGCTTCCTTCAACCAGGGGATCGTCAGGCGACGGCGTCGTTGAGGCGGGTCGCCTGTTTGTCCTTCAGCGGGCCGATGACCGACAGGGAGGGCCGCCGTCCCAGGATCTCGCGGGCGACCTCGCGGACGTCGTCCGGGGTGACCGACGCGATCCGCGACAGCATGTCGTCGACGGACATCTGCTCGCCCCAGCACAGCTCGCTCTTGCCGATGCGGTTCATCAGCGCGCCGGTGTCCTCCAGGCCGAGGACCGTGGACCCCTGGAGCTGGCCGATCGCACGCCCGATCTCGTCGTCCGAGAGACCGTGCTGCGCGACCTGGTCGAGCTCGTCGCGGCAGATCTTCAGCACGTCGTGCACCTGCGAGGGCCGGCAGCCGGCGTAGACGCCGAACAGGCCGCAGTCGGCGAAGCCCGAGGTGTACGAGTACACGCTGTAGGCCAGGCCGCGCTTCTCGCGGACCTCCTGGAAGAGGCGCGAGGACATGCCTCCGCCGAGGGCCGTGTTCAGCACGCCGAGGGCCCAGCGGCGCTCGTCGGTGCGGGACAGGCCGGGCATGCCGAGCACGACGTGCGCCTGCTCGGTCTTGCGGTCGATCAGCTCGACGCGGCCGGCGGTGCGCAGGGCGCGCGTGCCGCTGCGCGGGGCGACCGGGTCCGCGGCCGGGTCCTTGAAGGCGCCCGCCTTCTCGAAGGCGGCGCGGACCTGCCGTACGACCTTGGCGTGGTCGATGTTGCCGGCGCAGGCGACGACCAGGTGGGTCGGGTCGTAGTGCTTCTTGTAGAAGCGGCGGATGCGGTCGGCGGTCAGGGCGTTGACCGTGTCGACCGTGCCGAGGACCGGGCGGCCGAGGGGGTTGTCGCCGAACATCGTGTGCGCGAACAGGTCGTGCACGCAGTCGCCCGGGTCGTCCTCGGTCATGGCGATCTCTTCGAGGATCGCGCCCCGCTCGACGTCGACGTCGTCCTCGCGGATGAGCGAGCCGGTCAGCATGTCGCAGACGACGTCGATGGCCAGCGGCAGGTCGTTGTCGAGCACGCGTGCGTAGTAGCACGTGTACTCCTTCGCCGTGAACGCGTTCATCTCGCCGCCGACCGCGTCGAGCGCGGCGGAGATGTCCAGGGCCGACCTGCGGCTGGTGCCCTTGAAGAGCAGGTGCTCCAGGTAGTGGGTGGCGCCGTTCAGGGCCGGGGTCTCGTCGCGGGAGCCGACGTGCGCCCAGATGCCGAAGGTCGCGGAGCGGACCGAGGGCTGGGTCTCGGTGACGATGCGCAGGCCGCCGGGGAGGGTGGTCTTGCGGACCGTGCCGATGCCGTTCTCGCCCCTGATGAGGGTTTGGGTACGGGCGACGGCCCGCGCCTCCGAGGAGGTGCGGGCCGTCGCCTGGAAGCCACGGGACGTCACTTGTCGCCGTCGTCCTTCTTCTCGTCGCCGTCTTCGCCCTCGATGACCGGGATCAGGGAGAGCTTGCCGCGGGAGTCGATCTCGGCGATCTCGACCTGGACCTTCTGGCCCACACCGAGGACGTCCTCGACGTTCTCCACGCGCTTGCCGCCGGCGAGCTTGCGGATCTGCGAGATGTGCAGCAGACCGTCCTTGCCGGGGAGCAGGGAGACGAAGGCGCCGAAGGTGGTCGTCTTCACGACCGTGCCCAGGTAGCGCTCGCCGACCTCGGGCATCGTCGGGTTGGCGATGCCGTTGATCGTGGCGCGGGCGGCCTCGGCGGCCGGGCCGTCGGCGGCACCGATGTAGATGGTGCCGTCGTCCTCGATCGTGATCTCGGCGCCGGTGTCCTCCTGGATCTGGTTGATCATCTTGCCCTTGGGGCCGATGACCTCGCCGATCTTGTCCACGGGGATCTTGACGGTGATGATCCGCGGGGCGTTCGGGGACATCTCGTCCGGGGTGTCGATCGCTTCCATCATCACGTCGAGGATGTGGAGGCGGGCGTCGCGGGCCTGCTTCAGGGCCGCGGCCAGGACGGAGGCCGGGATGCCGTCCAGCTTGGTGTCCAGCTGGAGGGCGGTCACGAAGTCCTTGGTGCCGGCGACCTTGAAGTCCATGTCGCCGAAGGCGTCCTCCGCACCGAGGATGTCGGTGAGGGTGACGTAGTGCGTCTCGCCCTCGATCTCCTGGGAGATCAGGCCCATGGCGATACCGGCGACGGGGGCCTTCAGCGGCACACCGGCGTTCAGCAGCGACATGGTGGAGGCGCACACCGAGCCCATGGACGTCGAGCCGTTGGAGCTCAGCGCCTCGGAGACCTGGCGGATCGCGTAGGGGAACTCCTCGCGGGTCGGCAGGACCGGGACCAGGGCGCGCTCGGCGAGGGCGCCGTGGCCGATCTCGCGGCGCTTCGGGGAGCCGACGCGGCCGGTCTCGCCGGTGGAGTACGGCGGGAAGTTGTAGTTGTGCATGTAGCGCTTGCGGGTCACCGGGGAGAGGGTGTCCAGCTGCTGCTCCATGCGGAGCATGTTCAGGGTGGTGACGCCCAGGATCTGGGTCTCGCCACGCTCGAACACGGCGGAGCCGTGGACCCGCGGGATGGCCTCGACCTCGGCGGCCAGGGTGCGGATGTCGGTGACACCGCGGCCGTCGATGCGCTTCTTCTCCTTGATGACGCGCTCACGGACCAGGGTCTTGGTCAGCGAGCGGTACGCGGCGGAGATCTCCTTCTCGCGGCCCTCGAACTCCGGCAGGAGCTTCTCGGCGGCGAGCGCCTTGACGCGGTCCAGCTCGGCCTCGCGCTCCTGCTTGCCGGCGATGGTCAGCGCGGAGGCGAGCTCCGGGCGGACGGCGGCGGTGAGCGCCTCCAGGACGTCGTCCTGGTAGTCGAGGAAGATCGGGAACTCGCCGGTGGGCTTGGCGGCCTTGGCGGCGAGGTCCGACTGGGCCTTGCAGAGGACCTTGATGAAGGGCTTCGCGGCTTCCAGACCGGCGGCGACGACCTCCTCGGTCGGCGCCTCGGCGCCGCCCTCGACCAGCTTGATGGTCTTCTCGGTGGCCTCGGCCTCGACCATCATGATCGCGACGTCGCCGTCCTCCAGGACGCGACCCGCGACGACCATGTCGAACGCGGCGTCCTCGAGCTCGGTGTGCGTCGGGAAGGCCACCCACTGGCCGCGGATCAGCGCGACGCGGACGCCGCCGATCGGGCCGGAGAAGGGCAGGCCGGCCAGCTGCGTGGACGCGGACGCGGCGTTGATCGCGACGACGTCGTACAGGTGGTCGGGGTTGAGCGCCATGATCGTGGCGACGACCTGGATCTCGTTGCGCAGGCCCTTCTTGAAGGACGGGCGCAGCGGGCGGTCGATCAGGCGGCAGGTGAGGATGGCGTCCTCGGAGGGACGGCCCTCACGGCGGAAGAAGCTGCCGGGGATCTTGCCGGCGGCGTACATCCGCTCCTCGACGTCCACCGTCAGGGGGAAGAAGTCGAGCTGGTCCTTGGGGTTCTTGGAGGCGGTGGTGGCCGACAGCACCATGGTGTCGTCGTCCAGGTACGCCACGGCGGAGCCGGCGGCCTGCTTGGCCAGGCGGCCCGTCTCGAAGCGGATGGTGCGGGTGCCGAAGGCGCCGTTGTCGATGACGGCCTCGGCGTAGTGGGTCTCGTTCTCCACTAGCGTTTTCTCCTCGTCCTCGTCTGCGCTGCCCGTGTGGCAGGGAGACGGTTGCGGAGAAGCGCGCCGTGCTGTGCGGGCCGGTCTTCGATCGAAGCTCCCGGGGCGCGTTCTCCCGGGGGCCACTACCGAGGACCGGCGGCGACCAGGTGCGCCTCTCCTCTTCTTGTTGTGCTGTGTCGTCCGTATTGCGTTGTGCTACCACACTACAAAGCAGTGGTGACACTCCGCACGTACAGCAAAGGGAGCGGCCCCGATTCTTCGGGAACCGCTCCCCTCACGGCGTCTTACTTGGCGCCCGCCGCACCACGGCGGATGCCGAGGCGGTCGACCAGCGCGCGGAAGCGCTGGATGTCCTTCTTCGCCAGGTACTGGAGAAGGCGGCGACGCTGACCCACGAGGATCAGCAGGCCACGGCGGGAGTGGTGGTCGTGCTTGTGGGTCTTGAGGTGCTCGGTCAGGTCGGAGATCCGACGGGACAGCAGAGCGACCTGGACCTCGGGGGAGCCGGTGTCGCCCTCCTTGGTACCGAACTCGGACATGATCTGCTTCTTCGTAGCGGCGTCGAGCGACACGCGTACTCCTCATGGTCTGTGATGGCCACCGAGTGCCCCCGGTCTGCATCTCGGGGGAGCTTCCATGACTCGGAAGGCGAGATCCGCTGGGCGCGGCCTCCAGAGCGGTGAGCTCCGGGGGTGCGTACACAAACGGCCGTCGACCAGAGTACCAGGCCACCGGGGCCCCTTTTGCCCTGGTCCGCCGAACCTCCCGGCCGGAGCGCGGGGGGCCACTAGGGTGAGCGGACTCGGATCGTTCGTACGTCGGGAAGGGGTCGCTGCGGCATGGCGGAGACGGCTGAGGAGATCAAGGCACGCAAGGAACGGGAGCGGGACGAGCTCTACGCCCTCGACATCTCCGGGGTCGAGTGGCACGGCGCACCGGGCACCGAGGCGCACGAGGAGCGGGTCGAGATCGCCTACCTGCCCGAGGGGGCCGTGGCGATGCGGTCGTCGCTCGACCCGGACACGGTGCTGCGCTACACGGAGGCGGAGTGGCGTGCGTTCGTACTGGGGGCGCGCGACGGGGAGTTCGATCTTGAGCAGGGGGCGCGCGGCGGGGGACCCGAAGCCGGGCGGTAGACAACGCGTGCACCAAGAGGGGTGAGCCGGTGAACGGCCGCCCCTCTTCGCATGTCCCCCCGGCCGCAAGGCGACTGCGTTGCGGTGACCTCAATACGGCCGCGGTGCAAGGTGGTTCACAACCCTTCACGCTCGTCGCCCTTTTTCTTCACCAACATGGGTGCCGTATACGTCACTTCCGGGCACCTTCTGGGCAGGTTGTGACGCTGCGGACAGCTGGTCGGGGACGGACGGGCCTGCCGGGGCGGGGCTTGTGGTGATTAGGCTGGGACGGGGCGCGCCGTCAGAACCCGTGGTAGGCGTCGGCGTCCCAAGGGGGGAAGGCGGGGGAGCCTGTGGAGCGGACGACCTCGGACGACCTCGGTACGCCTCAAACGACTTCGCACGATGTCGGACGACAAGCAAGGGTCGCCCCAGCACGGCATGAGGGTGCTCGACCACACCAGGAGGAACACTGTGAGCAGCGATCGGGACGGGATCCGCGGGGGCTGGGCGACACCCGGCGATGACCAGCCCGACGCGGAGTCCGCAGCGGAGATGACCGGCGAGTTCACCATCGACTACGCGCCGCCCGCCTGGTACACGCAGAACGCCTCGGGGAGTTCGGGCACGAACTCGGGGGGTTC
>NZ_JAKEIO010000184.1 GCF_021474405.1 [Streptosporangium] indianense
GGCGAGGGCGGGGCGGTGGCTGTTCGGTCGGGCCGCTGCGGCGGCCGCTGCTGCTGGGTCGGGAAGCTCACCGGGCCCGCGGGGCGCTCCGGTGGCGGCTCCCAGGGGGCGCGCTGCCGGTGCCGGCCGGGCTCGCGGGGCGGGTCGAGTACGTCGTCGGCTCCGGTCCTGGGCGCCGGGACCACCGGCTCCGCGCCGAAGGGCCGCGCCGCCGACCGGTTCGGAGAGCCGGCGCGCTCCTGGGCCCCGTCCCCCACGGCCCCCGACGCCGACGCGAACCGGTCGTCCAGGGAATCGCGCGCCGGTGTGGGGCCAGTGTCGTCGGTGGAGTCGTCGTACAACTCCCTCCACCAGTCGTCCTCGTGACCGGTGGGCCTTCCCCCCTGCTGGCTCATGCCCCTAATTGTCCACCGCACGAGCGGGATGAAAACGGGGCTTGTGGAAAAAACCGGCCCTCCGAGGGGCCGTGAACGACACGTCGGGTGAGCCGTAGAACGGCCGTACGAAAGGCGGGGTCCGGTGCGGCGCGTGCGGCTGACCTGCGGGTCTGGGCCCCAGACACGCTCCTGACCTGCGCGTTCTCCGGTGTTCCGGCAGTCTGGTCAGATGGGAGTGTGGGACCTCCTGCTGGTCGGGCTGGTCATCCTGCTCGGGCTGTGCGGAGTGCTGCTGCCCGCCATGCCGGGATCGTTGCTGGTGTGGGCCGCGGTCATGTGGTGGGCGCTGAAGGACCCGCAGCCCGTCGCATGGTGGGTGCTGGTCGGGGCCACGGCCCTGCTGCTGGTCTCCCAGGCCGTCCGCTGGGCGCTGCCACCCCGCCGGCTGCGGATGAACCGCACCACCCTCCGCATGCTGGCCTGCGCCGGCACCGGTTCCGTCCTGGGCTTCGTCCTGATCCCCGTCCTCGGCGCGGTCCCCGGCTTCCTGGGCGGGGTCTACCTCTTCGAACGGTTCCGCCTCGGCCGTCACGCCGACGCGGTGGCCGCCCTGCGCACGGTCATGCGCGCGGGCGGCTCGAGCATTCTGGCCGAGTTGTTCACCTGCCAGCTGATCGCGGCGGCCTGGGTGGGCGCCGTCGTCTGGGGCTGAACGGGTGGCCGTCAGGCCGGCAGCACTCCCTCGTGGGTCAGCAGCCGTACCTTGCGGTCCAGGCCGCCGGCGTACCCGGTCAGCGCCCCGCCCGCCCCGATCACCCGGTGGCACGGGCGGACCACCAGCAGCGGATTCGCACCGATCGCACCGCCGACCGCCCGCACGGCGGCCCGGGGCGCTCCGATGCGCGCGGCGATCTCGCCGTAGGTCGTGGTCGCGCCGTACGGGATGTCGTCCAGCGCGGCCCAGACCTTCTCGCGGAAGGCGGTGCCCTCGGTGCGCCAGGCCAGGCGGAACTCCTTCAGCTCCCCGGCGAAGTACGCGGCGAGCTGCTCCTCGGCCTCCCGGAAGGGCCCGGGGTCGCGCCGCCAGTCGTCCCGCACCTCGCGTCCGCCCTTGTGGCCGGGCACCGACAGCGAGGTCAGCTCACCGGTCGGGGCGGCGGTGAGGAGCAGCGGCCCGAGGGGGCCGGGCACGCTCGTCCAGTAGGTCGGGCCGGTCATCGGGACTCCCACTCCCCCGCTGCGCGCAGGTGGTTCAGTGCGTACGAGCGCCAGGGGCGCCAGCTGTCGGGTGCGTCGAGGCCGGGCGGGGCCACGTCCGGGTCGCCGAGGGCGCGGGCGCGGATCTCGGCGACAGTACGGGAGTCCAGACCGGGCACGGCCCGCAGGGCGTCCTGCGCGGCGTCCCGGTCGGCGCCCGGGTCCAGGCGTACGGCCCGGTCGGCGAGGGCGGCGGTGAGCGCGCCTAGGGTGCCTGCGGGCTCGGCCGCGGCCAGCACGGCCGGCTCGGGGAAGAGGTGGGTGAGGCTCCCGCAGGGGGCGTCGAGGGCCTTGCCGTAGCGCCTTACGAGCCGTTCCGCCTCCGTGCGGCCGGCCAGGGCGCGCACGGCGAGTTCCTCCGGGTCGGCGGTGCCCGGCGAGCGCAGCCCGGGCCGGGCGGCGACCAGGGGTGCGAGCCGTGGGTCGGCGGCGAGGCGCTCGTCGACGGCGTAGGGGTCGGCGTCGAGGTCGAACAGGCGCCGCAGCCGCTGGACGGCGGTGGTCAGATCGCGCGGGTCGGTGAGGTGCAGCCGGGCGTCGAGCCAGCCGCCCGGGTGGGCTCCGAGTCCGGTCCGGGCGGTGCCGGGGCGTTCGTCGACGGCGACGATGCCGGTGCCGTACGGGAGGCGGAGGGTGCGCCGGTAGGTGCGGGCGCCGGGCGGGCCGCTCACCTCCTCGATGCCGGGTACGGCCTCGTGTTCCAGCAGGTCGAAGACGGGTCCCGCCTGGTAGGGGCCGCGGTGGGCGAGCCGGAGCGGGATGCCGGCGTTCGGGGTGGCGGTGCGGCGGCCCCGGCCGTGCTTCGGTGCGGAGGCGCGCAGCTCGCTCGGCGTCGACGCGTACACCGCCCGCATCGTGTCGTTGAACTGCCGCACACTGGCGAAGCCCGACGCGAAGGCGATCTCGGTGATCGGCAGGTCGGTGGTCTGCACGAGGACACGGGCGGTGTGGGCCCGCTGGGCCCGGGCGAGGGCGACCGGTCCGGCGCCGAGCTCGGCGGTGAGCTGCCGCTGCACCTGCCGTGCGCTGTAGCCGAGGCGTACGGCGAGACCGGCGACGCCCTCCCGGTCGACGACGCCGTCGGCGATCAGCCGGACGGCCCGGCCGACCACGTCCGCGCGGACGTTCCACTCGGCGGAGCCGGGCACGGCGTCCGGACGGCATCGCCGGCAGGCGCGGAAGCCGGAGCCCTGCGCGGCGGCGGCCGTGGCGAAGAACCGTACGTTGGCCCGCTTCGGGGTGACCGCGGGGCAGCTGGGCCGGCAGTAGATGCCGGTCGTCTCGACGGCGAAGAAGAACACGCCGTCGAAGCGGGCGTCGCGGCTGCGTACGGCCTCGTACCTGGTGTCCTCGTCCGTTCCCTGATGCGTCACAGCTCCAGTCTCCGCCGCCGCCGAGCCCCCCGCTGGCGGAAATCGGACACCACGATCGGGCGGTGCCCGGCCCAGATCCCCGGTGCGGGCAGTGGCCCGGGGCGCGGGGCCGGTACGGGCCCAGCCACCGGACACACGGCGCGATGCGGGCCCAGCAGGGCACCGCGGCGGCCCGGTCCACCCGGCCGGGGCGGGCGGGCCGAGGCCGTCCCCGGACGGACCCGCCCGCCCGCGGGCCCGCCCGCCGGCGTGCGAGCCGACAGCGGGCGCGGCGCGCAGACAGCAACCGGCGCACGGACCGGCAGCAAGCACACGCACCCGCAACCGGCACACCGCACGGCAGCAAGCACACGCACCCGCAACCGGCACACCGCCCGGCAGCAAGCACACGCACCCGCAACCGGCACACCGCACGGCAGCAAGCACACGCACCCGCAACCGGCACGCCGCACGGCAGCAAGCGCACGGACCCGCGGTCAGTACGCGGGTCGGCAGCAGGTCGCGCAGCGGCTACGCGCGCCCATGGGCGCCCCGCTTCGCCTTCATCGCGGCGCGGCCCATCGCCTCCTTCCGCTTCCAGTCCTTGTGGATCTCGGCTCGGAGGCGGGCGTCGGTCTTGGCGACGATGCGCCGGTTCTCCCGCAGCAGCTTGCGGTAGCTCTCCAGCCGCCGCTGCGGCAGCTCACCGCTGTCGATGGCGGCCAGCACGGCGCAGCCCGGCTCCGCCTCGTGGGCGCAGTCGTGGAAACGGCACCGCTCGGCCAGTTCCTCGATCTCGGAGAACGCCTGGCCGACGCCGGTCTCGGCGTCCCACAGGCCGACTCCCCGCAGTCCGGGGGTGTCGATGAGGACGCCCCCGCCGGGCAGCACGAGCAGGTTGCGGGTGGTCGTGGTGTGGCGGCCCTTGCCGTCGACGTCGCGGGTGGCCTGGACGGCCATGACGTCCTCGCCGAGCAGGGCGTTGGCGAGGGTCGACTTGCCCGCGCCGGACTGGCCCAGCAGCACCGACGTCCCGCCGCCGACGATCGCGGCGAGCACGTCGAGGCCGTCCCCGCCCAGGGAGCTGACGGGCACGACCGGCACGCCGGGTGCGCTCGTCTCCACGTCCTGGACGAGGTGCGCGAGGGTCACGGCGTCCGGCACGAGGTCGGCCTTGGTGAGGACGACGACGGGCTGGGCCCCGGACTCCCAGGAGAGCGCGAGGAAACGCTCGATGCGCCCGAGGTCGAGCTCGACCGCGAGGGACACGGCGATGACGGCGTGGTCGACGTTGGCCGCGAGGATCTGTCCCTCGGACCGCTGGGAGGAGGTGGAGCGGACGAAGGCGGTGCGGCGCGGCAGGCAGGTGCGGACGTAGCGCGGGTTCCCGCCGGGTTCGACGGCGACCCAGTCGCCGGTGCACACCACCCGCAGGGGGTCGTGCGGGGTGACGAACGCGGTGTCGGCCCGCAGCGGCCCGTCGGCGGTGACGACGTCGCACTGCCCGCGGTCGACCCGCACGACCCGGCCGGGCAGCAGCCCTTCGGTCTCGTACGGGGCGAACGCCTCGGCCCAGGACTCGTCCCAGCCGTAGGGAGCGAGCGCGGAGGAAGCGGATGAAGCAGAGGAGGAAGACAAGGGCGACCCTTCCGAGGTCGGCCCCGGCCCGACGGTCGGTCGGATCAGCCGGCGGCCATGGAGGTGGACTTCACGGACTGGATGCGGGCAGCGCTCATCGCAAGGACAGCCATCGGTCAACACCTCCTTCTCGCAAGGCACTTCAGGTCACGGAACCGCGGCGTGCGCGGAACCGAGGTGACGATATCCCGCCCCGGCGCGGGTGCGTCAACTGTTTTTCGCGCAGGCGTGGCCGTTCAGCTCGAAGTCGTACGGCGGGGAGTTCTTGCCGCGCCAGGAGGCGAGGAAGCCGAAGGACAGGTCGCCGCCCTCCGGGACCTTCTTGTTGTAGTCGGCGGCCGTCGCGGTGACGCGGGAGCCGTCCTGGGCGACGGAGGCGTCCCACATCTGGCCGACCTGCTGGCCGTCCCGGAAGGACCAGGCGACGCGCCAGGTGTCGAGGGAACGGGTGCTGGTGACGGTGACGGTGGCCTGGAAGCCGTCGGGCCACTGGTTGACCAGGTCGTACTCGACGCGGCAGAGGGGGTCGGCGCTCTCCTCGGGTTCGGTCCGGTGCGTGGGCGAGGAGGTGCCCTGGGGTTCGGTGTGGCGGTTGTCGTCCTGCGGCTTGCCGGACTTCTCCGGCTGCTCGGTGTCATGCGTCGTCCGGTCGGCGGCCGGCTTCGAGGTCGCGGGCGTCAGGGACGGGGCGGACGGCAGGGGCGGAGCACTGTCGGCCACGGGCTGGCGGTCGACGCCGCCGCGCGCGCCGAGGTCGTCGCCGTCGCCGCCGAAGGGCATGAGGGAGACGCCGAGCGCCAGCACGGAGACCAGGACGGCGGCGACGAGGAGGCCGTTGCGGGCGACGCGGGCCTTTTGCTCGCCGTCCTCCGGTTCTCCGGCGCCCTTGTCCGCGGAGCCGGGGCGGCCGGCGCCGAGGCGTACTTCGGCGGCGCGGCGGCGGCGCTCCAGGTAGGCGAGGCCGCCCCAGCCGATCACCCCGCCGGCCAGCGCCCCGGGCAGGGCCCCGCCGTGCAGGCGCAGACAGGCGGCGGCTTCGGCGCACTGCACGCAGGTGGCGAGGTGCCGGGACAGGTCGCCGGGGGTCTCGGCGGCGGAGGAGCGGGTGACGGCGTCCAGCAGCCGGGCGTAACTGCGGCACTGGGGGTCCATCGGCGTGTCGAGGTGGTTGCGGTGGCAGCGGTCCCGGAAGAGGGTGCGCACCTGCTGGAGTTCCTCGCTGACGCCGGCCGGATCGAGTCCCAGGCGGCGGGCCACCAGGGGCAGCGGAAGCGCCTCCACCTCGGCGAACCAGAGCAGTTCGGCGTCGGCCTGCTGCAGATCGCGCAGGCCGCGCAGGGCGAGCGGGCGTTGCAGGGGCGGGCCGGTGTAGCGGGCGGCCTTGTCCGAATTGAGCCACAGGCGCAGGTCGGGGTCGAGTTTGTGGCCCTGCCCCTGCTGTTCCCAGGCTGCGGCGGTGGTGCGCACGGAGGTCAGCAGCAGGGGTATGCGGGGTAGCCGAGCCGGGCGGCGGGCGGCGCCGCGGACCAGGCCGGTCTCGGCGTCACGGGCCTCGCGTATGCCGTGCGCGAACGCCTCGCGGCCGAGTTGTGCGGCGGCCGCGGAACCGGACGTGCACAGGTCCGCGTACGCGAGGACCGCGTCCCAGCACTCGGAGAACAGCGCGGCCTCGGTGGCGTCCTGAGGGGTCGGCAGGTCGGGCATGAGTCTCCTGCATCCACGAGCGAGGTCAACTCACCACATCGGTGTTGGAGTTGGGGGGAACCTCACGGCAGTGCAAGAGCTTTTCACGCCTCCCGCACAACTGACAAGCGCCCTGTTCAGATATCACGGCAGGGCGGCCGCACCCCCTGGCTCCGGCCTCGGTGTGCCATACGGGTGCGGCCGCCCTGCGACTCAACTCCGTGTCGCCCCGAGGGGCGTTGTCATCGAAGCGTTATCAAACGGCGGTGGGTGCGTCCGCCGGGAGGCTGTCCATGAAGGAACTCACCGAGAAGACCGCGTTGCCGGCTCCGGGCGGGCCGTAGCCGGGGGGCGAGGAGAGGCCGAAGTCCTCCATGGTCTGCCGGTAGGCCTGGAGCAGACGGATGTGGTACTCCAGGGGCGCGCCCTGCGGGTTGGCCTTGCCGAGCGGCGTCGTGGGCTCCGGGCACCAGGTGGTGAAGCGGGGCGTGATGCCGTGCGACATGAAGAAGCGCAGGCCCTCGGTGGTGGAGTCGATGGCCTCGTCGACCGTCTTGAAGCCGAAGGGCTCGGCCATCTCCACGCCCGCCACGAAGTTGGGGATGACGTTGCGCGCGCCGAAGACCTCCGCCGAGTCCAGGATCCGCTTGTGCCACTCGTCGCGGCCGACGTAGCGCTCTTTGCCGGGGCAGTACATCTTGAACAGGTACTCGTCCCACACCTCGTAGTTCGGGTGGTAGATCTGCACGCCGTAGTCCTTGAAGCGCTGGACGTCGTCGCGCGGGAGGGCCTGGGCGACGACCTTGCCGATCCAGCGGCCCGGGAAGTGCTCCTCGATGGCCTTGGCGTACCGCCCGTAGAAGTCCGCCTCGTCCAGGCCCTGGACCTTCGACGTGATCGCCCCACCGGTGAGCGTGTACGCGGTGGACACCTTGGCGGTGTCGTACCTGTTGATGATGTCGAGCGCCTCGAGGACCTCGTCGACGTCCTTCACGCCCGTGTACGGGCGGCCCGCCGCCTTGTGCTGGCGCCAGTTGTGGTTGATGTCGCAGTACTGGCACTCCTCCTTGGCGCCGAAGTACTGGCACACGCGGAACGCGGTCAGGTAGATCAGGTAGCCCCACTGGATGGTCGGGGCGACCTCCATGACCGACTTCCCGTTGGCGAGGGTGTGCCGGTAGTACTCGGGCATCGGCGGCACGCCGACGTCGGAGATGCGCTTGCCGTCGAGGTAGAGGCCGAGGACGCCGTCCTCGTTCGCGGCGACGCGGTAGGGGGAGGCGGGGTTCACCCGGACCGAGACGACCGTGCGGCGCAGGTCGTAGGGGCCGCCGGTGAGGATGATCTCCTCCGGCGGGCGGCGCAGCGCGGCCTCGCCCAGCTCGGGCAGGGTGCCGTGGTCGAAGGAGAAGATGAAGTACGACTTCGGCTTGACCTCGCCGCCCTCGTTGTCGCTGAGCGCGGACGGGTCGAAGGCGACGCCGCCGCGGAGCAGGTCCTCCTTGAAGACGGCCTCCCGCGGCACGTGCGGGAACCGCTCCATCAGATCCTCGACCAGCGCGGTACGGCTGCCCATCCCGTCTCTCCTCCCGGTTCGGACGTACGACTCCTCACGGTATGCCCCCGGCTGCGCGGGACGGGTACCGGGTCCCCCCGGAGTCGACGAAATGCCCCGTTCGTCATGCTTCGCCTGGACGTGCGGAAGTCGGGCCGCACACGCGCCCGGGTCGCCCGGGACACGGCCGGGGGTGAGCGGCGGCGGCCGTGACGGCCGGGCTCCCCCGGGCCGGGTCGGGTACCGGGCCGTCGGCCGGGGCTCACCGTCCCGTTCGGCTCAGGCTTCGCGCGCCAGCACCGCCCAGTCGATCGCGTGCACCGGCTCCTCGCCGCTCACCAGGCGTTCCGCCTCCTGCGCGACCGCCAGGCCGAGCCGGGCCAGCTCGTTGCCCTGGGAGCCGGCCAGGTGCGGGGTGACGAAGGCGCCGGGCAGGTCGTAGAGGGGCGAGTCGACGGGGAGCGGCTCCGGGTCGGTGACGTCGAGGACGGCGGTGAGGCGCCCGGTGCGCAGTTCCGCCACGAGGGCGTCGTGGTCGACCAGCGCTCCGCGCGCGGTGTTGATCAGCACCGCCCCGTCGGGCATGAGGGCCAGTTCGCGGCGGCCGATCATGTGGTGGGTCTCGGGCGTCGCGGGGGCGTGCACGGTGACGATGGCGCACGTGCGCAGCAGCTCGTCCAGCGGCAGCAGGGGGACGCCGAGCGCGGCGGCTCCGCGTTCGTCGACGTAGGGGTCGGTGAGGACGGGCCGCAGGTCGAAGGGGCGGAGCAGTTCGAGGACGCGGCGGCCGATGCGGGAGGCGCCGATGACGCCGACCCGGCGGCCGTGGTTGCCGATGCCGGGGATGACACCCCAGCCCGCGGAGGTGCGGGTGGTGCGCAGCCGGTCACGGGCGGCGAGGACGCCCTTCCCGGCGAGCAGGATCATGGCGAGGGTGTACTCGGCGACCGGCAGCGCGTTGGCGAACGCCGCCGAGGAGACGGCGATGCCACGCTCCCACAGGGCGTGCGTGGCGAAGGACTTCACGGAGCCGGCCGAGTGCAGCACCGCTCGCAGCCGCGGCGCAGCGTCCAGCACCGTCTCGTCGATCCGGGGACAGCCCCAGCCGGTCACCAGGACCTCGGCCCGGGTGAGCGCGTCGCGGGCCCGCGGGTCGGCGAAGTCCTGGACCACCAGGTCCGGGTCGATGTCGACCGACTCGCGCAGTCGCGCCAGCACCTCGGGCGGGAAGACCAGCGGCACGTTCTCCGCGGCCAGGGCGAACAGTGCCTGGGGGCGCCGGCTCAAGGAGGTGCCCTTCCTGCTCGGGACGTTTCCGGACGGGTTCCGCACCACACGCAGAAACCGCTCTCTACGGCTCCACCCTAGGTCGAGCCGGCAGCGGCGGCAATGACAGACGGACCGGGGGTAGGTTCCCGCGGGGGCTTTCCTGCCCCCGCCGCCTCGGGGAAGGACGTCGGATGAACGGGACCGTGACCAACTGGGCGGGCAACGTCACCTACGCGGCGAAGGAAATGCACCGGCCCGGCTCGCCGGCCGCGGTGCGCGCGCTCGTCGCGCGGAGCGACCGGGTGCGGGTCCTGGGCAGCGGGCACTCGTTCAACGAGATCGCCGAGCCGGGCCCCGAGGGCGTCCTGCTGTGGCTGGCGGACCTGCCCCCCGAGGTGGAGATCGACACGGCGGCCCGCACGGTCCGGGTCGGCGGCGGTGTGCGCTACGCGGAACTGGCCCGCCGGGTGCACGGGCAGGGGCTGGCGCTGCACAACATGGCGTCCCTGCCGCACATCTCGGTGGCCGGGTCGGTCGCGACCGGCACACACGGCTCGGGGGTGCTCAACGGCCCGCTCTCCGCGTCCGTGCGCGAGGTCGAACTGGTCACGGCCGACGGCTCGGTGGTGACCCTGGGGCGGGACGAGGAGCGGTTCGGCGGGGCCGTCACCGCACTGGGCGCGCTCGGCGTCGTCACCGCGCTCACCCTGGATCTGGAGCCGGCGTACGAGGTCGAGCAGCATGTCTTCACCGGGCTGCCCCTGGAGGGCCTGGACTCCGGGGTGTTCGAGACGGTGATGGCGACGGGGTACAGCGTCAGCCTGTTCACCGACTGGCGCGAGCCGGGCTTCGGGCAGGTGTGGCTCAAGCGGCGCACGGACCAGCCGCTGCCCGCGTTCCCTTGGGCCGCACCCGCGACGGAGAAGATGCACCCGGTGCCGGGCATGCCGGCGGTCAACTGCACCGAGCAGTTCGGTGTTCCGGGGCCGTGGCACCAGCGGCTGCCGCACTTCCGGGCGGAGTTCGTCCCGAGCAGCGGGGCGGAGCTGCAGTCGGAGTACCTGCTGCCGCGCGGGCACGCCGTGGAGATGCTGCACGCGCTCGACGCGATCCGGGAGAGCGTCGCGCCCGTCCTGCAGACCTGCGAGGTGCGCACCGTCGCCGGCGACGACCAGTGGCTGAGCCCGTCCTACGGGCGGGACACCGTCGCAGCGCACTTCACCTGGATCGAGGACACGCGGGCGGTGCTGCCGGTGGTGCGGCGGGTCGAGGCTGCGCTGGCACCCTTCGGGGCCCGCCCGCACTGGGGGAAGGTGTTCACCCTGCCCGCTCCCGCCCTGCGTGCGTCGTACCCGCGCCTCGATGACTTCCGGTCACTGACGCAGGAGCTCGACCCGCGCGGGAAGTTCGCCAACACCTTCGTGCGGGAGGTGCTCGCGCGGGCGTAGACGGACGGGGGCCGGACGGTCAGGTAGCGGGCTGAGTGCCGCGGGGGGCGGAGGTCGTGGCGCGGTCGGCCTCGTCCTTGACGAGCAGGGACATCAGGGACGCCACGGTCAGTCCCGCCTCGGCGGGGTGGCGCAGCACCTTGCCGGGGTCGATCCGGTACGTGTTGGTGCGCCCCTCCCGGGTGTGGGAGAGGTACCCGTCCTGCTCCAGGTCGGCGATGATCTTCTGCACGGCTCGCTCGGTGAGCCGGCAGTGAGCGGCGATGTCCCGGATACGGGCACTGTGATTGTCGGCAATGGCGGCCAGCACGCGGGCGTGGTTGGTGAAGAACGTCCATCCGGTGTGTGGCTCGGGCACTCCATCCATGCCCCCAACTCTAGCGACAGAATATTCACGCACCCAAAAACACGTACGGCGTTTCATGTATTGGTTGACGTGCATGGGGTAGGAGGCAACGCTGGAAGCGGAGGCAGGGCGAACGGAAGAGGGAGAACAGAGCCATGCCGGAGCCTGCGTACTCTGCGCGGTCTCACCCACCGGAAGACGCCGCACCCGCGGCCACCGACCATGCGACGGCGGAGATCCCGCCCTGCATGGCGACCATGGACGTCGTTCCGGACGGCGACCGGATGACCGTGACGATGTGGGGTGAACTGGACCTGGGCAGCCGCCGGTTGCTGCCCGAGCTGTACGACCTGCTCACCCTGTCGGGCGGCGGCATCGACCTGCGTCTGGACGCGGTCGGGTTCTGCGACTGCTCCGGCCTCGCCTGCCTGCTGGACCTGCACGATCGCGCCGTCGGCCAGGGCAAGTCGGTCACCGTCCGGTCCTGCGGCGTCGCGGTCGACCGCGTTCTCGACCTGACCGGCACCCGGGAGCTGTTCACGGACCCCCGCCCCAGTCTCGTATAAACAAAAACCCGCCCACCCGACCCACCGGAGAAATGCGGGTGGGGGGGTGGGGGGGGTGTATGGGGGGGGGGGGGGG
>NZ_JAKEIO010000185.1 GCF_021474405.1 [Streptosporangium] indianense
GTCCGGGAGGGTGGACACGGAGGGCTCCTGGTCGGGCGGTCCTCGAGCGGGCGGGCTCCGGGGCGGACGGGGCAGGGGACAGACGAGTCCTGGTGCGACGGGTGCCGGGGCGGACGCGTCCCGGGCAGCGTAGGAGGACGGCGCTGTCGCCGGGTACCGAAATACGCGTGCGGGCACGGCCGCGGGGCCCGCATGATCAGGGGGGTCGCCCAGCCGCCGCCCGCAGATCGGAGACCTCACGTGATCCGCCGCGTCACCGTCCCGAGCCTCTTCCCGCCGCCCTCCTACTCCCACGCATCCGTGGTGGAAGCCGGCACACGGCTGGCGTTCCTCGCCGGGTCCGTACCGCTGGGCCCCGACGGCGGGCTCGTCGGCCCCGGAGATCCCGTGCGGCAGGCCGAGCAGGTCATCGCCAACCTGCGGGAGCAACTGGGCGCCGTCGGCAGCGATCTGGCGCATGTCGTGGCGACCGACGTGTACGTGGTCAGCGGCGAGCCGGCCGTGCTGTCCGCCGTCTGGAGCGTGGTCGAGGCGTCCGGGCTCAGTGCGGGCCCGCACTCGTCGACGCTGATCGGCGTGGCGTGCCTCGGCTACACGGGACAGTTGGTGGAGATCACGGCGACAGCGGTGATTCCCGAGTAGGCGCCGGCCCCCAGGCGGGGGTCAGTCCGGTCACGGTGGTGCCCGGGCCTGCGGCTGCCCGGGCACCTCGTACGATCTCCTCGGTCATCTCCCGCGTGGTGTTGCAGTCGGTGACGGCCGTTCTTCAGCCGCCCCGGGTGGGCAGCTGTGCCGCGTGCCCGGCCGTGCGCAGTACGTCGCGCAGCATCGCGGGGGTCAGGCGGCCGGTGAAGGTGTTGCGCTGGCTGACGTGGAAGCAGCCGAACAGCTCCAGTCCGTCCAGCGGGACGCGCGCCCCGTGCGCGAAGGCGGGCCGCGGCCGGGGCACGGACCAGCCGGCCTCGGCGAACGCGGGCAGCGCGGCCTGCCAGCCGAAACCGCCGAGCACGACCACGGCCCGCAGCGTCGGGCGCAGCAGCCGCAGTTCCTGCACGAGCCAGGGGCGGCATGTGTCCCGCTCCACGGGGGTGGGCTTGTTGGCGGGCGGGGCGCAGTGCACGGGCGAGGTGACGCGCACGCCCTTCAGCTCCAGACCGTCGTGAGCGTGCACGGCGGTCGGCTGCGTGGCGAGGCCCACGTCGTACAGCGCCTCGTAGAGCACGTCGCCGGAACGGTCGCCGGTGAACATCCGTCCGGTGCGGTTGCCGCCGTGCGCCGCCGGGGCGAGTCCGACGATCAGCAGCCGGGCGTCCGCCGGCCCGAACCCGGGCACGGGCCGGCCCCAGTACGTCCAGTCCGCGAAGGCGGCCCGCTTGACCCGGGCCGTCTCCTCACGCCAGGAGACCAGCCGCGGGCAGGCCCGGCAGTCCGCGATGCGCCGGTCGAGGAGGGGGAGACCGCTGGCGTCCATCACTCCACCGTAGAGGCGACGGGCACCATTCCCCTCACCGGGGGACAGAAGACTCAGGACGTCCCGGCGTGCGAACGCGAGGCGACGGTCTGGTCCGGCGCGGACCGGGCTCCGACGCGGCGCAGCCAGAGCAGGGACCCGGTCAGCAGCACCGCACCGCTCACCAGCCAGGGCAGCGGCCCCGGCCGCATCGCCCCGACGACGAGGCCGGTGAGCGCGCCGGTCAGTTGCAGGGCGAGGGACTGCACGGACAGGGCGGTGGCGCGGCCCGCAGCCGTGACGCGGCGGTGCAGGAGGGCGTTCTGGTTCGGGGAGGCGGCGCCGACACCGAGGTAGAGCAGGCAGAAGCCGGCGACCGCGAGGGCCGTCGCGAGCGGCTGTACGGAGGTCGCGGTGACGGCGAGCAGCACCAGACCGACTGCCCCGGTACCGAGACAGATCAGCACGGCCCGCTCGCCGCAACCCGCGACCCGGGCGGTGAACGGCGCGAGGTGACTGCCCACACCGTTGCAGACGAATCCGGCGCAGGAGAGCACGGCGTACGCCATCGCTCCCGAGCCGGGCGCTCCGGTCAGCTCGACGGTACGGCCCGGGACGAGCAGTTCGATGGTGGCGAGGGCGCCTCCGACGGCCGCGGCGGTGAGCAGGATCCGGCGTACCAGGGCGTCCCGAGCGCCCAGCCGCAGTCCGCCGAGGACGGTGCCCGGGACGCCGCGCAGCACCGAACACGGGGTGACGGGCGTCCGCGGCGGCTCCCGCAGGACGGCCAGCACGTAGCCGACGAAGACGACCCTGACGGCGGCTCCCAGCAGCAGGGGAACGGACAGGGGCAGCACCACACCGTGCGTCGCCTCGCTCAGCCGGGCACCGAGGTCGGGCCCCAGAGAGAGAAGCCAGGGCAGGGCACCGCCGAGCAGCATGCCGGCCGCGAGGGCGGCGGACGTGGCCGACCCGCCCCGGGCCAAGCCCGTGCGCAGCTCGGCGTCCGGGCCGGAGCACGCCTGGACGGTGTCGACGTACCAGGCCTCGGTGGTGCCGCTGGACAGGGCCCGGCCCACGCCCATGAACACCAGGCCCGCGGTGAGCAGCCACGCGGTGGTGCCGAGGCCGACCAGGACGGCGGCGCCCACGTTGAGCACACCGGCCACGGCCAGTACCGGACGGCGCCCCAGGACGTCGGAGAGCCCTCCCGTGGGCAGCTCCAGCGCGGCGACGGTGAGCGACTGGGCGGCGAAGAGCCCCGCGATCGCGGCCAGGGACATGCCGCGTTCGCTGAGCAGCAGGACCATCGAGGCCAGGCCGAGCCCCGACGGCAGCCACAGGAGCGCGCAGACGGTCGCGTAACGTCGGCGAGCCGTCAGTGCCCCCGGCAGCTCGGTCATGAGACGCCCTGCCGGTCCGCGTCCCCACGGTCGTGCGGGCGAGGGGCAGACCGGGAATTTGTTTTGCAGATTGCTTCGAGGACGCGGTTCTGCCCGGTAGGGCTCCTGGGGCGACTAAGGTCGAGGGCATGGCTTCTCGAGGAGCGGAGTACGACAGCGCGGACGGGACCGAAGGACCGGCGGAGACCGCCGAAGCCGTCGGCACGGGTGCGGGCGCGGGCGTCGACGGGAAGGGCGAGGCGGAGCCCCTGGACCCGAAGGTCGCCGCGGCCGTCGCCGCGGCCGAGGCCGCGGGCCCGCAGGCCGGTGCGACCGTCCGCGTGGACAGCTGGATCTGGTCCGTACGCCTCGTCAAAACCCGGTCCATGGGAGCCACCGCCTGCCGGGGCGGCCACGTCCGCGTGAACGGCGAGCGTGTGAAGCCCGCACATGGCGTCCGCGTCGGTGACGAGGTACGCCTGCGGCACGAAGGCCGTGAACGGGTCGTCGTCGTCACGCGGTTGATCCGCAAGCGGGTCGGCGCCCCCGTCGCCACCCAGTGCTACGTCGACAACTCCCCGCCGCCCCCGCCCCGCGAGGCCGTCGCCCCCGCCGGCATCCGCGACCGCGGAGCGGGCCGCCCCACCAAGCGCGACCGCCGCGACATGGAACGCCTGCGCGGAGTGACGGGCCCGGGCAGCGTGTCCGGCCCCGGCCCTGTCCCCGGCAGGCCCTTCGGGGGAGGCGCGGGCAAGCCGCGACCCTGAGGTGATCCAGGCGTGCACGGCGCACAGGCCATCGCGAGGGACAGGGCACCGCGCGCAACCCGCTCGCACGCGGGGTGTCGCGACAAGGGCGGAGAGGCGACCCCACGCTGAGGACCGGCCCGGACCATGCTCCGGCCGGAGGCGGCTCACCCCTGACGCCGCAGCAGGGTGAGCAGATCCGCGTTGCGCCCCCGCCGCGCCCACGCGATGAGGGCGAGCGGCACGATCAGAATCAACGGCGTGGCCGCGTACTGCCCGTCGAAGACGGCTATCTGCACGATGAACGCGCCCACCATCAACGCGCCCAGCGCCATCGCCGCCACCGACTGGAGCACCGGGACCAACAGGGCGATCGCCCCGGCCAGTTCGAGCGCGCCGATGGTGTACATGCCCGCGCTCCCCCAGCCGAGCCGTTCGAACGACTCGGCAGCCGACTCGTGCCCGATCAGCTTGGGCAGGGCACTCGCGATCGCGTAGAAGAGGGCGAGCAGGATCTGCAGAGCGCGCAGGGCGATCCGCGCGCGCCGCCCACGGGCAGGAGCGGACTCGGCGATGACGACGCCGGACGGAGTGGAGTCGGCGGTAGCGGCTGCGGCTGCGGTGATCTCGGACATGAAGGTCTCCTGGTGCAAGCGATCGGCCGTGGTGTCGGAGAGGTAGACCGGCCCTCGCACCGGAACTCATCGCTGCGGAGGATGTGATGCAGAAAAGTTGCCCCCGGCCCATCCCCCCCGGCGTGCAGCGCAGTTGGTCTCACGCATCAACTCCCCACGGGCACCTCCCCGTCGGCGGTCTGGGTCGTCGGGATCGCGCGGACCCATATCCGATCCTCTGTCAGGTAGCGGTCGACCTTCAGGCCCGCCTCCTCCAGTGCCTCCTCGAACTGTTCCTGGGTCAGGGGGCGTGAACGGAACGTCTGGGTCCAGACCGCGTCCGGGAACTCGTACTCAGCTCGCACGGAGTTCACACCGTCGCCGACCGGCTCCGACGACGTGATCCGGACGGTGAAGCCGCTGGGATCCTTCCGCTCGCGCGGTACCTTCGCGTGGTAGTCCTCGCCTTCTCGCTGGATCAGCACACAACCGCCCTCGGCGACATGCCGCACACAGGTGCGCAACAGGCCGCGCCGCACATCGGCATCCCCCGCGTGCACCAGGAAGGACGCCAGCATCACCACGTCGAACGTCTCTCCCAGATCCAGCTCCTCGATCGGGCCGCATATGGTCCGAGCGCCGCGTACGCGCTCCAGCATCGGCGCGGATTCGTCCACCGCCGTGACCGTGAATCCGCGCTCCAGCAGGGGGTGGGTCATGCGTCCGACGCCGCTGCCGAGCTCCAGAACGCTGGCGCCGGCGGGGACCGCTGCCGCGATGATCTCCGGCTCGTCCCCGACGGGCAGTCGGGCGTAGAGCTCCACCGCGCAGCCGTCCGGGGTGATGGCCCCCGGTCCCGTCCCCTCGTACCCCTCACGCATTTTCATCTCCATGCCCGCCCAACGGACGGCGTCCGGACGCCCGTTCCCACAGCCGCAGCCTTCACCCGACCGAGTGAATGAGGCAGAAATGGCCTGGAATGGAGAGGCCTAGGGGGGCGAGGGGACGAAGGCGCGCAGGCGCGGGTCCGGCGTCGAGGGCACGGCGACTACAGCAGGGGGCACGCCTCGGGGGCTCGTCGGGTCCCGGGCAGCGTGTCGGCGTCCGGCAAATGTGTCAGCGTCCGGCCAGCGTGCGCGGCATCCCGTCCGCCTTGGTGCTGCCTCGCTGCGAAGAGTACGTTGCAGACAGGAGTGGTGATCGACCATGCGTACAGGCAGTGAACCGCGGACCGCGCGCAGTGCCCTGCGGGCGCGCTTCTGGCTGAGCCTCTGGGGGCTGGTCTGGGCGCTCTTCGGAACGGTGGCGTTCGCCCTCGTCGGGCGGAGCGGGTGGGCGATCGCCTGCGGGGTGCTGCTGCTGATCGTCACCGTCGACCTGGTCGTGGTCCTGCGGCACATCCGGCAGGGCCCGCACTTCCAGCCGGGCCCCGACATCCCGCCCTACCGGCCACTGGACGAACATCCAGGAGGCGCACCACTCCGGCAGCCGCCGGACCGGCACTCACGAGACGCACCACCTCACCGACCACCGCCGGACGACGGCGTGTAAGGCGCACACACCACCTCACCGGCCGGAAAGCAGACCCCCGCCATGAGGCGCACGGGCCCGGCGTCTCCCCCATCGAACCTCAGGAATCGAAGCGCGCGGCCTTCAGGAACTCCGGGTTCGGGTCGAGCGCGGCCGCCAGTCGGAAATGGCGCTTCGCCTGGTCGGGTCGGCCCTGGCGCTCATACGTACGGGCGAGCGCGAAGTGCGCGAACGCGTTGTCCGGCTCCCGCTCCAGGACGATCTGGAACTCCAGCTCCGCCGGCCTCAGCTGCGCCGCGGCGAAGAAGGCACGCGCCCGCAACAGCCGCGCGGCGGTGTTCTCCGGGTGCGTGGCGATGACGCCGTCGAGCAGCTTCACCGCGCCCCTGGGATCCCGCGCCGCGAGGAGTTGCTCGGCGGCACGGAAGTCGATGACATGCGTCTCCGGGGTACGTCCGGTCGGACCGCTGGTCTCGGGCACGGCTGAGTCCTTCCCTCACTGCACCGGTTCAACGCCCCCGCGGGCTGCCGCTATTCCGCGGAGGCCGGCCGGGACGCCTGCGACCTGCGCACCAGCTCGGCCCACACGTCCTTCACGCGCTGCTCCAGCGTCTCCAGCGGGACGTCGTTGTCGATCACGATGTCGGCGATCTCGCGGCGCTGCTCGCGCGTCGCCTGGGCGGCCATCCGCGCGCGGGCGTCCTCCTCCGTCATGCCGCGCAGGCGTACGAGCCGGTCGAGCTGGGTCTCGGGGGCCGCGTCGACGACGATCACCAGGTCGTACAGCGGCGCCAGGCCGTTCTCCGTGAGGAGCGGGACGTCGTGGATGACGACCGCGTCCTCGGCTGCGGCCTCCTCCAGCTCGCGCGAGCGTGCGCCCACCAGGGGGTGCACGATCGAGTTCAGGACGGCGAGTCTCTCCGCGTCGGCGAAGACGATGGCGCCGAGGCGGGGCCGGTCCAGGCTGCCGTCGGCGGCGAGGATCTCCTCCCCGAAGGCCTCGACGACCGAGGCGAGCCCCGGCGTCCCCGGTGCGACGACGTCCCGCGCGATGCGGTCCGCGTCGATCAGCACGGCCCCGCACGCGACGAGCAGCCGTGACACCTCGCTCTTGCCGGCACCGATCCCGCCGGTCAGGCCCACCTTCAGCATGGTCCGCAGCTTAGGCCCTGCCGGTGACAGACCCCTCGCCCGGGCCGGACCACGTCACCCGACCCGCGTCAGAGCTGGAGCCCGGGCCACGTCACCCGACCAGCACCAGAGCTCGAGCCCGGGCCGCCTCGCCCGTTCAGCGCCAGAGCCGGAGCCCGGGCCGCCTCACCCGGCCCGCGCCCGAGGTCGAGCCCAGGCCTTTCACCCCGCCCACGCCACCTCGCCCGACCCGCGCTCTTCCCCGGGCCCCTGGCCGGCCCCCCTCAGCTGTCGCCTTCTCGCTCCGCCAGGAACTTCTCGAATTCCTGGCCGATCTCGTCCGCCGACGGGATGTCCACCGGCTCGGCAAGCATGTTGCCCCGCGTCTCGGCGCCCGCGACGGCGTCGTACTGGTGCTCAAGGCCGTCGATGAGCGCGGTGAGGTCCTCGTCGCCCTCGCGGATCTGCCGGTCGATCTCCGTCTGTGTACGGTGCGCGTCCGAGCGCAGGGCGTGGGCGATGCCGGGCAGGACCAGTCCGGTGGCCGCCGTGATGGCCTCCAGGACCGTAAGGGCCGCGTCCGGGTAGGGAGAGCGGGCGATGTAGTGCGGGACGTGGGCGGCGACGCCCAGGACGTCGTGTCCGGCCTGGAGCAGGCGGTACTCGATGAGGGACTCGGCGCTGCCGGGGACCTGGGCCTCCTCGAACGGGCTGCGGTGGCCCGGGACGAGGTCGGTGCGGTTGCCGTGCGGGGTGAGGCCGACGGGCCGGGTGTGCGGGACGCCCATGGGGATGCCGTGGAAGTTCACGGAGAGGCGGACTCCGAGCCGCTCCACGATCTGCTTCACGGCGGCGGCGAAGCGCTCCCACTCCACGTCCGGCTCGGGGCCGGACAGCAGCAGGAAGGGCGCGCCGGTGGCGTCCTGCACGAGCCGCACTTCGAGAGCGGGGTCCTCGTAGTCGCTCCAGCGGTCGCGCTTGAACGTCAGCAGCGGGCGGCGGGCGCGGTAGTCGACGAGCCGGTCGTGGTCGAAGCGGGCCACGACCTGGTGGGGCAGGGAGTCGAGCACCCGGTCGACGATCTGGTCGCCGGTCTCGCCCGCGTCGATGTATCCGTCGAAGTGGTAGAGCATGACAAGTCCGGCCGACTCCTGGGCGAGCGCCATGTCGACGACCGCCAGACCCTTCGGCTCCCAGGCGTACAAATCCTGCGGATCAAGCACAGTGACCGCTCCTCCTCGTGTTCACAGTCCACAACGCCGTTGCGGGCGCGGGCATTCCCGCAGGAGGAGAACTTCGATCTTGGCAGCGGACAACGCCCTTCGGAGGGCCCGGGAACTGCGCGACGAGCCCCCACGGCCCGCAGCCGAACCATGGCCCGAAAACACCAAGGGGCCGCACCTCGAAAGGTACGGCCCCTCGATCAGGAGCTACAGCTCAGTGGGCGTTCAGCTCTGCCCACCGGCCAGCTTCTCGCGCAGCGCGGCAAGCGCCTCGTCCGAAGCCAGCGCGCCGGAGTTGTCCGGGCCCTCGGAGGAGTACGAACCGCCACCGGACGCGGCCGGAGCGGCGGCCTCGCCACCCTCGGCAGCGGCCTTCTCGTCCGCCTCGCGGGACTTGATGACCTGCGCCTGGTGCTGCTCGAAGCGCTGCTGCGCCTCGGCGTACTGGGTCTCCCACGCCTCGCGCTGGGTCTCGTAGCCCTCGAGCCAGTCGTTGGTCTCGGGGTCGAAGCCCTCGGGGTAGATGTAGTTGCCCTGGTCGTCGTAGGAGGCGGCCATGCCGTACAGCGTCGGGTCGAACTCGACCGAGGCCGGGTCGGCACCGAAGGACTCGTTGGCCTGCTTCAGCGAGAGGCTGATGCGACGGCGCTCGAGGTCGATGTCGATGACCTTGACGAAGATCTCGTCGTTGACCTGGACGACCTGCTCCGGGATCTCCACGTGGCGCTCGGCCAGCTCGGAGATGTGGACCAGACCCTCGATGCCCTCGTCCACGCGGACGAACGCACCGAACGGAACCAGCTTCGTGACCTTGCCGGGCACGACCTGGCCGATCTGGTGGGTGCGGGCGAACTGCTGCCACGGGTCTTCCTGGGTCGCCTTCAGCGAAAGGGAGACACGCTCGCGGTCCATGTCGACGTCGAGGACCTCGACGGTGACTTCCTGGCCGACCTCGACAACCTCGGAGGGGTGGTCGATGTGCTTCCAGGAGAGCTCGGAGACGTGGACCAGACCGTCGACGCCACCCAGGTCCACGAAGGCACCGAAGTTGACGATCGAGGAGACGACGCCGGAACGGACCTGACCCTTCTGGAGGGTGGTGAGGAACGTCTGACGGACCTCGGACTGGGTCTGCTCCAGCCAGGCACGACGGGACAGGACCACGTTGTTGCGGTTCTTGTCCAGCTCGATGATCTTGGCCTCGAGCTCCTTGCCCACGTAGGGCTGGAGGTCGCGGACGCGGCGCATCTCGACCAGGGAGGCCGGGAGGAAGCCACGGAGGCCGATGTCGAGGATGAGACCACCCTTGACGACCTCGATGACGGTACCGGTGACGATCCCGTCCTCTTCCTTGATCTTCTCGATGGTGCCCCAGGCACGCTCGTACTGGGCGCGCTTCTTCGAGAGGATCAGGCGGCCTTCCTTGTCCTCCTTCTGGAGGACGAGGGCCTCGATCTCGTCACCGACGGCGACGACCTCGTTGGGGTCGACGTCGTGCTTGATCGAGAGCTCGCGGCTCGGGATCACACCTTCGGTCTTGTAACCGATGTCGAGCAGGACCTCGTCCCGGTCGACCTTCACGATGACGCCGTCGACGATGTCGCCGTCGTTGAAGTACTTGATCGTCTCGTCGATCGCGGCGAGGAAGGCTTCCTCGTTACCGATGTCGTTGACCGCTACCTGCGGGGTGGTGGCGGTGGTCTCGGTGCTGCTCGTCATGTGGGAAAGGGCTCCGGTACGGACATTGAAGTCGTAGGTACTGCTACGCCGGGAGCCCGTTTCGCTCTGCAGAAGCCGGACAGCCAAGGAAGCGCCACTCCACAAAACGGTGGCGCCTCGACAACCGAGGGGACATACATACAGATGCGAGCGCAGCCTGCTATGTCTGAGGTGCGCAGGCCCGCAGCGCAACTTGTAGCATACGGGGGCAGCCGGGCAGGGTCAATGCGCGAAGCCGCCCACGCGGGGCGGATCGCCGCATAACCGGCACAAGTCCTGTCGTTCGAGGCCACACAGGCCGAACGACGCCCCCTTTTGTGCCACCGCCGGGCCGGCTGGACGGAAGAGTACGACGAGGGAGCCGATCATCCAAGAGTCCGAAGCGTCCGAACCCGAGGCCACCCGGCGCGATGCCGGAGCCACGGAGAGTTCCCGCGCCAATCGTGGCTGGTGGGACCGCAACGCGGACGAGTACCAGATCGAGCACGGCACGTTCCTCGGCGACGACCGCTTCGTGTGGGGCCCCGAGGGTCTGGACGAGGTGGAGGCCGAGCTGCTCGGTCCGCCGGAGGAACTGAAGGGCCGGGACGTCCTGGAGATCGGCGCCGGCGCCGCCCAGTGCTCGCGCTGGCTGACCGCCCAGGGCGCGCGCCCGGTCGCCCTGGACATCTCGCACCGGCAGCTCCAGCACGCCCTGCGTATCGGCGGGTCCTTCCCCCTGGTGTGCGCCGACGCGGGCGCCCTCCCCTTCGCGGACGGCTCGTTCGACCTGGCCTGCTCGGCGTACGGGGCGCTGCCCTTCGTCGCCGACCCGCGTCAGGTCCTGCGCGAGGTGCGCCGGGTGCTGCGGCCGGGCGGACGGCTCGTCTTCTCCGTGACGCACCCGATCCGCTGGGCCTTCCCGGACGAGCCCGGGCCGGAGGGCCTGTCGGTGTCGGGCTCCTACTTCGACCGCACTCCCTATGTCGAGCAGGACGACGAGGGCCGGGCGGTCTACGTCGAGCACCACCGCACGCTCGGCGACCGCGTCCGGGACGTCGTCGCGTCGGGCTTCCGGCTGGTCGACCTGGTGGAGCCGGAGTGGCCCGCCTGGAACACCTCCGAGTGGGGCGGCTGGTCGCCGCTGCGCGGGAACCTGATCCCGGGTACGGCGATCTTCGTCTGCGAGCGGGACTGACGCACGCGCGCGTGGCTCCCCGTGTCTGTCGTACGACACTGAGGGCGTGATCCGTTACGACGCCCTGGAGTCCCTGCCCGTCCGCGGTGCCCTGCCCGCCCTGACCGAGGCGCTGGAGGGGCACGGCACCGCCGTCCTCGTGGCGCCGCCCGGCACCGGCAAGACGACCCTGGTGCCGCTCGCGCTGGCGGGACTTCTCGGGGAGGGGCCCGGGCGGCACGTGCTGGTGGCCGAGCCGCGGCGGATCGCGGCCCGGGCGGCGGCCCGGCGCATGGCGTGGCTGCTGGGTGAGAAGCCCGGCGAGAGCGTCGGTCACACCGTGCGCGGGGAACGGGTCGTCGGGCGGCACACGCGCGTGGAGGTCGTCACGACCGGTGTGCTGGTGCAGCGCCTGCAACGGGACCAGGAGCTGGCCGGTGTCGACGTGGTGCTGCTCGACGAGTGTCACGAGCGGCACCTGGACGCGGACACGGCGGCGGCGTTCCTGTGGGACGTACGGCAGACGCTGCGGCCCGATCTGCGGCTGGTGGCCGCCTCGGCGACGACCGACGCGCAGGGGTGGGCGGGGCTGCTGGG
>NZ_JAKEIO010000186.1 GCF_021474405.1 [Streptosporangium] indianense
ACCAGGTGTCGTCGGCCGCGTCAGATGTGTATCAGAGCCCGCGCGGGGGGCCGGGGCGGGCTGGGTGATGCCGGCGTGGTCGGTGAAGGTGCCGCGGGCGGCAAGGTGCGGGTGGTGCGGGGCCTCGCGCAGGGACAGCACGGGCGCCACGCAGGCGTCGGAGCCGTCGAAGACGGCCGTCCACTCGTCCCGCGTCCGGGTCTTGAAGCGGGCGGCGATCTCTTCGCGCAGTTCGTCCCAACGGGTGACGTCCTTGCGGGCGTCGGCCCGGTCGCCGACGCCGAGGAGGCCGAGGAACTCGGCGTAGAACTGCGGTTCCAGGGCGCCGACGGCCATGTACCGGCCGTCGGCCGTCTCGTAGGTCCCGTAGTAGGGGCAGCCGCCGTCCAGGAGGTTGGCGCCGCGCCGGTCCTGCCAGCCGCCGGCGGCGAGCATGCCGTGGATCATCGTGGCGAGGTGGGCGGTGCCGTCGACGATGGCGGCGTCGACGACCTGGCCGGTGCCGCTCACCCGCGCGTGGTGCAGGGCGGCGAGGACACCGACGACGAGGTACAGGGAGCCGCCCGCGTAGTCGCCGAGCAGGTTGGCCGGGGCCGGCGGCGCCTGGCCCGGCCGGCCGATCATGCCGAGGGCGCCGGTGGGGGCGATGTACGCGATGTCGTGCCCGGCGCTCCGGGCGAGCGGGCCGTCCTGGCCCCAGCCGGTCATCCGGCCGTACACCAGGCGCGGGTTGCGGGCGTGGCACGGCTCGGGGCCGACGCCGAGGCGCTCGGCGACGCCGGGGCGGTAGCCCTCGACCAGGACGTCGGCGCGGGCCACGAGGTCGAGCACCCGCTCCGGGCCGTCGGCGGACTTCAGGTCGACGACCACCGAGCGCTTGTTGCGGTTGGTGACGTCGTACGCCGGGTCGATCGCGAGCCCGGGGCCGCCCGGCCGGTCCACGCGCACGACGTCGGCGCCGAGGTCGGCCAGGAGCATGGCGGCGAACGGGCCGGGCCCGATACCGGCCAGCTCGACCACGCGCACGCCGGTGAGCGGGCCGTGTCCTGGCGTCCTTGCCGTGGTCATCCAGCCCCCAGTGCTGTGACACATCTGATGTAACACCAGCGATGCTAAGAACGTGTTCCACTCGGCACAAGACCTGACCGAGCAAGCGCTTAGCAATCTGCCGGACGGGTCAGCTTCCGTCCAGCTCCACTATCAGCCGCTTCGGGGCGATCACCCGGTAGCTCTCCTCCACCCAGTCGAAGAGCACCTCCGCGGACGGGGCGCCCTGCCGCTCCAGGGGGATGCTCACCCAGCCCGCCTTGCCCAGGCCGTACCCGGCGGGCTCGGCGCCCGGGCAGGCCAGCGCGTGGGCGTGCGCCGTCTCGTCCTTGAGCTTCACCGTCACCCCCAGGGGGTAACTGCCGTCCTGCGCCCCGAGGAAGACGAAGACCTTGCTGTTGACCTTGGCGACGGACTCGCCCCAGGGGAACTCCTCGACGGCGTCCGGCAGCCCCAGTGCGAACGCGCGCACTTTCTCCCACTTCTTCAGGGCATTCCTGGGCACGGCCATCGTCGTCCTCCGGGCTCGTCGTCGGGCTCCGCACTCCTCACGCTAGCCTCGGCCACCGACAGCGGCACGGGCTGCACGACCGAGGGGTGTCATGAGCAGGCAAAGCAGGACGGACCGTCCGTACGACATCGTGCTCTTCGGAGCGACCAGTTTCGCCGGGGCGCTCACCGCGGAGTACCTGGCCGCCCACGCGCCCGAGAAGCTGCGCTGGGCGATCGCGGGCCGCAACGCGGAGAAACTCGAGCGGCTGCGTGAACGGCTGTCCGCCGACGCCGGGGTGGGGGTGGTGCGGGCGGACGTCTCCGACCCCGCCTCGCTGCGCGACCTCGCCGGGCAGGCGCGCGTGGTGGCCACGACCGTCGGCCCGTACGTGACGTACGGGGAGGAACTCGTCGCCGCCTGCGCGGACGCCGGGACCGACTACCTGGACCTGTGCGGTGAGCCCGAGTTCGTCGACCTGATGTACGTCCGGCACGACGCACGGGCGCGGGAGACCGGGGCGCGGCTGGTGCACGCCGCCGGTTTCGACTCGATCCCGCACGACCTGGGCGTGTACTTCACCGTGCAGCAGCTGCCCGAGGACATGCCCCTGACCGTGGAGGGCTTCGTCACCGCGGACGCGGCGTTCTCCGGCGGCACCTTCGCCTCCGCGCTGGGCCAGTTCGCACGGCAGCGGGAGATGGCGGCGGCCGCGCGCGACCGGCGGCGGCACGAGCCGCGGCTGGTGGGCCGGCGGGCGTCGGCGCCGTTGGGCGGGCCGCGGTTCGCCAAGGAGGTCGGCGCGTGGGCGCTGCCGATGCCGACCATCGACCCGCAGATCGTGCGGCGCTCGGCGTCGGCCCTCGACCGGTACGGGCCCGACTTCCGCTACCGGCAGTACGCGGCCGTCAGGCATCTGCCCGTCGCGGTCGGCGGGGTCGCGGCGGTCGGCGCGCTGGTCGCGGCGGCTCAGGTGGCGCCCGCGCGACGCTGGCTGTCGGACCGTCTGAAGCCAGGAGACGGGCCGAGCCCGGAGAAGCGGGCGAAGAGCTGGTTCTCGGTGCGCTTCGTGGGCGAGGGCGGCGGCTCGCGGGTGTACACGGAGGTCTCGGGCGGCGATCCCGGCTACGACGAGACGGCGAAGATGTTCGCCGAGTCGGCGCTGTGCCTGGCCTTCGACGACCTTCCGGAGACGGCGGGTCAGGTCACCACGGCGGTGGCGATGGGCAACGCGCTGATCGACCGGCTGCGCGCGGCGGGCATCCGCTTCCGCGTCGCGGCGGCCCGCTGAGTCCCGCCGGGACCTACAGCGGCCACTCGGCGACAGTGTAGATCATCCCGGCGATCCAGCCGAGCCCGGCCAGGACGGCGAGGATCAGTCCTATGGTGACGGCCCGCTCGACGGTCTGGGTCGGGCCGGCAACTGGCTTGGGGGCGCGGTGCGTTGTCATGCGCCCCAGCCTGCCGACGGCGCCGGCCCCGGGCATCCGTACGGGTACTCAGGGCCGGTACTCAGATCGCCCGGTCGCCGTCCGGCCGGTCAGGCCGGGTGCGTCTCCCGCAGCGCCTTGCGGCACAGCGCATCGGCCCTGCGGGTGGTCTCCGGAATGCGGTAGGCGGGGGTCAGCGCGAGGGTGTGCGCGCAGGCGTTGTCCAGGGTCACCCGGTGGCCGACGGAGACGAAGACCGGCTTGACGGCGTCCCGGGTGCGCAGGGCCCGGCCGACCTCCTCCGAGCCGGCGAGCAGGGCTGCGGCGCTGCCGCGCGGGGTGTCCGGGTCGTCGTAGGAGAAGGTGAACGGGTTCTTCGCCACGCCGATCGTGGGCAGGCCGGTCAGGACGCCGAGGTGGCTGGCGAGGCCGAAGCGGCGGGGGTGCGCGAGGCCGTAGCCGTCGCAGACGACCAGGCCGGGCGGGCAGGGCAGGGCGTCGAGGGCGGCGAGGACCGTCGGGATCTCGCGGAAGGCGAGCAGCCCGGGCACGTAGGGGAAGGAGACCCGGCCCACGGCGGTGGCCTCGGCGACGACGTCGAGCGTCGACGCGTCCAGCACGACCGCCGCCGCCGCGACGACGTCCCGTTCGTCGTCGTACGCGACGTCGACCCCGGTCACACGGCCCGTTCCGGGCGGGGGTCCCGGTTCGCCGAGGATCACGCGGGTGCGCAGAGCGTCCTGCACGGCACGGGCCTGTTCCTCGGTGGCGGGCCAGTCCTGGGGAATGCGTACGGTCGTCATGGTGGGCCCGAGCCTACGGGCTGCCCGGCGGCCGGACGGGTGCCCGGGGGTAGGCTCCCGGTCATGTTCGTGCTGGAACTGACGTACACCGCCCCGCTGGACGCCGTCGACGCCGTGCTGGAGGAGCATGTGGTCTGGCTCGACGAGCAGTACCGGCAGGGGGTCTTCCTCGCGTCCGGGCGCAAGAACCCCCGCGACGGCGGGGTGATCATCGCCGTCGCGGGGGACCGCGCGCGCATCGAGGAGATCACCGCGCAGGATCCGTTCGTCGTCGCGGGCGTGTGCGCCTACCGCGTCACCGAGTTCACGGCCACGAAGACGGCACCCGCTCTCGAGTCCTACCGCGAGACCCTCTGAGGCGTCCGCCTCACTTGCCCAGGGCGCGCTGAAGCTGACTCTTGTTCATGCTGGAACGGCCCTCTACGCCCTTGCGCTTGGCCTCCTGGTACAGCTGGTCATAGGTGGGCCCCTGGGAGCCCTGCCCCGAGCGCTGGCCGCCCCGCTTGCCCGAGGACATGTCCTTGGTGGAGGTGCGGCTGGCCGTCTTGGACTCGCCGGCGCGGGCACGCTCCTTGTTCACCGTGCGCGCGGCGATCTCCTTGGCGCGGCCGGTGCTCTCGCCCCGGTCCTTCGCACTTTCCTTGATGTGCTCGTACTGGCGCTCCCGCTTGGAGCTCGAACCGCGTGGCATCTGCGCTCACTTCCTTTCCCGATCAGTGAACGGGTACCCACACTGCCAACGATCAGGGCACCCCGCATGCTCACTGCTCCAGGCGGGCAACCCGGCCCTTCTCACCTGCGGCCCAGCACCCGTGGTCCGGCGTGCAGTCGACGGTGTCGTAGGAGCCCGTGTCCACGGCCCGCCAGGTCCGGCCGGCGTCGGTGGTGAGGTCGGTGCCGGTGGGGCCGACGGCGAGGGCGGCGGCCCGGCTGTGCGGGAGCCAGGCGACGCCGGAGCGGTAGGCGGACACGGGCGTGACCGCCGGACGCCAGGTGCGGCCGCCGTCGGCGGTGCGGGCGGCGGCGCGCGGCGAGGGCTGGTCGGGGCGGTAGTCGCCGCCGACGGCGAGGCCCCGGGAGCGGTCGCGGAACGCCAGCGCGAACACGCCCCGGGCGGGATCTCCCGCGGGGAGGGGCGCGTCGGTGGCCCGCCAGGTGAGGCCCCGGTCCGTGGAGTGCAGGACCCGCGCGCGGGCCGCCCCGCCGGTGGCGAGCCAGACGTCCTTCGGCCCGGACGTCACCAGGCACTGGCCGCTCGCAGCGAACCCGGCCTCGCCCTCCTGCGCGGCCGGCATCCCCCGGTCGGGCAGCACCGTCCAGGAGCGGCCGCCGTCGCCGGTCGACAGGATGCGGAACCGGCCGTCCACCGGGTCGCTCATCGCGAGTCCGTGGCGGTGGTCGAAGAAGGCGAGGCAGTCGTAGAACGCCTTGGGGTCGGGGTTGCGGAAGGACTCCGTCCACGTCGCTCCGCCGTCGTCGGTGCGGTAGATCCGGGACGCCTCCCCCTCGCCGATCGCCAGCACCACGGCCCGGCGCGCGTCGAACGCCTCCACGTCCCGGAACTGCAACTCCCCCGCGCCCGGCGGCGACACGTTCCGCCAGCTCGCGCCGCCGTCGGTGGTGCGCAGGACGGTGCCGCCGGTGCCGGCGACCCAAGCGGCGTTCCGGCTGACGGCGGCGAGGCCCCGAAAGCGCGCCTCCGGGGCGCCGGTGTCCTTGAGTTCCCAGTGCGGCGCCCCGCGCTCCGGCTCGTGTCCTTGCGCGGGTACGGCGGTCAGGGCCGCCAGTGCCGCCGCGCAGGCCGCCATCGCGATCGCCCTGCGCCGTGTCCGTCCCGCCCGTCGCGTGCTCCCCGTACGCCTCATGGCGGGCGAAGCTAGCCCACGTCCCGGGTGCCGTCCAGACGGCCTCACCGCTCGTGCGCCCTGCACCAGACATGCCCTCGGGGCACACGAGGAGAGTCACGTCACTCCGGTGCATGAACGCGGTGACAGAGGTCACTCGCCATTCGTGTGCACGGATTGGCTGATTCCGTCGTCTCTTCCAGTGCCCGGCCTCATCCGCCCGGAAGTGTCCGTCCAGCCGTCACAAGGGAGCAAAGGCGTTGTCCATCGTCATCGAGCAGCCCGTGGAGGCCCGCCTCGTCGCCGCCGCGCCGCGTATGCCGAGCATTCCCGCGACGCTGCACTACGACCGGCGTGATCCGTTCGCGGTCCGCATGACCTTCCCCGCCCCGGCCACGCTGGAGGGCGTCGACGTCTGCTGGACCTTCTCCCGCGAGCTGCTCGCCGCGGGCCAGAAGAGCGCCGAGGGGCACGGCGACGTGCGGGTGCGACCCTACGGCTACGACCGCACGGTGCTGGAGTTCCACGCGCCCGAGGGCACCGCCGTGGTCCACGTCCGCTCGAGCGAGATCCGCCGGTTCCTCGAGGCCACGAGCGAACTCGTGCCCGTAGGCCTGGAGCACCTCCAGCTCGATCTGGACCACGGCCTCGCCGAGCTGATGCGCGACGCGTGCTGAGCTGACGGACCGGCTACGCCAGGGCGTCGGCCTCGCACTCGGCCGCGGGGGGTTCAGTGCGAGGCGGTCACCGCGCTCCTCGCCCTCCGCTCGGTCAGGGTCGTGCTCACCTCGCGGACGATGCGGGCCAGCCCGGGCCTCGCCTCTGCGGCCCGTTCGGTCAGTTCCCGGGTGCGCTGTTCGAGGGGGCCTTCACCGAAGAGGTGCGCGGCGGCGGCGAGGACGGCCACCGCCGCGTCGCGGTCGCAGATCCCGGCGGCCGGCAGCGGCCCCCGAAGAGCCTGACCGGTCTCCTCCCGCAGCGCCTGCACGACGACCACCCGTGCCAGCGCGTACTCCACGGACGGAAAGACGCCGAGCACGCGTCTCTTCTCCGCCCGGACGTACCCCTGCGCCACCAGTTGCTCCCGCACGGCGTCGGAGGTCACCCGCGCCCGCAGCGTCACCCAGGTGCGCCAGGAGTGGGGGCAGGACTCGCGGACGAGGTCCAGCAGCCCGTCGAGGACCGGGTCACCCGCGCTCGCGTCCAGGTCCACCGGCGTGGCGATGCCGTCCACGTCGGTCAGCAGCCCGCGCCGGGCCAGTTCGACGAGGGCGCCGGCCCGCACCAGGTCGGTGCGCGGGGCGGTGCCGGCGGCCGGTCGCCCGGTGTCCCAGGCCAGCAGACAGAGCCGGGCCGGCAGTGAGAGCGGTGCGTTGGGCACGGGAGCCTCCTTCGAGCAGGAAGACCGGGTTCCCCGTAAAGGCGTTGACATCGCTCACAGCGCCTTCGTACGGTGTACAACGTCCTGTTGCCGCCGATTGGAGAAGGACGTTGCTCGTCTGAGGTCCTGAGACACCGCGTCACACCCTCCGGTGTGCGCTGCGTGCGACCTCGGCGTTCGAGCCGTCCTCCCGGTGCAGGGCATTTCTCATGTCCGTGACGTGCCCACGGAGCCTCCTCCCCTGGTCGCAGGTGTCTCGACACGCGTTTGCCCCTGACCGCTTCGAGCAACCGCGAGCGAGGCCCCCATGTCCGCTTCCATCACCGTTACGTCCCTTGCGTTCGCCTGGCCCGACGGCAGTCCCGTCTTCGAGGGCCTGGACGTCGCGTTCGGCCCCGGCCGGACCGGCCTGGTCGGCGTCAACGGCTCGGGAAAGTCCACCCTGCTCAAGCTGATCGCCGGTGAACTCGCACCGGCCGACGGCACCGTCCGCGTGGCCGGCGAGGTCGGATACCTCCCGCAGAACGTCACGCTCGACACCACCCTGCGCGTCGACGAAGCCCTCGGCATCGCCGCACAGCGCGCCGCCCTGCACGCCATCGAGTCGGGCGACGCCTGCGAGGCGCATTTCGACACCGTCGGCGACGACTGGGACGTCGAGGAGCGCGCCCTCGCCACCCTGGGCGAACTCGGCCTGGGCCACGTGGAGTTGGACCGCACCATCGGCGAGGTGTCCGGCGGCGAGTCGGTCCTGCTGCGCCTGGCCGCGCTGCTGCTGCGCCGGCCCGACGTGCTGCTGCTGGACGAGCCGACCAACAACCTCGACCTGTACGCCCGGAGGCGGCTGTACGCGGCCGTCCAGTCCTGGCCGGGCGTGATGGTCGTGATCAGCCACGACCGTGAACTGCTGGATCTCGTCGACCAGATCGCCGACCTGCGCTCCGGCGACATCACCTGGTACGGCGGCAACTACACCGATTACGAGGAGGCGCTGGAGATCGAGCAGGAGGCGGCGGAGCGCATGGTGCGCGTCGCCGAGTCCGACTTCCGCAAGCAGAAGCGCGAACTGGCCGACGCCCAGGTCAAACTGGCCCGCCGCAAGCGGTACGGGCAGAAGATGTGGGATCAGAAGCGCGAGCCGAAGATCGTCATGGGGGCGCGCAAGCGCGCGGCGCAGGAGTCCGCGGGCAAGCACCGCATCATGCACGAGGAGAAGCTCGCCGAGGCCAGGGAGCGGCTCGACGAGGCGGTGGAGGCCGTACGGGACGACGACGAGATCCGCGTCGACCTGCCGTACACGGCCGTGCCGCCGGGGCGGACCGTCCTCACCCTCCAGGATCTCGGGCTCCGCTGGGGCGCCCGGGTGAAGGGCGGCGTCGAGCTGCGCGGACCGGAGCGGGTCGCGTTGATCGGGCGCAACGGCGCGGGCAAGACCACGCTGCTGCGCACGATCACCGGCGAGCTCGCCCCGGAGTCGGGCGAGGTGCGGGCGCACGTCCCGCTGCGGTTCCTGCCGCAGCGGCTCGACGTCCTCGACGGGGAGCTGTCCGTCGCCGAGAACGTGGCCCGGTTCGCGCCGGGCGCGACCAACAACCGGGTCCGGGCGCGGCTGGCGCGCTTCCTGTTCCGGGGCGCCCGCGCCGACCAGAAGGCGGCGACGCTGTCCGGCGGCGAGCGCTTCCGGGCCGCGCTGGCCGCGCTGATGCTGGCCGAGCCCGCCCCGCAGCTGCTCCTGCTGGACGAGCCGACCAACAACCTCGACATGGCCAGCGTCCGGCAGCTCACCACGGCACTGGAGTCGTACGAGGGAGCGCTGGTCGTGGCCAGTCACGACCTGCCGTTCCTGGAGTCCGTCGGCATCACGCGCTGGCTGCTGCTGGAGGAGGGAGAACTGAAGGAAATCACGCCAGAGGCTGTCGGGATTCCCTCCTAGCGTCGGAGGCATGACCGACTTCGCACACGATGCCATCACCCTGACCGGAGCACGCGAGAACAACCTCAAGGACGTCACCCTCCGCATCCCGAAAGGCCGGCTGACGGTGTTCACCGGCGTTTCGGGGTCGGGGAAGTCGTCCGTAGTCTTCGACACGATCGCGGTGGAGTCGCAGCGCCAGCTGAACGAGACGTACCCGTGGTTCGTCCGCAACCGGCTGCCCAAGTTCGAGCGGCCGCACGCGGACGGCCTGGAGCACCTCACCCCGGCCATCGTCGTCGACCAGCGGCAGATCGGCGGCCATTCCCGGTCGACCGTCGGCACCATGACGGACGTCTACTCCGTGATCCGGGTGCTGTTCTCCCGGCACGGCACGCCGAGCGCCGGGCCGGCGACGGCGTACTCGTTCAACGACCCGTCGGGCATGTGCCCCGAGTGCGACGGTCTCGGCCGGACGGTGCGGCCCGACTGGGACCGGATCCTGGACCCGGACCGTTCCCTCGCCGACGGGGCGGTCCGCTTCCCGCCGTTCGCCGCCGGCACCTGGCAGGGGCAGGCCTACACCAACAGCACCGACCTGGACCCGCACAAGCCGGTCGGACGGTTCACGGCCGCCGAGCGGGAATTCCTCATGCGTGGGCGGCCGGGCAGCAAGGTCACCGTCAACGGCACCGGCGGCACCTGGACCACCGAGTACGAGGGGCTGGCCGTCCGCTTCGAGCGGCTGTACCTGAAGCGGGACCTGTCGGCCATGAGCCAGAAGACCCGGGACCTGGTGCGCGCGTACCTGGTGGAGGGCGCCTGCCCGACGTGCCAGGGAGCCCGGCTGAACGCGGCGGCGCTCGCGACCCGCGTCAACGGCCGGTCGATCGCCGACTGCACCCGCATGCAGGTCACGGACCTGATCGCCGTGCTGAAGGAGATCGACGACCCGGTGGCCGGGCCGATCGCCTCGGCCGCCGTCACCGCGCTGGAGCGCATCGAGGCGATCGGCCTCGGCTACCTCAGCCTCGACCGGGAGACGGCCACGCTCAGCGGCGGGGAGGGACAGCGTCTGAAGACGGTGCGGCACCTGGGCTCCAGCCTGACCGGGATGACGTACATCTTCGACGAGCCGAGCGTCGGACTGCACCCGCGGGACGTGGGCCGCCTCGGCGACCTGCTGCTGCGGCTGCGCGACAAGGGCAACACCGTGCTGGTCGTCGAGCACGACCCGGACGTGATCGCGCTGGCCGATCATGTCGTCGACATGGGTCCGGGGGCCGGGGCGGGCGGCGGCACGGTGGTGTTCGAGGGGACGGCACGGGAGCTGGCGGCGTCCGGCACGCTCACCGGACGGTGCCTGCGCCGCGGTACGGCGGTCAAGGACGAGGTGCGGGAGCCCACCGGGGAGTTGTGGGTGAAGGGCGCCCGCCGTCACAACCTGCGGGACGTGACCGTACGGTTCCCGGTCGGTGTGCTCACGGCGGTGACCGGGGTCGCCGGGTCCGGGAAGAGCACCCTGGCCGGGGAGTTCACCGCGGCGCACGACGAGGCCGTGGTCGTCGACCAGTCGTCGATCGGCATCTCGGGCCGTTCCACCCCGGCGACCTACCTGGGCATCATGGACACGGTCCGCAAGGTCTTCGCCCGTGAGACGGGGACCGAGGCGGGCCTGTTCAGCTTCAACTCCGGCGGAGCCTGTGACACCTGCGAGGGCCGGGGCCTCCTCTACACCGACCTGGCCTTCATGGACCCGGTGACGACGACCTGCCACGCCTGCGAGGGGCGGCGCTTCAAGGAGGAGGTGCTACGGCTGACCGTGCGGGGCAGGTCCGTCGCGGACGTCCTGGAGATGACCGCCGAGCAGGCGCTCGACTTCTTCGACGACCCGGGCGCAGAGCGCCGGCTGCGCGCCCTGCGGGACGTAGGACTGACGTATCTGACGCTCGGGCAGCCCCTCTCCACCCTCTCCGGCGGCGAGAGGCAGCGGATCAAGCTGGCCACACGACTGCACCGGACCGGGGCGGTCTACGTCCTCGACGAACCGACGACCGGCCTGCACATGGCGGACGTGGAAGGACTCGTCACCCTGCTGGACCGGCTGGTGGACTCGGGCAACACGGTCGTCGTGGTCGAGCACAACCTGGACGTGGTCGCCCGCGCCGACTGGGTCGTCGACCTCGGCCCGGACGGCGGCCGGGACGGCGGCGCGATCGTCTTCGAGGGGACGCCGCGCCGGCTGCTGGAGGCGAAGGGGTCGTTCACGGCGGAGCATCTGCGGCGGGCGGTACGGCACCACCGGTGAGCCGGCGACGCGCCCCCGGACCACGCGGCACCGGCCCGGCGGCGGGGGTGGAGGGGGCAGGGTC
>NZ_JAKEIO010000187.1 GCF_021474405.1 [Streptosporangium] indianense
GACCCCCTCCCCGCCAAGCGTCAGAGCATCCTCCGCCCCGGCCCCCTCGCCCTCCTGTCCGCCCTGCTCGCCGGAGGCATGGGCGCCGTCACCCAACTCGCCGAACCCAGCAGCGCCGAGAGCGCCGGGCAGGTCACCGACGCGGCCGGCGCAGCCGACGCCTGGACCCCGCGTCCCGAGCCGGACATGGGGGTCGTCCTCCATCTCCCCGGCCACTACCGGCCCCTCGGCCGTACCGGCAGCGCGACCGACCAGCCCCGCACCGCGCGCTACGGCGACACCGAAGCCGGCACGATCCAAGTCCGCATCCTCAGCTGGGACAAGGCCCCGGCCGCGCCGATGGAACAGGCCAGGGCACACGACGCCGGGGGAGAGACCCGGTACGCCCGCACCGGCGTCCAGGGCCACGAAGCGGCTTTCGCCGACACCGCGTACCAGCGGGGCGGTGTGCCCCGGCGGCTCCTGCGGGCAGTCGTCCGCACCGAGGACGACCGCATGTACGAACTCCGCGTCGACATGCCCAGGGGCACGCCGGAGGAGGAAGAGGGCACCTCGGTGTTCGAGGGAGCCCGGGAGCGGCTCACGATCGTAAAAGGCTGAATCACACACCCGTCACCGCACAACGTCCTGATCAGCGCGTTTGTTGCCAGCAGTCACTGGCGTCGTGTGTGCGGTCGGTGAAGCCGTATTACCGACGGGTACCCAAAGCCTCCTTCGCGGCATACCCTGCGGCTCATGACGGACGCGCAGGCCGCCGAGAAGACGGCAGAGACCGGCACGGTACAGACCGGAACGGCACAGACCGGCACGGCACAGACGGGTAGGAACCCTCACGCCCCCGCCCCGGAGGGTGTCCGCACCGCCGCGGACGTGGTCACGCCCGAGCTGGTCGCCCAGCTCACCAAGGGTGTGGTCGGTTCGGGCCGGACCGCCAACCACACGCCGTTCACCGGTGAGAAGCTGGCCGACCTCCCCGAGTCGACGCCCGAGGACGTGGCGCAGGCCTTCGAACTGGCCCGCGCCGCCCAGGCCGTGTGGGCGCAGACCCCCGTACGGCAGCGCGCCGCCGTCCTGCTCCGCTTCCACGACCTGGTGCTGGAGCGACAGGCCGAGGTGCTCGACCTGATCCAGCTGGAGACCGGCAAGGCCCGCCTGCACGGCCACGAGGAGGTCCAGGCCGTCGCGGTCGCCGCCCGGCACTACGGCCGCAAGGCCCCCGCCTATCTGCGCCCCAAGCGGCACGCCGGCGCCATGCCGACCCTCACCAAGGTCACCGAACTGCGCCACCCGCGCGGGGTCGTGGGTCAGATCGCCCCCTGGAACTACCCGCTGGAACTGTCCGTGGGCGACGCGCTCCCGGCGTTCGTCGCGGGCAACGCGGTCGTCATGAAGCCGGACACGGAGACCTGCCTGACCGCCCTGTGGGCCCGTGACCTGCTCATCGAGGCCGGTCTGCCCGCCGACGTCTTCCAGGTCGTCCTCGGAGAAGGTCCGGTCGTCGGCCCCGAGGTCGTCCGGCACGCCGACTACGTCTCCTTCACCGGCTCCACCCGCACCGGCCGCGAGGTCGCCCAGGGCGCGGCCGCCCGGCTGGTCGGCGTCTCCCTCGAACTCGGCGGCAAGAACGCCATGCTGGTCCTGGAGGACGCCGACATCGAGAAGGCGGCGGCCGGAGCCGTCCGCGCCTGCTTCTCCTCCGCCGGCCAGCTGTGCATATCCATCGAGCGGCTGTTCGTCCACGAGTCGATCGCGGACGCCTTCCTGGAGCGCTTCGCCGCCCGGACGAAGGCGATGCGCCTCGGCACGTCCCTGGCGTACGGCGCCGACATGGGCTCCTTGGTCGGCGAGCGGCAGCTCGAGACGGTCACGCGGCACGTGGAGGACGCCGTGGCCAAGGGCGCGAAGGTCGTCGCGGGCGGTGTGGCACGCCCCGACATCGGCCCGTACTTCTTCGAGCCCACGATCCTCGACGGGGTCGTCACGGACATGTCCGTCTGCGGCGAGGAGACCTTCGGCCCGGTCGTCTCGGTCTACCGCTTCAAGGACGAGGACGAGGCGATCGAGCGCGCCAACGCCACGGCGTACGGCCTGAACTCCTCGGTGTGGACGAAGAACGGCCGCCGCGGCCAGGAGGTCGCCGCCCGCCTGCGCACCGGGACGGTCAACATCAACGAGGGCTACGCCCCCGCCTACGGCAGCGTCCAGTCCCCCATGGGCGGCATGAAGGACTCCGGCCTCGGCCGCCGCCACGGTTCCGAGGGCATCCTCAAGTACACCGAGGCGCAGACGGTCGCCCACCAGCGGGTCATCCCTATGGCCCCGTCCCTGGGCATGGACGACGAGAAGTACGCCCAGTTCATGAGCAGGAGCCTGCGCCTGATGAAGGCGTTCGGGTTCCGCTGAGCCACCCGCACTGCACACTCGAAGGAGAGACGGCACGTGCCTCAGGACGCTTACGACTACGACGTCATCGTCGTGGGTTCCGGCTTCGGCGGCTCGGTGACCGCCCTGCGCCTCACCGAGAAGGGCTACCGCGTAGGCGTCCTGGAGGCCGGCCGGCGCTTCACCCGCGAGACCCTCCCCAAGAACTCCTGGGACCTGAAGAACTACCTGTGGGCGCCGAAGCTCGGCATGTACGGCATCCAGCGCATCCATCTGCTGGGCAACGTCATGGTCCTGGCGGGCGCGGGCGTGGGCGGCGGCTCCCTCAACTACGCCAACACCCTCTACGTCCCGCCGACGCCGTTCTTCGAGGACCCCCAGTGGCGTGACATCACCGACTGGCAGGACGAACTCGCGCCGTACTACGACCAGGCCCGCCGGATGCTGGGCGTCCGCCTCAACCCGACCATGACACCGTCCGACGTCCACCTGAAGGCGGCGGCGGAGAAGATGGGCTGCGGCGACACCTTCCACCTCGCTCCGGTCGGTGTCTTCTTCGGCGACGGCGAGGACGCCGACGGGACGGCGAAGGCGAAGCCGGGCCAGGAGGTGCCCGACCCGTACTTCGGCGGCGCGGGCCCGTCCCGCAGGGCCTGCGCCGAGTGCGGCGAGTGCATGACCGGCTGCCGGCACGGCGCGAAGAACACCCTCAACGAGAACTACCTGCACCTCGCCGAGAAGGCCGGCGCGGTGGTCCACCCCATGACGACGGTGCTCTCGGTCACCGACGACTCGCGCGGCGGCTATGCGATCGCCACCCTGCCGACGGACCGCGGCCGCAAGGCGAAGGGCCGCACCTACACCGCCCGCAAGGTCGTCCTCGCCGCCGGCACCTACGGCACCCAGACCCTGCTGCACCGCATGAAGGCGGGCGGCCAGCTGCCCCACCTCTCGGACCGGCTGGGCGAGCTGACCCGCACCAACTCCGAGGCCCTGGTCGGCGCCCAGACCGACGACCGGCGCTACCGCAAGGCGCACGGCGCGCCGAAGGCCGACTTCACGCGGGGCGTGGCCATCACGTCCTCCATCCACCCCGACGCCGACACCCACATCGAACCGGTTCGCTACGGCAAGGGCTCCAACGCGATGGGCGGCCTGTCCATCCTCCAGGTCCCGTACGCGGGGACGGACTCGGGCGCCTCGCGGGTCCTGGGCTTCCTCGCCAACGCGGCGAGACACCCCTTGCTGGTACTGCGTTCGCTGTCCAACCGCCGCTGGTCGGAGCGGACCATCATCGGCCTGGTGATGCAGTCGGTGGACAACTCCCTGACGACGTACCTGAAGCCGTCGGGCGTCGGCCGCGGCCTGCTCACCGCCCGGCAGGGCCACGGCGCCCCCAACCCCAAGCAGATCAAGGCCGCGACGAAGGGCGCCTCGGCGCTGGCCGCCGAGATCAACGGTTTCGCCGGCTCCAACGTCGGCGAACTGATGGGCACCCCGCTCACCGCCCACTTCCTCGGCGGCTGCCCCATCGGCGACTCCCGCGACTCCGGCGTGATCGACCCGTACCATCGCCTCTACGGCCACCCGGGCATCTCGGTCGTCGACGGCGCCGCGGTCTCCGCCAACCTGGGCGTCAACCCGTCCCTCACCATCACCGCCCAGGCCGAACGGGCGATGTCGTACTGGCCCAACAAGGGCGAGCCCGACCAGCGTCCCGAGCAGGGCACGGCCTACGTGCGGCTCCAGCCGGTCGAGCCGAAGTCCCCGGCGGTCCCGGCGGAGGCGTTCGGTGCGCTGCGGCTGCCGTTCCTCGGCATGCCGGCCGTACCACCGAAGAAGTAACCGGGGTCCCCACCAGGAGGACGACACAGAAGAGGGACCTGCACCCCCCTCCGAGCGCAGGTCCCTCTTCTGCTGGTGCGGCCTGTCGGCCGCTGTGGCTTACGCCTGTGCGCCGGCCTTGCGGCGACGGACGACGAAGATCGCACCGGCACCGGCCACGACCGCGGCACCGCCGACCAGGCTGATCATCGGCAGGGCGGAGCTGGAACCGGTCTCGGCGAGGCTGCCGGTGACCTCCGGCGTGTCACCGCTCGGCTTCTCGTCGGTGACGGGCGCCTTGCCGCCTTCCTGCGGCTTGGTGCCGTCGGTGTCCGTACCGGTGGAGACGATCTGGAACTTGTACGACACGTCACCGAAGCCGGTGCACTGGTCGTCGTCGTCGCCGTAGATCGTCGCGCCGAGCGAGAAGCCGGCGCCGACCGGGGCGGACTTGCTCACGTTGAGGCGCAGCGGGATGTCGACCTCGTAGTCGGGCTTCAGCTCGTCGGTGTAGCCGACGTAACCGACCGCGTAGCCGCCCTCGTTGAGGTCGACCCAGGTCTTGTCCTGCGGGTCCCAGGCCTGGAGCTGGACCTGCTTGCTGGTGAACAGCTCCTCGCCGTTCTTGTCGGGGGAGGCCCCGGCGAAGAAGTCGAGGTCGTTCAGGGTGGAGTCGCTGTTGTTCAGCACGTTCAGCGAGAACTTGTGCCAGCCGCTGCCCGCGGCGATCTTGCCCGGCAGGCCGGTGATGCTGACGTCGACCTTGGTGTCCTCGCACACCGAGGGCTCGGGGTCGGGGGACTCCGACTCCTCCGGCTCGGAGGCGCTGGGGGCGGGGGAGGACTCGCTCGCGGACGCGCTCGGCGAGCTGGACGTCTCGGGAGCGGACTCGCTCGCGGACGTGCTCGGGGCCGGCGTGGTGGTGGTCTCGGCGGGCGTGGACTCGGAAGCGGAAGGCGAGGCCGACGTCTCCGGAGCGGACTCGCTCACGGACGCGCTCGGCGTAGGCGTGGTTTCTTCGGTCGCGTACGCGGCCGGTGCCGCGAGCAGTGCCACCGGGGCTATGACCGCCGTTGCGGCCGCTGCTGCCATGGCGCGGCGAAGCTTCATGAAGACCTCGGAGAGTCCGGCGTACCGCGGGATGCGGCACGAACGTTGGGGGAGGCCTCCGCGTGTGGGGCGCGGGAGTGGCCCTTGGTTCGGCAGGTTTGATCCGTGACACCTGTGAATGGTTGTGCTGGCATTCACAGAATTCTTATGTGCGTTGGGTCACACCCAAGACCTTCTTGTGAATGCCCTTGCCACACGCTTAGATCTTGGGTTCGTGTCTGAGAAACCGTCCGACGATTCGTCGTCGGCCTCCGGGCTCCCCGACGACGTCTGGGAGCAGTTCATCCGCGACACCGAGCGGGACATCCGATCCTCCGCCCCGAAGGAGCCGTCCGCGCGGGCCCGCATGGTGACCGAGCGGCTACGCGAACAGGACGCCCGGGGCGAGCAGCCACCCGGGTGGCGTACCGGGCCGGAGTGGCAGGGGACGAACGGCCGCGCCGCCCGGCGCCGCAAGCTGTGGGCGGCGCTCGGTGTGACCGTCGCGGCGGCCGTGGTGCTGATCGCCCTGAAGCCGTCGTCACTGCCCGGCGACCCCTTCGGCACCGGGGGTCCGCAGGCGGCCGAGGCCTCACCGCTGCCCGACGAGACGGCGGCGCCCAGCGCCGCGCCGGGTGCGTCGGACCCGGAAACCCCCACCCTGGACCGGCCGTTCGCCGGCTCCCCGGCCCTGCGCTGGGCCGACGGCGAGGCCGGCATCGTCCTGCCGGAGGCGAAGGCCGTCGGCGCGGTCTCCGCCGGCCGGGTGGAAGAGGCGCTGAAGCTGACGAAGAAGCTGCTGGTGGGCGCCAACCTCGACCGGAAGGCCGTACGCGGGGCGCGCCCCGCTGCCGCGCTCTCCGTGCTGGACCCCAAGCAGCCCGGGCTCCTCGACGACCTCGACACCGGGCTGCGTTCACCCAGCAGGGAGCACGACCCGGTGACCCTGTTCAGCCGCTTCGACCCCGACGAGGTGCGTCCGGTCGGCGACGTGATCAAGACCCGCGGGCGCATGACGTTCAAGAAGGGAACGCAGGGTGGTGTCGCGGTGCGCGCCGACTACACCTTCGTCTACCCCGTCGTGCGGGCGGACGGCCCTCCCGAGGTCACCCGCACCATCGTGCGCAGGGTCCTCGACGTCGAACTCGCCGATCCCGCCCGGTACAAGGTCACACCGGGCCGGGTGCTGCTGGTCGAGTACGACCAGGAGATAGGCAACTCCGCCTGTGACGTCCACGACGGGTACCTGCATCCGGGGTTCGCGTCGAGCCCGTCCGAGGGCCCCGACCCGAGCGGCCCGGCGACGGACCCGTACGACCGGAGCAGGGGCATCGACCACGACGACGGCGGCGCCTGCGGGAGGGTCACCCGCACGTGAGCGGACGGTGACCGGCACCAGGCAGAGCGAAGGACCCCGCGGGTGGAGCCGCGGGGCCCTTCTTCTCGTCAGCACCGACGTCAGGGCAGCGCCGGTGCCTGGAAGCGGCGCCGGGGGGTTGCGCCGCTGGTCTGTACCTCTGGCAGTACGGCAATGCGGGTGGCCGCTGGGGGACTTGGACTGTGTACGCATCGTGCTGGATGAACGCGGCGCCCGCAACCGTTTGACCCAGACTCGTGCATTTATGCAAGGTCCGCCGGTCGGCCCCGGGCGTCCCCGGAGCCGACCGTTCTCTTGGTGACCGGGCTGCTGTCCCCTGCCGTCCGGTCACGTCCCTGGAGCGAGGTCCCACGACGCACGGCACGATCCGTGCGTCTCATCGCCCCAGTGAGCCACGCGTGGTTCTTTCGGGCCCGCCCCTGGCTGGCACGGACACCGGGACCAACGACGCGGTGCCGGGTCGGTCACGCGCCGTACGGGTGAGAGCGATGCGTACGTCTTTTCCCGGGAACAGGGACCCGGGCCCTGAGGCTCCGGATCCCGAGGCTCCGCATCCCGAGGCTTCGATCTGTCCGCTTCGGGATCGCGTGGCTTCAGATCTTGCCGCGGCACAGCTCCAGCAGGGTCATCGCGAGCGCGGTTCCCGGCTTGCCCAGCGCCTCCCTGTAGTGGCCGAGGACGTCCATCTCGCGGGAGAGGTTCACGCGCCGTCCGCCGGAGGCGATCCGCGCCTCCTGGATGACGGCGGAGACGGCCACCCGCTCCTGGATCAGGCCGATGATCCGGTCGTCGAGCGCGTCGATCCGCTCGCGTGCGCCGGTGATCACGTCGGCGGCCTCGGGGGTGCGGGCGCCGGTCACGTCGACGGCGGTCGTGTCGATGGCGGTCATGGGGGGCTCCTCGTCGTCGGGGCCGCCCCGGGGTGACACGGCCCGGACGACGACAGACGCCCCGGGCCTTGTCGGCCCGGGGCGCCTGGGAAGTCGCTCGTCAGTTGCTCAAGCAGCACGACCATGGCGTCCGGCGGGCCGGATGCCATAGGTAAAGACGAACGTCTGCTGCTGGAACATGGGGGCAAGTATGCACCCCGCCCCGGGGCCGTCCAAGCCGGTTCGCATCCTGAGACGGGGCGGTCGTCCGGCTCACGGCAGGAGCCCGGCGGCCCCCCGGTAGAATCGGGTGGCACAAGACCCCCGCCCCACCGCCGGAAGGCACCCCGTGTCATCAGCGACTCCCGCTGCCAACGCCGCCGACACCGTCCTGGTCGTCGACTTCGGCGCGCAGTACGCCCAGCTCATCGCCCGTCGCGTCCGCGAGGCGCGGGTCTACAGCGAGATCGTGCCGAGCACCATGCCGGTCCAGGAGATGCTCGCCAAGAACCCCGCGGCGATCATCCTCTCCGGCGGCCCCTCGTCGGTCTACGCGGAGGGCGCGCCCAGCCTGGACCGCGAGATCTTCGAGGCCGGCGTCCCCGTCTTCGGCATGTGCTACGGCTTCCAGCTGATGGCGAGCACCCTCGGCGGCACCGTCGACAACACCGGCGCCCGCGAGTACGGCCGCACCGACCTGCACGTCTCCAAGGTGTCCTCCACGCTCTTCGAGGGCACCCCCGCCGAGCAGCCCGTCTGGATGTCGCACGGCGACGCCTGCTCCGCCGCCCCCGAGGGCTTCTCCGTCACGGCCTCGACCGACGTCGTGCCGGTCGCCGCCTTCGAGAACGACGAGAAGAAGCTCTACGGCGTCCAGTACCACCCCGAGGTGATGCACTCCACGCACGGGCAGCAGGTGCTGGAGCACTTCCTCTACCGGGGCGCGGGGCTCACGCCGAACTGGACGACCGGCAACGTCATCGAGGAGCAGGTCGCCGCCATCCGCGAGCAGGTCGGTGACCGGCGCGCCATCTGCGGCCTGTCCGGCGGTGTGGACTCCGCGGTCGCCGCGGCCCTCGTGCAGAAGGCCATCGGCTCCCAGCTGACCTGCGTGTACGTCGACCACGGCCTCATGCGCAAGGGTGAGACCGAGCAGGTCGAGAAGGACTTCGTGGCCGCGACCGGCGTGCAGCTGAAGGTCGTGGACGCCGAGGAGCGGTTCCTCAAGGCACTCGCAGGGGTCTCCGACCCCGAGGAGAAGCGGAAGATCATCGGCCGCGAGTTCATCCGCGTCTTCGAGCAGGCCCAGGCCGAGATCATCGCCGACCAGGGCCCGGCCGTGGAGTTCCTGGTCCAGGGCACGCTCTACCCGGACGTCGTCGAGTCCGGCGGCGGCACCGGCACCGCCAACATCAAGTCCCACCACAACGTGGGCGGGCTGCCCGAGGACCTCGAGTTCCAGCTGATCGAGCCGCTGCGCAAGCTGTTCAAGGACGAGGTCCGCATGGTCGGCCAGGAGCTCGGCCTGCCGGAGGAGATCGTCCAGCGCCAGCCGTTCCCCGGCCCCGGCCTCGGCATCCGCATCGTCGGCGAGGTCACCAAGGAGCGCCTGGACCTGCTGCGCGAGGCCGATGCCATCGCCCGCGAGGAGCTCACGGCGGCCGGCCTCGACCGCGACATCTGGCAGTGCCCGGTGGTCCTGCTCGCCGACGTGCGCAGCGTCGGCGTCCAGGGCGACGGCCGCACCTACGGCCACCCCATCGTGCTGCGCCCCGTCTCGTCCGAGGACGCCATGACGGCCGACTGGTCGCGCCTGCCGTACGACGTCCTCGCCCGGATCTCCACGCGCATCACCAACGAGGTCAAGGACGTCAACCGGGTGGTCCTCGACGTGACCTCGAAGCCGCCGGGCACCATCGAGTGGGAGTGACCCCCGGGCCTATGTGCGCTTGATCGTGCGCAGCGGAGCGCCGGGCGTCCAGACCTGGACGACGAGGTACGTGTCGTCCTCGACGTAGGTCCGTACGACCTCCGTCAGCTCGGTGCGGAAGAGGTGGAACGGCTCCGGCGGTTCCACCTCTTCGACGTATCCGGCCTTGGTCTCCAGGTCGTCGACCTCGATCGCCCGGCCACTGATCCGGACGTCGCCGCCGCCCATGCCCGTGCCCGCGCCGGGGTTCGCCTGGAGCGCGAAGCGCGGGTCGCGGCGCAGGTCGAGGGCCTTGAGCGAGTCGGGCATCATGCCGAGCCACAGTTCGCCGTTGAGGAACCGCACTTCCAGGCCGCTGGTGCGGGGCGAACCGTCCTTACGGAGGGTGGCGAGGATGTGGTGCGTGAAGGCACCGAAGCGCTTCTCCACGGTGCCGGCCAGATCCGGTTCGGCTGCGGCGAAAGCCGTCCAGTTCGCTGTCATGAGATGAGTGTCGCGCCGAATTACGACATCTTCTGTCGGCTGTTCGTGGGGCGTGGGAGCCAGGGGGCACTCGTATGGGCACAGGGTGCTCGCAGGGGCGCACGTGGCATCTTCACGAACCGCTCCTGTTCTTCCCGGCCTCACGGACGGTAACTTCCGCCCGTACGCAGAATCAGTGCTGGAGGACCTATGCACGGGCCCACGCCGCCCCTGCCGCTGCCCACCGACCGGCTGCGCTTCGCCATGCCGCCGATGCACGAGTCGGTCGAGGACGAGCGCCGGCACCGCAAGGAACGGCTCGCCGGCGCCCTGAGGATCTTCGGGCGGCTCGGTTACGAGGACGGCGTCTCCGGCCACATCACCGCCCGGGACCCGGAATTCACCGACTGCTTCTGGGTCAACCCGTTCGGGATGCCCTTCCGGCACGTCACCGTGAGCGACCTCGTGCTCGCCAACCAGGACGGCCAGGTCGTCGAGGGCGGCTACCACGTCAACCAGGCCGCCTTCACCGTGCACGCCCAGGTCCACGCCGCCCGGCCGGACGTGGTCGCCGTCGCCCACTGCCACTCGGTGCACGGCAGGGCGCTCGCGGCCCTTGGCGAACTGCTCGAGCCGATCACCCAGGAGAGCTGCGCCTTCTACGAGGACCACGCCCTCTACGACACGTACACCGGTGTCTCCGTCGACGCCGAGGAGGGGCGGCGCATCGCGGAGGTGCTGGGCTCCCGCAAGGCGCTCGTGCTGCGCAACCACGGGCTGCTGACCGTCGGCGACTCGGTGGACGCGGCGGCCTGGTGGTTCGTGTCGATGGAGCGCTCCTGCCAGGTGCAGCTGACCGCGCAGGCGGCGGGGCGGCCGGTCCGGATCGAGCACCGGATGGCGGTGGCGACCCGGGAGCAGCTGGGCGGCGACCTGGTCGCGTGGATCAACTACCAGCCGATGTGGGAGGACGTCAGCCGGAGCGAGCCGGGGCTGCTCGACTAGGCCGCCGGGCCGGGTAGGGGGGCGCCGAATTACGACATCTTCTGTCGGCTGTTCGTGGGGCGTGGGAGCCAGGG
>NZ_JAKEIO010000188.1 GCF_021474405.1 [Streptosporangium] indianense
GAACCCCACGCCCCGAGCGCGCGCCTCAGGCGAAGATGTTCAGCTCCTTCGCCTCCACCCCGGCCAGCTCGAACGCCGGCGCCCCGTCCAGCGGCCGCCCCGCGTACAGCCGTACGAGCGTCGGCCCGTCCCCGATGAAGCGGCCCGGGGGCCGTTCGCCGCCGCTCTCGCCGAGCCGCAGCGGCTCGTCCAGGTCGTCGAGGTCGGCGTGCAGCGGCACGTGCCCTCGCTCGCGGGTGATCCGGGCGAGCAGCGCGAGCGCGTCCGGCAGCCCGGCGCCGCCGTAGGCCCCGGGCTCCCCGAAGGTCTCGCGCACGTCCCCCGCGTGCACCCACTCGCCCACGGCGAGGATGTCCAGCTTCCCCTCGGCCCGCGCGATCACGGGCCCGGCCGCGCCCATCCCCCGCTCCAGCTCGTCGACGACCTGCGCGTCGCTCCAGCCGGCCCGTTCCGCGATGTCCCGGTCGTTGGACTCGGGTGAGAACACACCCTCCTCGAACCGGCCCTCCACCACCCGCGTCAGCGCGGACGAGCAGTGCGCCAGCACGTCCCGCACCGTCCAGCCCGGGCACGCGGCGACCGGCCGGGCGAAGTCCTCCCCGGTCCGGCCCCGCAGCAGCGGGATCAGCGCGTCACGCTCGATCGTGAGCAGCCGCCCGGGCTGCTCGGGGTCCCGTACGTCGTGCACATCAGCAGGAGTCGTCATGGACCCCACGCTAGGTGCCCGACCCCGCTCGGCGGGAGAATGCCCCCATGGCCGATCTCGACTCCCTGCGCATCCGCTTCGTCCGCGCCCTGGAAGCGGCCCGGGGCCCGGCCGGCGGTCCGGACCCGGCGCCGTACGCCGACAACCTGCTGGCCCGCTGGCAGGAGCCGCAGCGCCGCTACCACACGGTCGAGCACCTCACGGCGGTCCTCGACCGCGTGGACGAACTCCGGAAGTACGCGCGCGACCCGGACGTGGTCCGGCTGGCGGCCTGGTTCCACGACGCGGTCTACCTGCCCGACCGCTCCGAGAACGAGGAGCGCTCGGCCCGCCTCGCCGAACGCGCCCTCGCGGAAGCCGGCGTTCCCGAGGCGAAGACCGCGGAGGTGGCCCGCCTGGTCCGCCTCACCGTCACCCACGACCCCGCCGACGACGACCCCGACGGACAGGTCCTGTGCGACGCCGACCTCTCGGTCCTCGCTTCGCCCCCGTCGGCGTACGCCGCGTACACCACCGCCGTCCGCGAGGAGTACCACTTCGTCCCCAGCGACGCCTTCCGCACGGGCCGCGCCGCGATCCTCCGCCAACTCCTGGAGCTGCCCCGCCTGTTCAGGACCCCCCACGGCATCACCGCCTGGGAGGCCACGGCCCGCTACAACCTGACCGCCGAGCTGGAAATGCTGTCGCCCCCGCCCCACGACGCCTCGTAGCCTGCCCACCATGTGGACAACGGGAGCGGAACAGGTGGAGCAGGCCGTCGCCGAGTGCGCGGGGCTGCTGGGGGCGGTCGCCGACCGGGAGTGGGAAGGGGTACGGGCCGGGCGGCTGGAGTGGAGCTGCCGGGAGACGGCGGTGCACATCGCCGAGGACCTCATCGCGTACGCGGGTCAGTTGGCGGGACGGGAGCAGGAGGCGTACACGCCGTTCGAGCTGTCGCTGGAGAAGGGCGCCGACAACGCCGGCGCGGTGCAGGTGATCCGTACGACGGGGGCCCTGCTCGCCGCTGCGGTCCGCACCGCCCCGCGTGACGTGCGGGCCTTCCACCCGTACCCGTTCCGCAGCGCGAACCGTGAGGGGTTCGCCGCGATGGGCGTGGCCGAGGTGCTGCTGCACACGCACGACATCGCCGAGGGGCTGGGCGTGGCGTACGAGCCGGCGCCCAGGCTGTGCGACTTCGTGCTCACCCGGATCTTCCCGCACGTCCAGCTGGGGCCCACCCCGTGGGCGACCCTGCTGTGGGCGACCGGCCGCGGGGAACTGGCCGGCCGCGCCCCGCTCACCGAGTGGCGCTGGAACAACAACCTGGTGATCGGCACCGAGCGGCTCACCCTGGAGGGCGCCACCCCGGCGGCGGCCACCGACCTGTCCACGGTCGGCGACGGCGGCTTCGCGTGGGTCGAGGGCGGCCCGATCGACGGCACCCGGGTCGGCGCGGGGCTGGTGTACAAGCAGTACGAGGACGGCGTCCACCGGCCGGAGTGGGGCATGTACGTGCTGGTCCGGCGCGAGGACGACCGCGCGATCGGCGCCATGGGCTTCCACAGCGTCCCGGACCCGGAGGGGCGCATCGAGGTCGGCTACGACCTGGTCGAGGGCGCCCGCGGCCACGGCTACGCCACCGAGGCGCTGCGCGCGCTGTCGCGGTGGGCGCTGGGGCGGCCGGAGGTGCGGACCGTCGTCGCGAACGTCGAGCGGGACAACACACCGTCGCAGAACGTGCTCACGCGCGCCGGGTTCACCCAGGTCGCCGAGGACCCCGAGCACCTGACCTACGAGCTGCGCGAACCGCACGAGGGATAGCGCCCCTTGGGCCGCCGCAGCCCCGCCGCGTGCAGCAGCCGCACCACCTCGCGGCTGCCGACCTCCACCGCCCCGGCCCGCACCGCGTCGGCGTAGCGCTGCTCGGGGATGTCGTAGTGGTCGCGTTCGAAGGCCCGGCGGGGGACGCCCAGGGCCGCGGCGAAGGTGTGCAGTTCGTCGTAGGAGACGTCGCTGATCAGGTGGGACCACAGGCGGCCGTGGCCGGGCCAGGTCGGCGGGTCGATGTAGATCGTCATGCGGGCCTCACGAGGACGCCGGACCGCCGATGGCCTCGCCCAGCGACCCCACCGCGGCGACCTTCACACCCGCCTCGCTGCACACCCAGTGCGGGTCGGGCCCCAACTCCGGTTCGACGTCGAGGGCGTGCGGGTCGCCGGTGCCGCACACGGGGCACAGCGGCCAGCGGCCGTAGCGCTCCAGCAGGGCGTCCTGGACGTCCTGCGCGACCAGGCCGGCCACGTACCGGGCGCCCTCGGGCCACTGCTCGACCCACCACCGCCGCTGCTTGACGGACTCCTCGACCAGGGAGACGACATCCGCGTCGGCGACGCGGCCCGCGACGAGGTCGGCCAGCACGAGGGCGCGCGCGGCGTGCAGCGCCTGCTCCAGGGGGCTGATGGGATCCATGGATCCATTGTGCGCACTCTTGACCCGAACGCCGCGCCGAAAATATCTTTCAAGCGTGACCCGAGACGTGAAGGAAATTTTCGCCCGCGAGCGCGGTGGCTCCTCGGGGGCGGGCGGCGCCCCGCCCGCGCCGGCCGCTCTCGCGGCCAAAGTCCGCACGCTGGGGCCGTCGATGACGCGTTCCATGCAGCGCGTCGCCGAGGCCGTCGCGGGCGACCCGGCCGGCTGCGCGGCCCTCACGGTCACGGGCCTCGCCGAGCTCACCGGCACCAGCGAGGCCACGGTCGTACGCACCGCACGCCTGCTGGGCTATCCGGGTTACCGGGACCTGCGCCTGGCCCTCGCCGGGCTCGCCGCGCAGCAGCAGTCGGGCCGCGCCCCGGCCATCACGACGGACATCGCGGTGGACGACCCGATCGCCGACGTGGTCGCCAAGCTCGCCTACGACGAGCAGCAGACCCTCGCCGACACCGCCGCCGGTCTCGACACCGTCCAACTGGGCGCGGCCGTCACCGCGCTGTCCACGGCCCGCCGCACCGATGTGTACGGGGTCGGGGCGTCCGGCCTGGTCGCCCAGGACCTCACACAGAAGCTGCTGCGCATAGGGATGCTCGCGCACGCCCACAGCGACCCGCACCTGGCCGTCACCAACGCCGTGCAACTGCGCGCGGGCGACGTGGCGATCGCCATCACGCACTCCGGCTCGACGGGGGACGTCATAGAGCCGCTGCGGGTGGCCTTCGAGCGCGGGGCGACGACGGTGGCGATCACCGGCCGCCCCGACGGCCCGGTCACGCAGTACGCCGACCACGTCCTCACCACGTCCACCGCGAGGGAGAGCGAGCTGCGCCCGGCGGCCATGTCGTCCCGGACGGGTCAGCTCCTCGTGGTGGACTGCCTGTTCGTGGGGGTGGCGCAGCGGACGTACGAGAAGGCGGCGCCGGCGCTGTCGGCGTCGTACGAGGCGCTGGCCCACCGGCACCGTTCCTGAGGCAGCCGCCCCGCCCAGCACCGGAAAGACACGGAAAGAGCCGTCCATGACCTCCACCTCCCACCCCCGTGACCTCAGGACCGAGTTGGAGTCCCTGACCACCGAGGCCTTCCGGCCGGAGCTCGCGGACATCGACCGGCTGCCCACCCTCGACATCGCCCGGCTGATGAACGGCGAGGACGCCACGGTGGCCGGGGCGGTCGGCGAACGGCTGCCGCGGATCGCCGCCGCGATCGACGCCGTCGCGGAGCGGATGGCCCGGGGCGGCCGTCTGGTCTACGCGGGCGCGGGCACGGCGGGCCGGCTGGGCATCCTGGACGCCTCCGAGTGCCCGCCCACGTTCAACACCGACCCCGCCAGGGTCGTCGGCCTGATCGCGGGCGGCCCGGACGCCGTGGTCACCTCGGTCGAGGGCGCGGAGGACTCCCGCGAACTGGCCCGGGCGGACCTGGACGCCCTCGCCCTGACGCCCGACGACACGGTGGTCGGCATCTCCGCCTCCGGCCGCACGCCGTACGCCATCGGCGCGGTGGAGCACGCCCGCGCCCGCGGCTCCCTCACCGTCGGCCTCGCCTGCAACCCCGGCAGTCCGCTCGCGGCCGCAGCCGACCACGGCATCGAGATCGTCGTCGGTCCCGAACTGCTCACCGGCTCCACCCGCCTGAAGTCCGGCACGGCGCAGAAGCTCGTCCTCAACATGATCTCGACGATCACGATGATCCGGCTGGGCAAGACGTACGGGAACCTGATGGTCGACGTCCGTGCCTCCAACGACAAGCTCCGCGCCCGCTCCCACCGCATCGTCGCCCTCGCCACCGGCGCCCCCGACGACGAGATCGAACGCGCCCTGGCCGCCACCGACGGCGAGGTGAAGAACGCCATCCTGACCCTCCTGGCCGACGTGGACGGCCCGACGGCGGCCCGCCTCCTGGAGGAGTCCGGCGGGCACCTGCGGGCGGCGCTGGCGGCGACCGACTGACCCGGCCGCCGCCCGCCCCGCACCACCCTCCCGGTCCGCGCGCTACTCCCAGGTCGCGGTGTCCGGGTCGATGCCGTGCGCCCGGGCGTCGGCGTCCACGATCCGGCGGAACCACGCGGCGAGGCCGGGGCGGACGCCGTCGTAGTGGGCGGCGAAGCCCGGGTCGTCCTCGTACATGCGCCAGAGGCAGACCTGCATCTGCCGGGTGAGGGGGAAGTACGCGGCGAACACCTCACGGTGCCGCCCCACGAGCCGGTGCGCCTGCGGGCTGCCCGCGGTGACACCGGCGTCCATCGCCTCCCCGAGGGCCCGGTCGAGGGCGGCCACCGTGTCGGCGACGGCCTGCCATTCCTCCGGGGTCCGGGAGGCCGAACGTTCGGCGTACTGCTGCCACTGCGTGGTGGGCCCGTAGCGCCGGCGGGCCTTGGCGGGCCAGTCCGGGTCCCACTCGGGCCCGAAGATCGCGGCCTGCTGCTCCACGGTCAGCAGCAGGCCCCGCTCATGGGCGTCGATCATCCGGTCCAGTCCGGCGCTGAGCTGCTTCAGGCGCTCGATCCGCTCGGCGACCTGGGACTTCTGCGCCCGCAGCGCGCCGGGCACGTCCGCGCTCGCGTCGTCCAGGACGGCCCCGATCCTGTCCAGGCCGAGGCCGACCTCCCGGTAGACGACGATGCGGTGCAGGCGTTCCAGGTCGGCGGCGGTGTAGAGCCGGTACCCGGCGGCGGTCCGCAGGGACGGACGCGCCAGGCCGATCTCGTCCCAGTGGTGCAGCGCGCGCACCGTCACGCCCAGCCGGGCCGAGACCTGACCGACGGTCAGACCGTCGACATCGGTGACTTCAGGCATGCTCCCCATGGTCGCCGCGACCGGCGCCCGGTGGGGTGATGCCGACTGCCGCAAGGTCCTTCGCCTCCTGACTGTCCGGGTCGAACGGCTTGGCCGCGGTGAGCACGATCCGTGCGTTCTCCGGCGTGATCACCTCCACGTCGCGCGTGGTCCAGGGAGTGTCCCGGGGGCCGTCGACCGAGTCCGGCCGCAGCGCGCGGCAGGACTCGGCGACGGAATCGACCTCGCCGAGCACGCACGCGAAGCTGACGCTCATCGCCGGAGCCCGCTCGGGAACGCTCTCCGCCGCGACGAGCAGGACGTCCTGGAACGCCCACCGGCGCAGGTGCACCAGCCTGCCGGGAATGCCGAACAGTTCGAAGAACCCGAGCCCGCGGACCCAGAAGTCCACCGAAGCGGCCAGATCACTCGTGGGGATCGTCACGAACGCGGGCATCCCGTAGATCCCGCGGAACGGCTCCGGCGCGACGGCGTCGGGGCCGGGGGCGGGCACGGGGCTCATCTCGAACGCGTTGTAGTGGTCGCTCATGCACCCACCCTCCGGCCTCCCGCAGCGTGAGGGTCAAGCCGGTGCGCGACTCAGCCCCGGCGGCGCTGCCCGCCGTAGAAGGTGCCCCCGGCGACGAGCAGCGTCAGCGCGGCGGTGATCGCGAGGGTGATCTCCGTGGTGTTGCGCTGGTCGGGGCTGTCGGGCAGGCGGGGGTCGAGCAGCCCGAGCGGGTCCTTGCGGATCTCCACGCGGTCACCGGGCCGGGCCTGGCCGAAGCAGTTCTCCTGCTGGGACACCTCGTACGTGGTCCGCTTCCCGCCGAGCTCCCGGACCGTGCAGGACATGTCCGGCCCGCGCCGCTGGTCCCGGTCGACCACCTGGGTGACCACGGCGTCGACGGGCTCTCCGGCGGTGTTCATGTACGCCTCGTACGCGGCGGGCCCGGCGAACAGCATCAGCGCGAAGCCGCCGAAGGAGACGAGCGTCGCCGCCCCGGCCCGGTGCCAGGAGCCGCCGATGACGCAGGCGGCGACCGCGATGACCGCCAGGGCGACGACGACTCCCGCCCAGGTCACCCACTGCCCGAGGGCGGCGCCGAGGAGGAGCAGCGCGGGCACCAGCACGGCCCACAGCACGGAGCTGACGGTCTTGCGTCCGCCGGACGGAGCGGGCCGCGAAGTCCCCGCCCCTCCGGCTCCGTCGGCCGACACCGCCGTACCGGACGCGCTCATGGTCCCGATCCCCTGTCGCTCGAACGTGCGTTGGCGCCCGCCACGATATCCAAGCGGCCCGCGCGGCAGCCGACCGGATGCGGATCGGCCCCGGTCAGCCCGGAAGCCCGGCGACCAGCGGCTGCCTCCCCTCGCAGCGCTCCTCCTGCTCCGTCGCGGCCTTCTCCGCCAGGGCGTTGACGGCGGCGTTGAACCGCTGTGTCGAGGTGGGGCGGTCCGGGCCCAGGACGTACTCCTTGAGGATCCGGCGCCCGGGGGCCATCGGGTCGTGGCGCGGCTCGCGCACCGCGTCGAGGATCTCCGGCAGCCGGTCGCAGTCCCGGTCGAGGAGGTAGGCGCCCCCGGCGGTGGTGTAGGCGGCCCGGAAGGCCTCGTCGGTCAGGCCGTCGGCGTTGGTCAGCACGTACGGCTTGAGGCTCGCCACGAAGTCCGCGACCACGGAAGACACATCGCTGATGAGGATGTCGGCCTGGTCGAAGCACTCGTACAGCGACGGCAGTTGCTGCGTGATCACCTGGTGGGCGACGGGGCCGCGGCTCTCCCAGAAGATCCGGTGCCAGGCGGCACGCAGCTCGTGCCACTCCGCCGCCCCGTCCGGGCCCGCGACCCGCGCCTCGCGCGTCTGCTGTGCGTCGTCACCGGCGAGCCGCCCCGACAACTCGCCGAGCCGGGGCCGGGCGGCGGCGAGCGCGGCCTGCCCGGCGGCCCCGTTCCGCCGCTCGTTGTCGGCACGCAGCAGCTCCCGGATCGCCCGGTCCGCCTCGGCCGCCGCACGCGAGCGCTTGCCGGTGAGGGGATGCGGTTTGTAGAGGACCCGTACGTTCTGGGCGAGCAGCTTCTCGACCAGCGGCACACCCATCGGGATCAGGGACGTATGGCAGTCGTCGTCGCTCCAGCCCTCCCAGGTCGGCGCGTACAGCACGGTCGGAAGCGGCCCCGGCACGTGGTCGGCGTGCAGCCGGATCGACGACAGCTGCGGACGGCCCACCTCGACGATCGCCGAGTCGCTGATGGCGTGCCGCACCCGCTGGTAGCGGTCGCGCCCGGCCCGCCCGGCCACCCAGATCTCGTCGTACACCTTGCTGACCCGGTTGCTGCTGGCGAGCTTGTCGCTGTCGCCGTGCCCGATGAACACGTGCTTGGCCTCGGCGACGCGCAGCATGTGCACGTTCTTGCCCGCGTTGCCCGGGTAGAGCACGACCCGCAGCTCGGGCAGCTCCAGCTGCGCCACGTCGTCGGCCTTCGGCACGCACACGACCGGGATCGACGTACGGCTGAGGTGGCGGAACGAGGCCCGCTCCCGCAGGATGATCAACGGCCGCCGGTCCAGCTGCTCCAGCGTCTCGATCCACATGTTGACCTGGTACATGAAGTCCCGGGACACCGACGCGAAACTGAAGTAGAGCGCCACCTCCGGCCGGTAACCGGCGAGTTGGCGGTTGAGCTCGGCGATCACCTCGTCGCCCGACGGCATCCGGCGGGCCCGGCGCAGCTGCCCCAGCAGCGCGGTCACGGCCGCGACCGCGAGCCCGGTGGTGAGCGCGAATCCGATCCCGGCGGGCTGCCAGGACCCCAACGCGAGCGCGACGAGCAGCCCCGCGTGGGCGGGCAGGTCCAGGTGCAGCAGCTTGCGCAGGAACCGCCGGTACAGGAGCGCGGGGGGCGACTGCGCAATGCCCGCCCCGCTCATGTCGAGGTTGCGCACCACGACCGGCAGCGTGCGGCGCCGCCGGATCGCGTGGTGCACCGCCGTGTACAGCACCACCAGGGTGAAGTGGGCGGCGAACACGGCCAGTGCGGCCACCAGGACCGCGCCCGGCGCGTCCATCCGGTCGGCCAGCGCTAGCAGCATCACCGTCCGCACGGCGAACCGCATCGTGCGGGTCAGCTGCAACGCGGCCAGCCGCCGCACGAAGGCGGGTGAGCGGGTGTGCAGCACCTCGTCGACGGCGTACGTCACCGCCGAGGCGACGGCGAAGCCCCACAGCGACGGGAGCAGCGCGAAGACGGGCAACGCGGCGAATCCGGCGGCGAACAGGAACACGAGCAGAAGGTCGGTCTTCCCGCGCACACGCAGGACACCGCACAGCCAACGGAACGTCATAAGACAGCATTCCTCTGGGGAAAGGATGAGATTTCCGGAGTGGCGAGCGGTGGGGCGAACGCCGGTGTATGCGCGATACGCCTGTTCGACGGCGGCGAGGGGCGAATGGTTGTACCCCTACCGTTGGCCATTACTTCACCGTGACTTCGGTTCCCGGTTGACCTGCCGTACACGGGCCCGCAGCGTCTCCCGCACGGGCAGCGAGCGCAGGACCTCGGTGAGGTGCTCGGCCGTCCGGACGTTGCACCGTCCCAGGTCGACCAGCGCGAACGGTTCGTCGCTCGCGCCGGTCACGGGGTCGACGCCCAGCGACGGCAGCACGACCCCGACCCCGGCGAGGGCGTCCCGCAGCGACTGCACGACTTCTTCGGTCGAACGCACCTTTTCCTACCTCCACGCTGAGTCGATGATTCACCACACAGCGTGTCCGGCATGTCCCTAACCTGGCCAGATACGGCGGTCCAACAACCCGATGTGTGAGACGAGGAGTTGCCCATGCCCGGCTCCAGGGACCTCGACCCGTCCTCCTCCCCCCGGGCCCTCCTGGGCGCGGAACTCCGCCACGCCCGCGAGAAGGCCGGCCTGAGCCAGGAGGAACTGGGCCAACGGCTGTTCGTGAGCGGGTCGTTCATCGGCCAGCTGGAGGCGGGGACACGGAGGCTACAGGCGGAGTACGCCCGTTTACTGGACGAGGAGTTGGGGACGGGGGATTTCTTCTCGCGGAACCGTGGGGCGGCGGCGAAGTCGAAGTATCCGGAGCACTTCGCGGAGGCGGCGGAGGCGGAGGCCCGGGCCACGGCTATCAGGGAGTTCGCATCGATGCTGATCCCCGGCCTGCTCCAGACCCCCGCCTACGCCCGCGCAGTGTGCCGCGCGTATCAGCCGACGGCACCGGATGAGGAGATCGAGAAGAGGGTGGCCACCCGTATGGAGCGGACCCACATCCTCGACGATCCAACAAAGCCCTTGTTGTGGGCCGTCATTGACGAGTCGGCGTTGCGCCGGGTGACGGGCGGGCCGCATGTGATGGCGGAGGCTCTGCGCCACATCATCGACCTGGCCCGCCGCAGCCGGACCATCGTGCAGGTGCTGCCGTTCGATGCGGGGGCGCACCCCGCCATGCAAGGGTGCGTCAAGCTGATGGACTTCACCGACGCGCCTCCGCTGGCATACCTGGAAGGCGTCGGCACCGGGCGACTGGACGACGACCCCGCCACCGTCGCGGAGTACCGCTTCTACTACGAGTTCCTCGCCGCCTCCGCACTCTCGCCGAAGAAGTCTCTAGCCCTGCTCGAAGCGATGACGCAGGATTACGACCATGAGGAACATGCCTGAGTGGTACAAGTCCAGCTACAGCGGCGGGAGCGGCGACAACTGCCTGGAAGTCACCCGGGCAATCCCTGATGTCATCCCGGTTCGCGACTCCAAGAACCCCGAAGGCCCGAAGCTCGTGTTCCGGGCCACCGCCTGGTCCGCTTTCGTCGAGAACCTCAAGGACGAGACGGCCTGAGCTTCGGGACCCGGGCTTCGAGCCCTCTTTTCAAGGAACGGGTGGAGGGACTCAACCCGCCCTCC
>NZ_JAKEIO010000189.1 GCF_021474405.1 [Streptosporangium] indianense
CCCCCGCCTTGCCGGTCCCCTTCTCCGGCCCTGCCGATCCCCGTCCCCGGCCTTGCCGGTCCCCCTCTCCGGCCTTGCCGGTGCCCGTCCACAGGGCTCGCCGGCCCCTCCCCGGGGCCTCGCGCATCCTCTCCCCCGGTCTCCTCAGTCCCCTCCGCAGGCGTCCTCGAAGAAGTCGAGGTTCTCGTGGAGCTCCTTCATCATGCGGTCCCGCTCGGCGTCGTCGACCTGGACGGGCACGACGCCGTGGGCACCGGTGAGGCGGCGGAATCCGCCCCGGCTCTCCAGACGCCCCTGCACCCGGACCGGCAGTCCGACGAGGTGGGCGTGCCCGGCGATCCGGTACGCCTCCTCGTCGAGGGTGATCCGTACGTTCGGCACGTCGGCACCGGCCAGCACGCGCAGCCGTACCGTGCCCTCGCCGCGCGGCCCGGACCTGCGCAGCCGTACCACCGCTCCGGTGATCCGCACCGGCACGGCGGGTTCCTCGCGCAGATAGCGGGCGCCCGCCTCGCGCAGCACGGGCAGGTCGCCGGGTGAGAACTCCACGGGCTCGGCGGAGGCGGCGCACCCCTCGGGCACACCGGCCGCCGGGGCCCACTCGACAGCGATCCGGGCGCCTTCCGTGCCCCGGACGAGCGCCACCAGGGCCTCGGTGAGCTCATGGCTCACCCCTGCCTCCACCGCGGTGCCGAAGCCGTCCATGCCGCCGGTGGCCCGCTGGTAGTCGATGGCCTCCCGGGCGGCGAACAGGGCCTGGTGGAGGCGTACGGCGAGGGGGCGGCCGCCGGCCACCGGCACGAACGCGGTGAGGCGGCCGTCGGCGGCGGAGCCGACCAGGACGTTCTCCAGGGCAGCGGCGGCGGCGCGGCGGTGCCGGGCGCCGTGGTAGCCGGCCCGGGCGCGGGTGGCGAGGGCCGCGGCGAGCAGCATCCGGCGGGCGGCGCCGCGCAGCCGGTCCTCGACGGTCCAGGTCGCGGCGCCGGCGGGCCCGGCCGGGACGTCGTGCCACCAGCGGATCTCGTCGCTGGGCACGGCGAGGGAGACGAGCACCTCACGGGCGGACGGCGAGCCGCTGCGGGACAGGGCGAGCAGGGCCTCGCCGAGCAGTTCGTCGCTGTCGGGGAAGGCGCGGCTCTCCGGCACCAGGAGGCTGGTGCCGCCGGCGCCCGGGCCGGGCGGGGTCCAGCGGCCGTAGCGTCCCGCGGCGCCGCCGCGGCGCTGCCAGCCGTGCCGGCGCAGCAGGGTGCCCAGCACGGCCGGGTCGATGTCGGCGGGCTCGGGCGGGGCGCCGTTCCAGGTGGTGTCGACGGGGTGCGGCCGGACCTGCCGCAGTGGTTCCTCGGTCGGGCGGTGCGTCACGGTTTCCCTCCCGTCCCGACCCGCGTCATGATCTCGCACAGGGCCCGGTCGTCGAAGATGCGTGAGGTCGGTATGCGCACGGTGGTGCGGCGGCGGCCGGTGATCGGCTGACCGGCGAGGTTGGTCCAGTAGCAGCAGTGCCTGAGGTCGAGCCGGTCGTGGCCGGCGCGCAGCCAGTCGTCCCGGGAGCGAGGCACCAGCATCACCACCAGGATCTTGTGGACCGACACGGGGGTGCGGGCGAGCTTCGCCAGGTGGTCGTTGTCGAGCGTGAAGGAGAAGGTGCGGCCCGGAGGGTGGGGCGGCACCTGGTAGGTGGCCTTGAGCTGCACCTTGATGGTGACCTCGTCGTCGACCGTGTGCCCGGGGGCGCTGTGGCTGACGTGCCAGTCGATGCCGTTGTCGGGAAAGGGCTGGGACAGCGAACAGCCCGCGGCGGCCGCGACGGCGTGCAGATAGCCGACCTGCAGTGTCTCCATGCAGGCGGTGGTGGCGAGAGTGCCGCGAGAGGGAGCCGTGCGCTCGGGCAGCAGCCCGCCCCGTTCGGGCTGCGCAATGGCCATGGCCAACAGCCTTCCAGAACAAGTGATTCCCCGCTGCGGGCCGCTGAACTGCATCAACCCGTACTCCTGTTGTCTCCTTCCGGCGTACGGCGCAAACAGCCCGGGTATCACCGGATCGGGCAGCGGACGGTGCGTCAACTGCCGAAGGTGAACGAGGGGTTGTGTGGCGATGACGACGTGCTGGTACGAAGGGCCGCTGGCCGCCTTCGACACGGAGACGACGGGCGTGGACGTCGAGACCGACCGGATCGTGTCGGCCGCCGTCGTGGTCCAGGATGCGCCGGGCATCCGGCCGCGGGTGAGCCGCTGGCTGGTGAACCCGGGGGTGCCGGTGCCCGCCGAGGCGACGGCGGTGCACGGGCTGACGGAGGAGCACCTGCAGCGCAACGGCCGGTGGCCGGCGCCGGTGATGTACGAGATAGCGCAGGCGCTGGCCGAGCAGGCGCACGCGGGGCGGCCGGTCGTGGTGATGAACGCGCCGTTCGATCTGACCCTGCTGGACCGGGAGTTGCGCCGGCATCGGGCTTCGGCGCTCGGCCGCTGGTTCGAGTCGGCGCAGCTGTCCGTGCTGGACCCGCGGGTCCTGGACAAGCACCTGGACCGCTACCGCAAGGGCCGCCGGACCCTGACCGACCTGTGTGCACACTACGGCGTCGCCTTGGAGGGCGCGCACGACGCGGCGGCCGACGCGGTGGCGGCGCTGGAGGTCACCCGGGCGGTGGGCCGCCGGTTCGCGTCCCGGCTGGAGCGCCTCGCCCCGGGTGAGCTGCACACGCTGCAGGCGGTGTGGCACGCGGCGCAGGCGCGGGGTCTGCAGGCGTGGTTCGCGCGCAGCGGTGTGGACGAGGCGGTCGACCCGGCGTGGCCGTTGCGTCCGGGTCTGCCGGCGGCGGCCTGAGCGTCCGGCGCGCCGGACGCGGGGCCCACAGGGGCGCGCGGGCGTGAAAAAACCGGTCCGTCTGCGACGGACCGGCTGTTTCCGGTGGGCGATACTGGGTTCGAACCAGTGACCTCTTCGGTGTGAACGAAGCGCTCTCCCACTGAGCTAATCGCCCGGGAACGCACTGAACCATACAGGCCCGGGCACGCTTCCTTCAAACCGCTCGCAGGTGCCTGAGGAGTCCGCGCCGCCCGGAACGCATCATCAGCGCGTGGTTGACGCGGAAGACGGGGCGTCCCGGCACGGCGAGCCGCCGCAGCAGCGGCTTGTGCACGCGGACGACCTGGTCGTACCGCGCGAGGCTGCCCGTCCCGCGTGGTGTCACGGTCCAGCGCGCCCAGCCTTCGATGTCCCCGGACAGGGACGTCTCCAGCACACCGGCCGCGGGGTCGTGGCGCACCTCGCGCGCCGTGAAGGTCATGTCGTACGGCAGGACGGAGCGGATGCGGATCACACCGGTGGTGTCGTCGAGCCGGGTCACCTCCCTCACCTGGCGCCACCAGTGCGGATAGTCCTCGGGGCGTTCCAGCACGCCGTACACGGTGGCGGGGGGTGCGGGCAGGGTCCACAGACTGCGGAAGCGGTAGTGGTTCCAGTCCATTCCAGCAGTCTGCCCACTCGTGACGTGGGCTGTCTGAGTACGCGCCTGAGTAGCGGCACTCATGCCGTGCGGGGTGACCCGGACCACACTGCGGTCCATGACCCACCTTCCGCCCCCGGCCGAGGAGTTGCGGCTCCTCGATACCGAGCTCCGAAAACTGGACGCCCGCCGCGCCCAGTTGCTGACCCGCCGCGCCTGGCTGGTAGCGGCCCTGCACCAAGCACAGCAGCGCCCGCACGCCCAGGCATCGCCGTGGCCGCCGCAGGCCGCACCGGCCCGGCCGGAGACGGCCGCGCCCAGCGTGCAGAACGTGCTGCTGGTCCTCGGAGGTGTCCTGCTCACGCTCGCGGCGGCGGTGTTCACCCTGGTCAGCTGGGGGCACCTGGGGATCGCCGGGCGGGCCCTGGTGCTCGGCGCGGTCACGCTGGCCACCCTCGCCGCGCCCGTGGCCCTGCTGAAGCGGGGGCTGCGGTCGACGGCCGAGTCCGTGGCGGGCCTCGGGCTCGCCCTGACGGTCCTGGACGCCTACGCGCTGCACGCGGCGGCCCTCGCCGGAACGGACGGGACCGGGTACGCGGCCGCCGCGACCGCGGTGCTCGCGGCGGCCTGGACGGCGTACGGCCTGCTGCCGGCCACGTCCGCGCTGCGTCTGCCCCTGCCCTGCGCCCTGGCGGCGGCCCAGGCCCCGCTTCTGCTGTGGGCCGTGACCGCCGACGCAGGCCCCCACCTGATCACGGCCGCGATGCTGGTGACGGCCGGGCTGGACGCGGTGGCGGTGGCGCGGTTGACGGCCGGGGCGGTGCGGATCACCGCCGTCGTCGGCGCCTACGGCATGGGTGGCTGGGGCGTTCTGGGGGCCGGCTGGCTGTCCTTGACGGCCGACGGTCCGGGTGACGCCTCCCGTGCCGGGGCGCTGCTCCTGCTCGCGGCGGTGATCGCCGTGGGTTCGGCCCGGCGGGGTCCGGGCGTCGGGCACGCCCTCGGCCTCGCGGTCACGGCCGGGCTGCTCGTCGTGGGCGCGCTCGGCGGTGTGGTGCGTTCCGTGGTGCCGTCGGCGTGGGTGGTCCCGGCTCATCTCGCCGTCGGCATCACCCTGCTGGCGGCGGTCCGGGCCGGGCGGCTGCCGGACGCGCTGCGGCGGGGGCTTGCGTGGGCCTCCGGTGCCGTACAGGCGCTGGCCGTGCTGACGACCCTGCCCGTGGTCGTGGTGGTGCTGCTGGGTCCGGCCGGCCGGCTGGCCCGGGTGTGGAGCGGTGCGCCGTCGGACGCCCGTGCGGCGGTGACCGTCGACGTGCCCTGGCCGCCGCACGCGACGGCGGCTCCGGTGGTGCTGGTGGCCGTGGCGGCGGTGCTCGCCCTGGCGGTCCGCACGGAGGTGTGGCGCCCGCGGGCCCGGCTCGGTGCTCTCGGCCTGCTCTGGGCCACGGCGTTGATCCTCCCGGCGATCCTGGAACTCCCGTACGCCGCCGGGTTGCTGGTCCTGGGCGTGCTGACGGGGGCCGCGCTGTACGCGTGCCGGATCACGGCGTCGGCCGCGCAGGTCACCGCACTCGTCCTCGCCCTGGTCACGGCCGCCGGTCTCACCCTGGTCTCCCTCGCGTCCCAGTCCGCGACCCTCGCCGTGCTGTCCGCGCTGACGACGCTGTTCGCCGCGGCCTCGTGGCGGGCGGACGTCGCCCCGTTCACCGCCCCGGTGTCCGTCGTGTACGCCGGCGCGCTGGCCTCGGCGTCGGGTGCCGCCGCGGACTGGCCGGCGGCCCGGACCGCCCTGCTGGTCCTGTTGGTCGCCGCTGCCGCGGCCCTGCTGGCGGCGCGTCTCGGCGCGTCCCGGGCGACGGTGCCGGTCGAGACCGTGGGGGCCGCCCTCGGGCTGTTCGCGGTGGCTCTGGTGCTCACCGACCCCCCGATGCTCGCGCTGGTGCTGGCCCTGTGCGGGGTGATCGCCGCGGGCACGGCCCTGCGCGCCGAGCGCCGTCCCGTCGGCTACGCGGCCACGGCCCTGTTCGTGCTGGCCGCCTGGGTCCGCCTTGCCGCCTGGGACGTGGGCACACCGGAGGCCTACACCCTTCCGGTGACCGTCCCGGCGCTGCTCGTCGGAGCGCTGCGGCGGCGCCGCGACGCTCAGGCCTCCTCCTGGACGGCGTACGGCGCCGGGCTCGCCGCGACCCTCCTGCCGAGCCTGGTGGCGGCCTGGGCGGACCCGATGTGGACCCGGCCGCTGCTGCTGGGCGTCGCGGCGCTGCTGATCACCCTGCTGGGCGCCCGGTACCGGCTGCGGGCGCCGCTGGTGCTCGGCGGCTGGGTGCTGGCCCTGGTGGCCCTGCACGAACTCGCCCCGTATGTCGTTCAGGTGACGGGGGCCCTCCCCCGCTGGGCGCCTCCCGCCCTGGTCGGCGTCCTGCTGCTGGCTCTGGGGGCGACGTACGAGCAGCGGATCCGGGACGTCCGGCGGATGCGGGAGGTCCTGGGGAGGATGCACTAGGGGCGCGCGGCTCCCCGCGGTGCGCGCCGTCGGCGCCTCCGTGTGCCCCGAAGGCCCCTCGACGGGGAACCGGGCCCGTGATGTCATACGTGGTCTCCGAACGGCCGCCGGGCAGCGGCACGGTCGGGCTGGGACGGGGAGGCACCGTGACGGACCTGGGGGAATCGTCGGGCCGGGGCCCGGGCGCCGAGGACGGAGGGACGCTGGAGCGTCTGCTCTCGGTGGTGGGGGCGGGGGCCGTGGAGTTGCACACGGCCCCGGAGGGACTGCGCACGAAGGTCACCGGTGTCCATGTGCTGGACGCCCTGGAACCGGCGATCCGTGCGCGGGAGTTGCTGCTCGCCGTCGGAGTGGACCCGCGTTCCGCGCACGCGGTCGACGTGGTGCGACAGGCGGGTGAGGCCGGTGCGGCGGGCGTGGTGTTCGGTCCGGGCCGTCCGGAGGCCGCCGCGCGGGCGTTGCAGGCGGTCGCGCAGGAGAGCGGCACGGCGGTGCTCTTCCGCACCGCCTGGTGCACGTGGGCGCAACTGGTGGGGGTGCTGAGGGCGGGACTGGCCGCGGCGGGCGCGCCCGCGGTGCCCATGGCCGGCGATGTGCGCCTGGGCGATCTGGACTCGCTGGCCGACGCGGTCGCCGCCCTGGTGGGAGGCTCGGTGACGATCGAGGACACGGAGTCGCGGGTGCTGGCCTACTCCTCCACGGAGGAGAACGTCGACGAAATGCGCCGGCTGACCATCCTCGGCCGTCGCGTGCCGCCCTGGCGGGTGGCGGCCATGCGGGAGGCGGGGTTCTTCCAGGCGCTGTGGGGTGCGGACGACGTGCTGCACCGGCCCGCCCGAGGACAGGACCCGGAGCGTCTGGTCGGTGCCGTGCGGGCGGGCGGAGAGGCCCTCGGATCCATCTGGGTGGCGGCGGTGGCCGGCCGGCCGCTGTCGCCGGACGCCGCGGAGACACTGCGCGCGGCGGTCCGGGCCGCCGCCGCCCATCTGCTGCACCACCGCACCCACCGCTCCGAGGGCCGGCTGGTGGAGGACGCGGCCCGGGCGCTGCTGGAGGACCGCGGATCGGTCGAGGTGCTCGCGGAGCGGGCCTGGCTGCCGCCCCGGGAGCCCTGTGCCGTCCTGGCGGTGGGGACCGGCACCGGCCGCCCCGCGGACGACAATCCGGCCGGGCTGCACGGCCTGCTGACCTTGCACTGCGCGGCCCTCGGCCACCGGGTCGTGGTGGTTCCGGCGGGCGGCAGGACCCTGGTGCTGCTGACCGGGCTGGAAGGCGACCCGCAGCGGGCCGACGCCCAGGTGAGACGGCTCGGGAACGCCCTGGCCGAGCAGCTGTCGGCGACGATCGGCACGACGGTGAAGGCAGGGCTCGGTGACGTGGTCCCCGGCCTGGCACGGGCGCCCGAGTCCCGCAGGTCGGCCGAGCAGGCCCTCCAGGCGCTCATCGCGTCCGGCGGACCGCACACCGTGGCGCGCAGCGAGGACGTCGCGGACACCGTGGGCATCCTCCAAGTCGTCGACGCCCTGCGCGAGTTGTCTCTGCCGGCGCGGACGTCGGTGGCCCGGCTGAGGGAGTTCGACGCCGAGCACGGCGGCAGCTGCCTGGTGGAGACCCTGCGCGCCTACCTCGACCACTTCGGTGACGTGTCCGCCGCTTCGCGTGCCCTGGGCGTGCACTCCAACAGCCTGCGCTACCGGTTGCGCCGCATCACGCAGGTGTCCGGGCTGGATCTGGACAGCCCCGACGCCCGGCTGCTGGCCCAGGTGCAGTTGCGTCTGGGTGGCGAGGCCGGCGGCACCCGCCTCTGAACGCCCGCACCGAGGCTCGTCCACACGGGCGGTCGGTCGTTTGGCCGCGGCCACCATCCAGGGGGCTGCCCCGTTGTCGTATCGGACAACGCCTGTGCCCGGCGCGTGGGTTGTCGCCGTCAGCCACCGCTCGTGCGGCTCACGCCTTTGACGATTCGACGAAGACGCCGGCCGGGTGCGGACAGGAGCCTGGTGGTCCACCCCGGGCGGTCCGGGGCGCCGCGCCTACGACACCGGAAGGGCACACCATGACCGGACTGACTGCCGCCGAGCGACGCGAACGGATCCTCCAGGAGGCGGTGCGGCAGGGACTGCTGGACGCCGAGCGGTCCCCACTGGCCGCTTTCGTCGACCTGGACGGCGTCGCGGCGACCGTCGCCTCCCTGCATCGCGCCTTCCCCTCCTCTCCCGGTGTCCTGCACGCGTTCGCGGCCAAGGCGAACTGTCTGGTGCCGGTGCTGGCGGAGCTGCGGCGGCTCGGCATGGGCTGCGAGGTGGCCACCGAGGGCGAGCTGGCCCGCGCACTGGCCGCCGGATTCGCGCCGGAGCGGATCGTCTTCGACTCACCGGCCAAGACGGAGGCCGAACTGCGGCACGCCCTCGACCTGGGGGTGACCGTCAACGTGGACAACTACCAGGAACTGGCGAGGATCGACCGGGCGCTCGGCGACAGCGTCCCGCTCTCGCGGATCGGGGTGCGCGTCAACTCCCAGCTCGGCGGCGGCAGCATCGCCGCGATGAGCACGGCGACGAGCACGTCGAAGTTCGGCGTGCCCTTGGCGGACCCGGGAAGCCGGCAGCGGCTGCTGCGCGCGTACCACGACCACCCGTGGCTCACCTGGGTGCACACGCACGCCGGTTCGCAGGGCTGCCCGCTCGACCTCATGGCCGGCGGGGTCGCGCAGGCCGTGGCGTTCGCCGAGGAGGTCAACGCCTCGCTGGGGCGGCGCCAAGTCGTCGGCATCGACATCGGCGGTGGTCTCCCCGTCAACTTCGCCGACGACGAGACCACGCCGACCTTCGACACGTATGTCCGGCACCTGCGCGCCCAAGCTCCCGCCCTGTTCTCCGGCGGGTACGAGCTCGTCACCGAGTTCGGGCGGTCCGTCCTCGCCAAGAACGGGTTCACCGCCGCGTACGTGGAGTACACGAAGAGCATGGGCGGCCGGCCGATCGCGGTCACCCACGCCGGGGTGCAGGTCGCCACGCGGACGGTGTTCAACCCCGACGCCTGGCCCCTGCGCATCGAGGCGCACGAGGGAAGCGGCAGGGCCAAGCGGGGTGGGCCGGTCCGTCAGGACATCGCGGGACCTGCCTGTTTCGCCGGTGACCTGCTGGCGCGCGACCGTGCGCTGCCGCTGCTGGAGCCCGGTGACCTCATCGCCGTCCCGGACACGGGCGCCTACTACTTCTCGACGCCGTTCCACTACAACAGCCTGCCCGAGCCCGCCGTGCACGGGGTCCGGACGGACGGTGTCGGCGGAGGTGTCCGCTTCGAGCTCCTGCGTCCCGCTCAGGACCCGTGGGACGTACCCGTGCTCGAACCCGCTGTCGGAGTGAGGTAGGGAGCACTCGGGTGGCACAGGCCAACCGTCGGCGCACCGGCCGGGACGGGCCGCTCCTCACCCAGCGCGCCGCCATCGTCTTCCTGCTCGCGGCCCTGGTCGGCATCGGTGCCACCGTCCTGTCGGCACTGGCCGGCAACACGTGGCCCGTCGCGGTGAGCGTGGGCGGCGGGGTGACGGCACCGGCCGTGCTGTTCTTCCACCAGATCATCGACTAGGGCGAGCGGTTTCCGGCAAGGCGTGGCCACGGGAACCGCTCGTCTCAGCCTTCCGCTACGGCATCCTGTCGCCGGGCAGGGCCAGGTTCTCGATGGCGGCGAGGCCGTACAGCGCGGTGTCGTTCGTGGACACCCAGGTAGCCTCGCTGCCCGGCACCAGCGCGGCCGGACCGCTCACCTTCTCGGTCCGCCAGGGCGCCGACTCCTGGTAGCCGTCGGAGCGGTAGAGCTTCTCCCAGGCCCGCGCCGCGAGCTTCACGTCGCCGGTCTTGACGGCCGCGTACGCGTCCAGGCGGGAGTGGCCCTGGAACAGCAGCAGACTGCCGAAGTCGGAGCCGTAGCGGGCCAACCTTCTTCTCGGGTGCGGCGGGCGTTCCGGCGGCGAGGGTGAGTGTGCCGTCGCCCGAGGCGACCGCGTGGGCGGTCCACTTGAGGGAGCCGTCGGGCCAGTAGGCGAGGCGCCAGGACTGCACGGGTACGGCCCTGCCGGAGGCGTCCGTCAGCGCGAAGGTCTGGTCCTTGCAGTACACACCGTTCGGCGCCCGGCTGAACTGGGCGGCGGCTCCGGTGACCCCTGCTCCGGCTTCACCCCGGCGCGCGCGTAGACGGGCTCGTCGATGACGGGTGCCATGGAGTCCGAACCGACCGGAACGCCGGGAGCTCTCCGTCTATCTCACCGAACTTCTCGAGTTGCGCGCGGAATCCGTCCATCCGGAGGTGGCCGGCCTGGGCCTGCTCGCTGAGATCCAGCAGCACGTTCTTCGCGTCGTATTTCCTGAGGAAACCGATGGCATTCTGGAACACGTCCGGCGGATTCCCGCCGGAGGCTTGGGTGTTGAACTTCTTCCAGAAGTCGAGATAAGGCTGGAAGTCCGTTTTCACCTTGATCTTCGGGTACTTCTTCTCGAACAGCGCGATGGTCTTGTTGCTGCGCTGGGCACGGCCCTCCGCACCCCACAACGCGTAACGGATCGTCACCGTCCCGTCTGCGGAGGCCCCTCCGTCGCCATCGAGTAAGCGCTTGCTGGCACAAGGCACGGAGGGGCTGAGAGTGCGTCAATGACGCGGACGAGAATTTCTTGCCGAGGCGGTGAGTCACGGAGCGGGACGCGGAGGCCGGGCCGGGGGCGGGGCCGGGCGACCTCGCTGGTGGCGACGACGCGGCCGGGATGCCGAGCGGAGCGGGCGAGCCGGACCGGTGTCGCGCGCGACCGAAAAGCGTCCCTGCGCGACTGGGGAGGGCTGCGGGGCCGGGGGCCGATTCCGGCCATGGGCCTGCCGTGCGGGGCGTTG
>NZ_JAKEIO010000190.1 GCF_021474405.1 [Streptosporangium] indianense
GGCGGCGGCTGGGTCATGACGTGGGTACCTCGGGGAAGGGGACGGACGACGAACAGGGTGCGGAGGGAGAAGGAGGAGGAGTCACTTGCCGTAGGCGAGCATCAACTTCTCCTTCGTGTCGTCGTTCCCGCTCAGCCGGGTCGTCGAGATGTAGAAGCGCCCGCCGACCCAGTCGACGTCCTTGGAGAAGAAGCTGTCCTCGACGTCCGCGGCACCCTCGGGGTTCTGCAGCAGCCTGGACGGCTTGTGACTGCCGCCGCCGGTCGGGATGGACACGATCTGCCCGCCCGCGTCGTACGACGGCTCCACGTAGGCGATGAGCTTGCCGCCCTCGGTCTTCACCGGCAGCATCGATTCGTCGGAGGGCGACTTCACACGCCACTTCTCCTTGCCGTTGGCGAGATCGACCGCGACGATCTCGTTGGCGCCGGAGGTGGCCTCGGTCGGCAGGTACAGCGTGCTGTCGTCGACCGCCACGCCTTCGCAGCCCGTGAGGTCGCGCTCCAGGATGGCCCAGCCGCACTCGGGGGCGAAGTCCTCGTCGAAGCCGACCTGCGAGCGGAACTTGCCGCCGGAGGTGAAGGTGGAGATGTTCCAGGCCTTCTTGTCCTCGTTGGTGCTGTACACGACCAGGGGGCTGACCGAGTAGGTGCGCGCGACCCGCCAGCCCTTGTCGAACGGCTGGGTCCACCTGGCCTTGCCGGTCTTCGGGTCGAGCTCCTGGACCTCGTCGTGCTCCTTGTCGCTGCCGGCCCCGCAGGAGGAGACGGCGATCAGCTTCTCGCCGCCGGCGAACGCGGCGGGGAAGCAGGCGTTGCCGTACTTCTTCTTGTCGAAGAGCTTGTCGCCGTTGGTGACGTCGTACGCCGTGCCCGACTGGGAGCGGCCCACCATCAGGGTCTTGCCGGTGATGGACAGTTCGACGGAGAGCGTGGAGTCGAACAGGGCGCCGTCGGCGACCTTCTCCTTCCAGCCCTTCTCGCCGGTGGCGAGGTCGATCTCCTGCAGCTGGTTGCACTTGGCGCGGTCGCTCGCGCCGCTCATGTACGCGACGACGATCTTGTCGTCGGAGGTCTTCTGCGGAGTCGTCGCGCAGATCTTCTGCGGGAAGGTGATCGCGTCCCAGGTGGGCTTGCCGTCACCGACGTTGTATGCGAAGAGCTGCTTGTAGGCGGCCTTCACGGCGGTCTTGCCGGTGATCCACATGCCGTCGGCGTCGGCGCCGGAACCGGGCGCGTCGGGTGCCTCCTTGTACCAGAGGACCTTGGCCTCGCCGGCCTGGCGGCCCGCGTTGAGGTCCTCCGGGTCCTCGCCGCCGTCGCCGCTGCCGTCACCGGGGTTGACCGGTGCGGAGGAGCCGGGCTTGGGGTCGTCGGTCTTCTGGGCGACCGGCTTCTTCTTGCCCTTGCCGTCGTCACCGCCGGTGACGGCCCACACGGTGCCGCCGACCACGAGCAGCGCGGCGACCGCGGCAGCGATGATCATCGCGGGCTTGCCCTTGAAGGGGTTGTTCGAGCCGCCCCCGGGCGGGGTGCCCGGCGCGCCGGGGTACTGCGGCGGCTGCGGGTAGCCGTACCCGGGCTGGCCGTACGGGCCCGGCTGCTGCGGCTGGCCGTAGGGGCCGGGGTTGTACGGGCCCGGCTGCTGCGGCTGCCCGTACGGACCGGGCTGCTGCGGGTAGCCGTAGCCGGGCTGCGGCGGGCCCTGCGGGGGCGGCGGCGTCTGGGGCGGGCCCTGGGGCGCCGGCGGAGTCTGCGGTGCCCCGTAACCACCGCCCTGCGGCGGCTGGTTGTGCGGTGCTCCGAAGCCACCGTGCGGTGGCTGACTGGGCGGCTGAGTCATCAGCGGCTCCCCCGTTCGATCACTGATTTTTAGCCACACCCTGAATTGCCCGTGGGGCTCAGAGATGCTTCATAAAGTTCTAAGACGGCTCTTTCTATCACTCCGTTCCGACAGCGGAGCGGGCCGTCTCATCCCCTGTTCCCAAGGGAGAACCGGCCCGTGATGTCGCCGTTACGCGTCTTCACGCGCCCTTCACGCGTCTTCGGCGAGTTCCAGCCAGCGCATCTCCAGTTCCTCGCGCTGGCCGGCCAACTCCCGCAGCTCCGCATCCAGTTCGGCCACCTTCGCGAAGTCCGTGGCGTTTTCGGCGATTTGACTGTGGAGCTTGGTCTCTTTCTCGGAGATCTTGTCGAGCTGCCGCTCGATCTTCTGCAGTTCCTTCTTGGCGGCGCGCTGGTCGGCGGCGCTCTTCTCCGGGGCGGCGGACTGCTGTTGCGCGGCGGCGGGGGCCGAGGCGGCCGCGGCCTCCTCCATGCGCTGCCGTCGCTCCAGGTACTCCTCGATACCGCGCGGCAGCATGCGCAGCGCGCCGTCGCCGAGCAGCGCGAAGACGCGGTCGGTGGTGCGCTCGATGAAGAACCGGTCGTGGGAGATGACGATCATCGAGCCGGGCCAGCCGTCGAGGACGTCCTCCAGCTGCGTCAGCGTCTCGATGTCGAGGTCGTTGGTGGGCTCGTCGAGGAAGAGGACGTTGGGCTCGTCCATGAGCAGGCGCAGCAGCTGGAGCCTGCGGCGCTCACCGCCGGACAGGTCGCCGACGGGCGTCCACTGCTTCTCCTTGCCGAAGCCGAACGTCTCGCACAGCTGCCCGGCGGTCATCTCGCGCCCCTTGCCGAGGTCGACGCGCTCGCGCACCTGCTGCACGGCCTCCAGCACGCGCGTGTTCGGGTCGAGTTCGGCGACCTCCTGGGAGAGGTAGGCGAGCTTGACGGTCTTGCCGACGCGGACGCTCCCGCCCGCCGGCTGGGCCTCGCCGTCGGTCCGGGCCGCCTGCGCCATGGCCCGCAGCAGCGACGTCTTCCCCGCGCCGTTGACGCCGACCAGGCCGATCCGGTCGCCGGGCCCGAGCTGCCAGGTGACGTGCTTGAGCAGGACCTTGGGGCCGGCCTGAACGGTGACGTCCTCCAGATCGAACACCGTCTTGCCCAGCCGGGTGGAGGCGAACTTCATCAGCTCGCTGCTGTCCCGGGGCGGCGGTACGTCCGCGATGAGCTCGTTGGCGGCCTCGACGCGGAAGCGCGGCTTGGACGTGCGGGCGGGTGCCCCGCGGCGCAGCCAGGCCAGCTCCTTGCGGACGAGGTTCTGCCGCTTGGCCTCCTCGGTGGCGGCGATGCGCTCGCGCTCGGCCCGGGCGAAGACGTAGTCGGAGTAGCCGCCCTCGTACTCGTAGACCGCGCCGCGCTGGACGTCCCACATGCGTGTGCACACCTGGTCGAGGAACCACCGGTCGTGGGTCACGCAGACGAGGGCCGAGCGGCGCTTCTGCAGATGGCGGGCCAGCCAGGCGATGCCCTCGACGTCGAGGTGGTTGGTGGGCTCGTCCAGGACGAGCAGGTCCTGCTCCTCGATGAGCAGCTTGGCCAGCGCGATGCGGCGTCGCTCACCGCCGGAGAGCGGGCCGATGACGGTGTCCAGGCCCTTGGGGAAGCCCGGCAGGTCGAGCCCGCCGAACAGGCCGGTGAGCACGTCCCTGACCTTGGCGTCGCCGGCCCACTCGTGGTCGGCCATGTCGCCGATGACCTCGTGGCGGACGGTGGCCTCGGGGTCGAGGGAGTCGTGCTGGGTGAGCACGCCGAGACGCAGCCCGCCGGAGTGGGTGACCCGGCCGCTGTCGGCGTCCTCCTGCTTGGCGAGCATGCGGATGAGCGTGGTCTTGCCGTCGCCGTTGCGGCCCACGACACCGACGCGGTCCCCTTCGGAGACGCCGAGGGAGACGCCGTCGAGCAGGGCGCGGGTGCCGTACACCTTGCTGACGTTCTCGACATTGACCAGGTTGACGGCCATTACTCTCCTGCCAAGGGGGATGGATCGACCCTCCAGGGTAGTCGCGCGCGGGGGTGCTCCGGCCGGGGCGGTCAGCCGCCCTCCGCCGCCTCCCGGCGGCGCTGGTAGCGCCACACGTCCATCAGCCTCTCGTCGAAGGGCTGCTGCGGGTCGACGGGGCCGATCCGCTGCTCGGCCTCCACGCAGCGCGGATCGTCGCGACCGGCCAGCCCGGACACGGCGCAGATGCGGATCTCCTGACGCTCGTCATGGGTGAGGGCGACCAGGGTGTCCCCCACCTCGGGCTCGCTCCCCCGGTGGTGCCCGAGCCACCGGCACACGGCTTCGCGCACGCCCGGGTCCTCGTCATGGGCCAGAGTGAGCACGGTGGTGAGGCTCTCGGGCCGGTGCACGGTCTCCGGCACCAGCGCGCGCACCCTCGGATCCGGGTGGGTGAGGTGCGACAGCCCCACGGCCTCGATCTCGGGGGCGCTGTCGTGGGTCATCGCGTGCAGGAGGACCGCCAGCACCTGCGGGTCCTCCTCCTGTTCCGCCCAGGGAACCAGCTCCCGCCCACGGTCCCAGAACGGCTGGCCGCCCTTGACGACGTCTCCGAGGATCAGCGACAGCAGGAGGTCGGCGGCGAGCAGGCGGTGCAGCCGGTCGGGGTGGTTGAGCAGGTCCCGGCTCCACAGCCAGGTCTCCTCGTCGGTCCGCCGGCCGAGCGTGAACACGACGTCGCACCACACGACGTGGTCCCGGTCGGGGTGGGCGAGGGCCCGGTCGACCAGTTCGTCGAAGGGCGTGCGGATGCCGTACAGGGCCTCCATGGACGTCAGGACGGCCCGGTGCTCGTCGCGCACGGTCACGGGGCCGAGCGTGAGCTGCTCGCACCACCAGCCGATCTCGTCGTCCTCGACCCGGGTCCGCTCAATGGGCCCGGTGAGGCCGGTGAGGCGGCGCAGCTCGGTCTCCGCGCCCGCATCGGCCCACCGCCGGGCCCGGGCCAGCATGTCCGCGCGTGCCGGTGCGGGGAGCGGGATCCGGCTGGTGGCGAGCGCGTGGGTCATCAGGTGCGACCCGCCGTCCACCGCCCGCGTCAGCGGGGTGCTGCCGTCGGGCAGCGGGCGCAGGGGGTCGGCGCCGGCTTGCAGCAGCGCGTCGGCCACGTCGGTGTCGAACGCGGCCACGGCCAGGCAGAGGACCGGGAGGCCCTCCGCGAGGGTGTCGGGGTCGGCCCCGTCGTCCAGCAGCGACGTGACCACGTCAGCGTCCCCGCGCCGCACGGCCGCGACCAGTTCCTCCATGCCTGCGCTCCCCCTTGTCCGAACAACTGGGGGAGCCTAGGCGGCCGGCCGTCGCCGGGCACGTGATTAACGCGCGGGGACCGTCGCCAGGGCCGGTGAGCGATGCCCGAGGTCTCGTTGCCCAGGCGCGCGGTCTGCCGGCCGGTGAGCGATGCCCGAGGTCGTTGCCCGGGCGCGGAGTCAGCCGGGCCGGTGGGCGATGCCCGGGGTCGTTGCCCAGGCGCGGAGTCAGCCGGGCCGGTGAGCGATGCCCGAGGTCGTTGCCCAGGCGCGGAGTCAGCCGGGCCCAGTGAGCGGTGTCCGGGAGCCGCGCCGAGGCGCGTGGTCAGCGCCCGGGGATCGTCTCCGCGGCGTCGACGACCGTCGCCCCGGGCGCCGGGCCCGACGCCGTGCGGACCGTTCGGCACGTTCCCGACGTGAGCAGGGCCTGGGCCACCGCGGCCGCCGACTCCGGGCCCCGGACCAGGAAGGCGGTGGTCGGGCCGGAGCCCGAGACGAGTGCGGTGAGGGCACCGGCGGCCCGGCCCGTGGCCAGGGTGTCGGCCAGTTCCGGGAAGAGGGAGAGGGCCGCGGGCTGGAGGTCGTTGGAGACGGCCGCGGCGAGCGCGTCCGGGTCGCCCTTGGCGAGCGCGGCGAGGAGTTCACCGGAGGCGACGGGAGCGGGGATGTCCGTGCCCTCGCCGAGCCGGTCGAACTCCCGGAACACCGCCGGGGTGGACAGACCCCGCCCGGCCATCGCGAACACCCAGTGGAAGGTGCCGCCGACCTCCAGGGGCGTCAGCTGCTCGCCCCGCCCGATGCCGAGGGCGGCCCCGCCGACCAGGCTGAACGGCACGTCGCTGCCCAGCTCCGCGCAGATGTCGAGCAGTTCGTCCCGGGAGGCGCCGGTCCCCCACAGGGCGTCGCAGGCCACCAGGGCGCCGGCGCCGTCCGCGCTGCCGCCGGCCATGCCGCCGGCGACGGGGATGTCCTTGGCGATGTGGATGTGGACGCCGGGGCTGCGGCCGTACCGTGCGGCCAGCGCCTCGGCGGCCCGCGCCGCCAGGTTCGTACGGTCCAGGGGGACCTGGTCGCAGTCAGGGCCGTCGCAGGTGACGCGCAGTTCGTCGGCCGGGGTGACGGTGATCTCGTCGTGGAGGCCGACCGCGAGGAAGACGTTGGCGAGGTCGTGGTAGCCGTCGGGACGGGCGGCGCCGACCCCCAGCTGGACGTTGACCTTGGCCGGGACGCGGACCGTGACGCTCACGCGGTCTCCTTCTCCTGGTGCCGGTTCGCCTTGTGCTCGGCGATCCGCGCGAACTCCTCCACGGTCAGCGACTCGCCCCGGGCCTGCGGCGAGACCCCGGCGGCGACCAGGGCCTCCTCCGCGGCGGCGGCCGATCCGGCCCAGCCGGAGAGCGCGGCCCGCAGCGTCTTGCGGCGCTGGGCGAAGGCCGCGTCGACGACGGCGAACACCTCCCGCTTCGAGGCCGCCGTCTTCAGCGGCTCGCTCCGGCGGACCAGGGAGACCAGGCCGCTGTCGACGTTGGGCGCGGGCCAGAACACGTTCCGCCCGATGGCCCCGGCGCGCTTGACCTCGGCGTACCAGTTGGCCTTGACCGAGGGGACGCCGTAGACCTTCGAGCCGGGCGGGGCGGCGAGCCGGTCGGCGACCTCCGCCTGGACCATGACGAGGGTGCGTTCGATGGTCGGGAAGGTGTCGAGCATGTGCAGCAGCACCGGGACGGCCACGTTGTAGGGGAGGTTGGCGACCAGCGCGGTCGGGGCGGGCCCCGGCAGCTCGGTGACGTGCAGGGCGTCCGAGTGGACCAGGGCGAACCGGTCGGCGCGCTCGGGCATGCGGGCCGTGACGGTCGCGGGCAGCGCGCCGGCGAGCACATCGTCGATCTCCACCGCCGTGACCCGGTCCGCGGCCTCCAGCAGCGCGAGGGTGAGCGACCCGAGCCCCGGGCCGACCTCGACGACCACGTCGTCGGGGCGGACCTGTGCGGTGCGGACGATGCGGCGCACGGTGTTCGCGTCGATCACGAAGTTCTGTCCGCGTTGCTTGGTCGGGCGTACGCCGAGGGCTGCCGCGAGTTCGCGGACGTCGGCGGGGCCCAGGAGGGCGTCGGGGGTGGGGCTGCTGGTCACGGGGACAAGGGTACGGGGGGTTTCCGGGCCGGGTTCCGCTACCCGCGCAGCCGTTCCCCGCAGTGCGGCCACGGGTCGGCGCCGCGGCGCACGTAGAGCTTCTTCGCCCGGTACGTCTGCTCGGCCGCCGGGGCGTCCTGGGGGCGGCCCCGGCCGCCGAGGGCGTGCCAGGTGCGGGTGTCGAACTGGTAGAGGCCGCCATGGGTGCCCGAGGAGTCGACCGCGTCGGGCCGTCCGCCGGACTCGCAGGCCGCGAGGCCCTGCCAGTCGAGGTGGTCGGCGCCCCGCACGGACGCCGGGCGCGGCTTGGTGCCGACCTTCACGATCTGCGGGCGCGGCTCGCGCACCACCTCGGACCCGATCCGGCGCGGCTTCTGCCGGACGCCGTTGACCGTGCGCAGGGAGAACGTGATCCGGCGCAGGCCGGGCTCGCCGGCCCGCTCCACCACCTCGGTGCCGCGGAACAGGGCCGGGTCGTCCGTCCGCCGCACCGGGAACGGGATCTGCTCCTCGCGGACCTCCTTGCCGCCGGTGATGCGCAGCACCGTCACGGTCTGCCCGTCGCGCGGGAAGCTGCCCTGCGGGACCGAGGTGGTGTCCTGGCCGCGCAGGGTGATCCCGGCCTCCTCGACGGCCTCCCGGACGGTCGCCGCGTTGGTGCGGACGGTGCGGGCGCGGCCGTCCGCCATGAGCGTGACCGTGCGCTCGGTGCGCACGTCCAGCGCGAGCCCCTCACGTCCGATGCGCCGCGATCCTGAGGTGGACATGTACGCGCCCTCTTGCCGTACGCCGAGCTGTCGCAGCGCTCCCGCCACCGTGTGGGCGGTCGTCCAGACCTCGCGGCGGTGTCCGTCGAGGGTGAGCCGCACGGGGCGGGCGTAGCGCACGGCGATCTCGTCACCGCTGCTGATCCGCGTTTCGGGGCCGGGCGCGACCACGTCGTGGGGGCCGATCGCGACGCCCTCCTCGGCGAGCAGCTCGGTGACGTCGTCGGCGAAGGTGTGCAGGGTGCGGGCCTTGCCGTCGACGTTGAGCTCGATCGCCTTGTCCTCGGCGACGAACGCCGTGGTGCCGCCGGCCAGGAAGGCGACGACGAGGGCCTGCGGGAGCAGCCGTCGCATGGGGCTGTCCGGGCGCTCGGCGTAGCGCGCCCTGCGCCGGCGCGCGGACCTGCGGTGCGAGCCGGTGCGGGCGGACCCGCCGTACGGGGCGCCCTGCCGGGGCAGTGCGGGCAGGGTCGGCGCCTCGTAGGCGGGCCGGTAGGTGTCCCCGTAGGCGCCGTGCGGCGCGGGCGTCCCGTAGGCGAGGGTCTCGGCGCTGTGCAGATCGGCCGGCGACAGGTCGACCCCGCCGTACACCGGGCCGGCGGCGTAGGCGGGGCCGTACGCCTCATACGCCTCGTACACCTCGTACGCCGTCGCGTAGGTCTCGCATGCCTCGTACGTTCCGTAGGGCTCGTAGGTCTCGTACGTCTCGTACCGGGAGTTGCTCACGCCGACGCGCTCCAGGGGCCGGAGGGGGTCCAGAGGGGTCCGGATCGGGCCCCCAGAACCTAGCGGAGCGGTCGTCACTCTCCAAAGCGACGCGACTACGTACAGTCGTACGGTGCCGGTGGGCGGCGGGTGAGCGGGCGGGTCAGCAGCCGAACGCGCGCGCCGTGTTGGCGCCGAGGGCCGTGGCCAGCGTGTCCTCGTCGACGCCGCGCACCTCGGCCATGGCCCGCACCGTGATCGGCACGAGGTAGGGGGCGTTGGGCCGCCCGCGGTAGGGGGCGGGGGTGAGGAAGGGCGCGTCCGTCTCCACGAGGAGGAGCTCCGGCGGGGCCACCGCCACCGCGTCCCGCAGGTTCTGGGCGTTCTTGAAGGTGACGTTGCCGGCGAAGGACATGAAGTAACCCGCGCTCGCGCAGATCTCGGCCATCTCGGCGTCGCCGGAGTAGCAGTGGAAGACGGTCCGCTCGGGGGCGCCCTCCTCCTTCAGCACGCGCAGGACGTCCGCGTGGGCCTCGCGGTCGTGGATGACCAGGGCCTTGCCGTGCCGCTTGGCGATCTCGATGTGGGCGCGGAACGACCGCTCCTGCGCCTCCTTGCCCTCGGGCCCGGTGCGGAAGTAGTCGAGGCCCGTCTCGCCGACGCCCTTGACCTGGGGCAACGCGGCGAGCCGGTCGATCTCGGCGAGCGCGTCGTCCAGGGCTGCCTGCCCGCCGGGTGCGCGGGCGCCCTGCCGCGACCACCCGTCGGGGTCGCCGTGCACGATGCGGGGTGCCTCGTTCGGATGCAGGGCGACCGTGGCGTGGACGGCGTCGTACGCGGCCGCCGTCTCCGCGGCCCACCGCGAGCCCTTGAGGTCGCAGCCGACCTGCACGACCGTCGTCACCCCGACCGACGCCGCCTTCGCCAGTGCCTCCTCGACCGTGCCGGACTGCATGTCCAGGTGGGTGTGGGAGTCGGCGACCGGCACCCGCAGGGGCTCCGGAAGGGGCGGGGCCGCGTTCTTGTCCTGGCGGCCGGAGACGTTCGAAGGCATGCCCCGATCCTACGAAAGGGGCGACGCCCTCCCGGTGGGGGAGGACCGGGGAGGGCGTCGACAAGGGGAGCCGGACGGGTCAGCTCGCCTTGCGCTGGAAGGGGTGCAGCAGATCGGACAGGTGCCAGTGGTGGGGTTCGCGCTGCTCCTGGGCGGCCGTCGCCGCGGCCTCGGCACCGGCGGTGGGCGCCTCCACGGGCCCGGCGGGCGGTGGCACGGGCCGGGGCCGATGGGCCGCGTCGCGCGCCGAGGCGACCCGCCCGGGCCGCATGATCCGCACGACGTGGCTGTCGCAGTTGTGGCACTCGGGCTTGCTCAGTGGGGAGGGGACCACCTTGCCGTCCGCGACGTAGAGGACGAACTCGTGCCCCGCGGCGTCCGTGTGGTGCTCTATCTCGTACGACTGCTCCCAGCCGTGCCCGCATCGCATGCAGGCGAAGGAGTAGGACTCGTTGACGACTGCGGTCGCACCGGCGCGGAGCCCGGTCTGCCCTGCGATCTCACTCATGCCAGCTCCTGTTGGTCCGCTGTGGCGTGAGGACGATGCCGTCCCCGCAACCCAGTGGACTCCTCGGGCGGACCGATGGCAGCCGACCTGTCGACTATTGGCCCCGATTTGGGCGTCCCTTGCCCCTGCGCCCCTTGCGCTTTGCCCCCGCATGGGGCGCACGCTCAAACGAAAAGCGCCCTGCTCAGAGGGTGTTCAGCGCCCTCGCGGGAAGCGCCTGTCAGGGGCGCGGGTCCGCATCCATGTGCGGCTCCGCCGCGGGCGCGATCAACCCCCACAACCCGCACCCCGCACCCCGCAC
>NZ_JAKEIO010000191.1 GCF_021474405.1 [Streptosporangium] indianense
CCCCCACCGCCGCCCCAGCCTGCGGCCCGCCGCGGCACCCGCTTCCACGCCTGGGTGGAGGCCCGCTTCGAAGAGCTCATGCTGCCCCTGCTGGAGCCGGAGGAGCTGCCCGGCAGCGAAGCCGAGATCGCCGACGAACGGGACCTCGAAGCCCTCAAGGAAGCCTTCGAGCGCACCCCGTACGCGCACCGCACCCCCTACCGGGTGGAGGCCCCCTTCCAGCTCGAGATCGCCGGCCGGATCGTCCGGGGCCGCATCGACGCCGTCTACAAGGAAGGCGAAGGGGAGGACGCCACGTACGAGATCGTCGACTGGAAGACCAACCGTTCCCGTACCGCCGACCCGCTGCAGCTCGCCGTCTACCGCCTGGCCTGGGCCGAGCAGCGGGGCGTGCCGCCGGAGTCCGTCACGGCCGCGTTCCTCTACGTGCGCAGCGGGGAGGTCGTCCGTCCGGAGCTGCCCGACCTCGCCGCCCTGGAGCGGCTGCTGCTGGAGGACCCGTCCGACGGGGAGACCGGCGCGCGGAAGGGGGCGGGGGCCGGTGAGGAACCGCACTCCGAGGACGTCGGCGCGGGCCGATAGGCTCGTGACCATGAGCCAGACCCCGGACAGCGTCGTCCGTACGTACATCCAGCAGCACCGCGCCGCCTTCCTCGACGACCTCACCGAGTGGCTGCGCATCCCGTCGGTGTCCGCCCAGCCGGACCACGCGCCCGACGTACGACGCAGCGCCGACTGGCTCACCGCGAAGCTGCGGCAGACCGGTTTCCCGACGGCCGAGGTCTGGCAGACCCCGGGAGCCCCCGCGGTCTTCGCAGAGTGGCCCTGCGACGACCCGCAGGCGCCCACGGTGCTGGTCTACGGCCACCACGACGTGCAGCCCGCCGCCCGCGAGGACGGCTGGGACAGCGAGCCCTTCGAGCCGGTCGTGCGCGGGAACCGCCTCTACGCGCGCGGCGCGGCCGACGACAAGGGACAGGTCTTCTTCCACACCCTCGGCGTCCGTGCCCACCTCGCCGCCACCGGCCGCACCACCCCGGCGGTGCACCTGAAGTTGCTGATCGAGGGCGAGGAGGAGTCCGGCTCGCCGCACTTCCGGGACCTGGTCGAGCAGCACGCCGAGCGGCTCGCCGCCGACGCCGTGATCGTCTCCGACACCGGCATGTGGGCAGCGGACACCCCCACGGTGTGCACCGGCATGCGCGGCCTAGCCGAGTGCGAGATACGCCTGCACGGCCCCGACCAGGACATCCACTCCGGCTCCTTCGGTGGCGCGGTGCCCAACCCGGCGACGGCCGCCGCCCGCCTGGTCGCCGCCCTGCACGACGAGCACGCGCGCGTGGCCATCCCCGGCTTCTACGACGGCGTGGTCGAACTCACCGACCGGGAGCGCGAACTCTTCGCGGAACTGCCCTTCGACGAGCAGCAGTGGCTGCGCACCGCCAAGTCGTACGCCGCCCAGGGGGAGGCCGGGTACACCACCCTGGAGCGGATCTGGGCCCGCCCCACCGCCGAGGTCAACGGCATCGGCGGTGGCTACCAAGGCCCCGGCAGCAAGACGATCATCCCCTCCTCCGCCATGGTGAAGCTGTCCTTCCGCCTGGTGGCGGGCCAGGACCCAGGCCATGTCGAGAAGGCCGTCCGCGCCTGGGCGGAGCAGCAGGTGCCACCCGGGATCCGCTGCGACATCACGTTCAGCGGAGCCACGCGCCCCTGCCTGACACCGCTGGACCACCCGGCCCTCCGGTCGGTCACCCGCGCCATGGGCCGTGCCTTCGAGCAGCCGGTCCGCTTCACGCGCGAGGGCGGCTCCGGCCCGGCCGCCGACCTCCAGGACGTCCTCGGCGCCCCGGTGCTGTTCCTGGGCATCTCCGTCCCCTCCGACGGCTGGCACGCCCCGAACGAGAAAGTCGAACTCGACCTGCTCCTCAAAGGCGTCGAGACCACCGCGTACCTGTGGGGTGACCTCGCCGAGAACTGGCGCCATGCGCCCTGAGCGTCCCGTTCCGTCCGGGCCGGTCGGGCGCGCGGGGCACACTGGAAGCGCCGCCCCGCACCGATCGAGCCCGCCGGACCCGGTCGCCGCCCGCCGTACGTCCCGCTGAACCGCCTGCCGAACCCGACCGTTGCACCGGGGAGTTGGAAACACCCGTGACCACCTGGACCGACCACAACGCAGACCGCCCCATCTCGCTCACCGCCCCGAGCGGCATCGACCGGGCCGCCCACCACCGGCTCGACGAGGCCTGGCTCGCAGCGGCGTGGAGCCACCCGACGACGCGCTGCTTCGTGGTCTCCGGCGGACAGGTCCTCATCGACGAGACGGCGGACGGGCGCACCGAACTCGTCATGACCCCCTCCTTCGAGGCCCCGCTCACCGAGGCGCACCGCTACTTCCTCGGTATCGACGAGGACGGCGTCAGCTACTTCGCCCTCCAGAAGGACGCCCTGCCCGGACGGATGGACCAGTCCGCTCGCCCGGCCGGCCTGCGTGAGGCGGGCGCACTGCTGTCGGCCCGCGACGTGGGCCTGATGGTGCACGCGGTGGGCCTGGAGAACTGGCAGCGCACGCACCGCTTCTGCTCGCGCTGCGGCGAGCGCACCGTCATCGCCGCCGCCGGACACATCCGCCGCTGCCCGGCCTGCGGAGCGGAGCACTACCCGCGCACGGACCCCGCCGTGATCATGGCCGTGACCGACGAGGACGACCGCATCCTGCTCGGCCGCCAGGTCCACTGGCCCGAGGGCCGCTTCTCGACGCTGGCCGGCTTCGTCGAGCCCGGCGAGTCCATCGAGCAGTCGGTGCGCCGCGAGGTCCACGAGGAGGTCGGCATCAGCGTCGGCCAGGTCGAGTACGTCGCCAGCCAGCCCTGGCCCTTCCCGTCCAGCCTCATGCTGGGCTTCATGGCCCGCGCCACCTCGACCGAGATCGAGGTCGACGGCGACGAGATCCACGAGGCCCGCTGGTTCTCCCGCGAGCAACTGCACGCCGCCTTCGAGTCGGGCGAGGTGCTCCCGCCCTACGGCATCTCCATCGCGGCCCGCCTGATCGAACTCTGGTACGGCAAGCCGCTTCCTACGCGGAGTTTCCTCTGACGGGGCGGCCCGGATGACCGACCCGACTGGAACCACAACGTCCACCACCATCCGGCGGTCCTGGCCGCCGTTCCGGACGGCTGCCGCACGGCCCTGGACGCAGGCTGCGGCGACGGGCTGCTCACGCGCAAGCCGGCGGCACGGTCGACCACGGTCACAGGGGTGGACCGCTCTCCGGAAATGATCAGGCTTGCCCGTGCGCACCGGCACGTACCCGGCAACGTGGTGTACCGGAAGGCGGACTACCTCACGGACGAGTCCCTGCCCGAGGCCGCCTACGACTTCGTGAGCGCGGTCGCCGTGGTCCACCATGCCCCGTTCGAGCAGGCCGTCACCCGCCTCGCCTGGCTGACAGCGCCCGGCGACCGCCTGACGATCGTCGGCATGGCCGCCAACCGGACGCTCCTGGACTGGCTCATCAGCGCGTGCGGCGTGCCGGTGAGTCTGCTGTACACCCACCGGCACGGCGGCAAGCACAGCCCGGCCGGCATGCCCATGGAAGACGTGCACATGTCGTGGACGGAGATCAGACGGGCGCTCCGCCGTCTCCTGCCCGGCTGCGACGTCCGGCGCACGCTGCTGTGGCGTTACGTCGCGGTGTGGGACAAACCACGAGAAGGCGGCCCCTGAGCTGTCTCAGGAGCCGCCTTCCCCGCACGCGTGCCCGGCGACTAGGCGCCGATCTTCTGCTTCACCTGGGCCAGCGAGGGATTGGTGAGCGTCGAGCCGTCCGGGAACAGGACGGTGGGCACCGTCTGGTTTCCGCCATTCGCCTTCTCGACGAACGCGGCGGACTCCGGGTCCTGCTCGATGTTGATCTCGGTGTACGCGATGCCCTCGCGGTCCATCTGGCTCTTCAGCCGGCGGCAGTAGCCGCACCACGTGGTGCTGTACATCGTCACAGTGCCCAGCATGTCTCTCGTACTCCTCAGGTGGCTCGGGGCGGGTCGTCGCAGTGCCAGAACGTATGGGAGTGGGCCGCCATTCCCGAACCCGGGCCCCGGCCCGACGTGACGCCTGCCGCATTCGTACGACTGTCAGTGCCTGCCTGTGGACAACCGGCGCTGCCGTCTCGCGCGACCTGGCAGCATGGCCGTGTGACAGCAGCACCGCACTCCACCCTGTTCCCGCAGGTACCGGACTCCGCCGACGCCGTGCTCGAGGGGCTCGACCCCGAGCAGCGCGAGGTGGCCACGGCCCTGCACGGTCCGGTGTGCGTCCTGGCGGGCGCCGGCACGGGCAAGACCCGGGCGATCACCCACCGCATCGCCTACGGAGTGCGCGCAGGCATCCTGCACCCCTCCAGCGTCCTCGCCGTCACCTTCACCAACCGCGCCGCCGGCGAGATGCGCGGCCGGCTGCGCCAGCTCGGAGCCGCCGGAGTCCAGGCCCGTACGTTCCACTCGGCCGCCCTGCGCCAGCTCCAGTACTTCTGGCCGAAAGCAGTCGGTGGCTCCATGCCCCGGCTCGTCGACCGCAAGATCCAGCTCGTCGCCGATGCGGCGGCCGCCTGCCGCATCCGGCTCGACCGCGGCGAGCTGCGGGACGTCACCGCCGAGATCGAATGGTCCAAGGTCACCCAGACCGTCCCCGCCGACTACGCTTCCGCCGCCGCCAAGGCGGGCCGTGAGTCCCCTCGCGACCCGGCCGAGATCGCCCAGCTCTACGCCGCCTACGAGAACGTCAAGCGCGAGCGGTCCGTCATCGACTTCGAGGACGTGCTGCTGCTGACCGTGGCCGTCCTGCAGGACCGTCACGACATCGCGGAGCAGATCCGCGCCCAGTACCAGCACTTCGTGGTCGACGAGTACCAGGACGTCAGCCCCCTCCAGCAGCGCCTGCTGGAGCTGTGGCTGGGCGAACGGGACAGCCTGTGCGTGGTCGGGGACGCCAGCCAGACGATCTACTCCTTCACCGGAGCGACCCCGGACCACCTGCTCGACTTCCGCACCCGCCACCCCGGGGCCACCGTCGTCAAGCTCGTCCGTGACTACCGCTCCACTCCGCAGGTCGTCCACCTCGCCAACGGCCTCCTCGCCCAGGCCCGGGGCCGGGCCGCCGACCACCGGCTGGAGCTCGTCTCCCAGCGCGCCGCGGGACCCGAGCCGGTCTACACCGAGTACACCGACGAGCCCGCCGAGGCGGAGGGTGCGGCCCGCCGCATCCGCGAGCTCATCGACTCGGGAGTCCCGGCCTCCGAGATCGCCGTCCTGTTCCGCACGAACGCCCAGTCCGAGACGTATGAGCAGGCCCTCGCCGACGCCGCCGTGCCTTACCAACTGCGCGGCGCCGAGCGGTTCTTCGACCGGCCGGAGGTGCGCAAGGCAGGCATCGCCCTGCGCGGCGCGGCCCGCTTCGGCGGCAACGACTCCCTCCTCGACGACGCCGTCGACCTCCCTTCCCAGGTGCGGGCCGTGCTGTCGGGAGAGGGCTGGACGCCCCAGCCACCGGCGGGCTCGGGCGCGGTCAGGGAACGCTGGGAGTCCCTGGCCGCCCTGGTGAACCTCGCCCAGGACTTCGCCGCCGCCAAGCCGGGCGCCACCCTGGCGGACCTCGTCGCCGAACTCGACGAACGGGCGAACGCGCAGCACGCCCCCACCGTGCAGGGCGTCACCCTCGCCTCCCTGCACTCGGCCAAGGGCCTGGAGTGGGACGTCGTCTTCCTGGTGGGTGTGGCCGAGGGCATGATGCCGATCACCTACGCGAAGACCGACGAACAGATCGAGGAGGAGCGCCGTCTCCTCTATGTCGGTGTCACCCGCGCGCGCGAGCACCTCCATGTCTCCTGGGCGCTCTCCCGCTCGCCCGGCGGCCGCCCCAACCGCCGTCCGAGCCGTTTCCTCGACGGACTGCGCCCCGGCTCGACGCCCACCACGGGGCGCGCCACAGCCGGCGGGGCGGGCGGCATCGAGCGCGGAATTGCCGGAACCAGGGGCTCCGCCCCGAGGCGGGTGCAGCGAGTTCCCGCCCGCTGCCGGGTCTGCGGCCGCACGCTGACCGACCCCGGCGAGATGAAGCTGATGCGCTGCGACGACTGCCCTTCCGACATGAACGAGGGCCTCTACGAGCGGCTGCGACAGTGGCGCGCCGATCAGGCGCGCAGCAGCGGTCAGCCCGCCTTTTGCGTGTTCACGGACAGGACCCTGATGGCCATCGCCGAGTCCGCCCCCGACGATGAGCGTGAGCTCGCTCGCATCCCGGGCGTCGGCATGCGCAAGCTCACCCGCTACGGAGCCGACGTACTGGCCATCTGCGCAGGCCAGTCAGGCGCGGAGAGCACGAATCAGGACTGACACGAACTCGTCGAAAAAATAGTTTGCGCATGCCCCAGCAATCCCCATAGGTTCTTAGGCACGAGAGCAGCGGCCTTCTCGGAGGCCCTGATTCCGTGTTGTACTTGCATATCCGTCGGACTGGTTCATCCAGTCCCCCGAGACGCCGAGAGGAGGCGAGTCCAGTGATCAGCATCAACACCAGCTCCGTCAGCATCGTGAAAATGACCGATCGCTCGGCCGTCTCCGCGTGCATGCTCGGCGTTTCGAACCTGGGCACCGGTCTGTCCGGCATTCGTGCCGTCCGTCCGGCGTCCTCCTCCGTCGCTCCTGCGGGCCTTCCCGTTCGTGAGCGCAATGAGCGACCGACCAAGGCACTGGAAGCGGCAGTAACGGCACAGGCACAGGCCTATGCCTTTACGGCGACCGGTGCCGGATTCCGGAAGCAGACGACGCAGCACCACCAGATGTGGGCCTTCCGTGGGCCAGAACCCTGGAGTGATCCAGCCTGATCATCGATCAGGCCGGCGCCTTCAGGGCCGCGGAACCCCATCCGGGATCCGCGGCCCTTCTGTTTGTCCCTGAACAGGGATGACAGACCGAAGGAGCCTCGGGACAAGAAAAGAACCCGGTACCACCACCCCTCGGCCAACAGGCCGGCACGAGCAGACGAGGAAGACGAACCGTGCAACTCGAAGCGCACGCCCCGTCCGTACCGCCTTCCGACACGATCCCCAAGCCCGGCTCCACGGAGGACCCCGCCTTGACCCCGCTCACCGCGCTCACCGCGCTCGACGACGCCATCGAGAACCTCGGCGTACCCGTCCCGTGCCGTTCCTACGACCCGGAGGTCTTCTTCGCCGAGTCGCCCGCGGACGTCGAGTACGCCAAGTCCCTCTGCCGCACCTGCCCGTTGGTCGAGGCCTGCCTCGCCGGTGCCAAGGAGCGGCGTGAGCCCTGGGGCGTCTGGGGTGGCGAGCTGTTCGTCCAGGGTGTCGTCGTCGCCCGGAAGCGGCCGCGTGGCCGCCCGCGCAAGAACCCGGTCACGGCATGAACACCGCAGGAACGATCGACCGCCCCCTCACGCACGACCCCCAGAAGCAGGCCCCGATGAAGCCGTCCACTTACGAGCCCGCCGGCTCCGCAACCCAAGACTTCACCATCAGCGGCGCGAAGGACTCGCGTCAGAACAGGACCCGAGAGATGCAACTCATCCCAGAAGCCATGGCTCGCGCGCATATGCGCGAGCGACTGCAGGAGGCGGAGCGGGATCGCCTGGCCGTGCGCCTGGTGGCCGCCCGCCGCATGCAGCGCAGGGCGGAGCGCGCCTCGCTGCGTGCCCGCCGTGCGCTCGCCATGGCGGTCATGCAGTAATGCACCGCACCTGAAGCGGGGCTTCCCGGCCCAGGGGCCGGGCTGCCGCCGCCGAGCTCTCACCGCGGGGGCCGATCCGTGTCGAACGGACCGGCCCCCGCGGCGCGTTCCAGCGCATGGCGGACGCGTCGCGTTGCGCCGATGGGGGGACGCAGGGCCTCCAGCGAACCCGGGCGCCGCTCGCGAGGGACGGGACCGGTGCCTGCCTGTACGACCAGGGGCGGGCGCAGGCCGGGGCGGTGCGACGAGGGGGCGCAGGGCGTTGTGCCCACCGTGTTGCCGGGCCGGGGATTATCGTCGCCCGATGACGCGTCCTTCAGGAGGCAGTGATGACGAGTGCTGCACAAGGCAGTGACGACGGGGCCGCCGCGAAGCCACGGCGCTTCGTCTGTGCCCACTGCGGCACATCGGCCGAGGTTCTTACCGAAGGACCGCCCCTCACCTGGACCTACTCCGTGGAGGACGGTGCCCGTCGCCACTTCTGCGAGGCCTGCTCCCGGAAGAACCTCCGGTCCATCGAGGGGCGCCTGGACTCCGACTGGTGGTGAACCCCGCCACCGGGACTCACGCCTGCGCCACGGCCTCCTCGCCGTCGGCCGGGTCCTCCGGGACGAAGCCCGGCAGCCACTCCTCCAGTTCCTCGCGCAGCCTCACCGTCGCCCCCAGCTGGCACAGCACGCCGATCGTGCTCAGCGTCACGCGGTGGATCAGCAGATAGGACGGGGGCAGGTTGAGCTGCTTGCCGAGCTGGTAGGCGGGGGAGCGGGGGTCGGCGACCCGTGCCGCCTGACTGCGCATCCAGCCCCGGGTGAAGGTGAACTCCTCGACCTGGGCCGGCTCGATGATCGGCAGCAGGTAGTCCATGACGGCGTCCGGGTCCAGCTCTATCGTCTCCTTGACGAACCCCTCCGCGCACAGGAGCTCGTAGACCGCCTCGGCCTCCCCGTCGAGGGTCATCCGCAGGGACTCGCCGATGGTGGCCGGCAGGCCCCCCGGGAGCCGGTCGACCGTGCCGAAGTCCAGCACACCGAGGCGCCAGTCGTCCTCACCGTCCGGGCCACCCGGCAGGAGCCGGAAGTTGCCCGGGTGGGGATCGGCGTGCAGCAGCCCCGTGCGGGCGGGGCCGGAGAACAGGAAGCGGGCCAGAAGCTGACCGGCACGGTCGCGCTGCTCCTGGGTGCCGTCCGAGATGATCTCCGACAGCGGGATGCCGTCGATCCACTCGGTCACCAGGACCTGGTCGGACTGGTGGACCACCTGCGGCACGAGCACGTCCGGGTCGTCCGTGAACTCCTCCGCGTGGGCCTGCTGGGCCTGCGCCTCCAGGCCGTAGTCCAGCTCCTCCGAGACGCGGTCCTTCAGCTCCGCGATCAACGGCTTGATGTCCATGCCGGGGATCAGCGGACCGAGCAGGCGCGAGAAGCGGCTCAGCTGGTTCAGATCCGACAGCAGGGCCTCGCCGGCGCCCGGGTACTGCACCTTGACCGCCACCTCGCGCCCGTCGTGCCACACCCCCCGGTGGACCTGGCCGATCGAGGCCGCAGCGGCGGGCTTGTCCTCGAACTCCAGGAACAGCTCGTGCCAGCCCTCGCCGAGCCGCTCCTCCAGCACCGCGTGCACGGTCCGGGTCGGCATGGGCGGCGCCGCCTCCTGGAGCTTGGTCAGCGCGGCCCGGTAGGGGCCGGCCACCTCCTCCGGCAGCGCCGACTCGAAGACGGACAGGGCCTGGCCGAACTTCATCGCGCCGCCCTTGAGCTCACCGAGCACCTTGAACAGCTGCTCCGCCGTGCGCTGTTGCAGCTCGCGGCCGACGAGCTCGGCGGACTCGCCGACGATCCGCTTGCCGAATCCCCAGGTCGCCCGCCCGGCGATGCCGAGCGGGAGCGCGGCGAGCTTGGCGGTCCGGGTAACCGCCTTCCGGGGAAGATCAGACATGCGCCCTCCAAGTCCCAGCCGGCCGCTCCGCCTCTGCCTCACGGCATTGCTCCGACGGCCGTTGCACAGCCATTGTCTCGTGCGACCCCCCGTCCTCCGAGAGGTGCTCCCCATTTCCTCTCTCCGCCGCCGCGCACGAGCACCCCGGATGCGCCCGGACCGGCCGCGCACGCCAGTGGAGACCAGGGACGGAGCACTCCCAGCGTGCCCCCACGCTGGAGGGGGCCCGGCCGTCCAGGAACGCGAGCGCGTGGGCGGCCGCCAGCCCGGCCACGGTCGTAGCCAGTGTCAGGTCGCACGGCCGGACCTGCCGCTGCCTGCCGGAGCGCCACTGGGCGATCAGACGCGGCCAGGCCGGGTCGAGATCGGTGCGGCTCTCGTGGAGACATCCCGCACATCCCGTCTCGCCGGGCAGGACGAGAGGCCCGACAAGACCGGTGCCCTCCACGACCCCGGCGTACAGGTGGGGCGTCCCGGAGGCCCTCAGCGACTCGGCGTCGGCCGGGTCCGGCGCGTACACGGAGACGTCGTCTCGCGGCGCGAGAACCACCAGTGAGAATCCCGGGTCGCCTCCCTCGGAGGACACCCCTGCCGACGTGCGGCTCGGCGGCCGGTCCGGGGCCGCTCTGCGCACGGCGCGGCGGGCCGATTCGTCCCTGCGGTCGCCGACGGCGTCCGCGGGGTGGCCGCCCGGCGCGACGTCCGACGGCTCCACGCGGCCGCCGTCCATCACCTCCACCCCGCCCACGCCCGCCCCCCGCCGGCGCCACCCCGACGAGCCGGCCCTCGACGCTGCCGTTGCGGGCGGCCTCGACGACCGCCGGGACGGGCTCGTCGATGGAGGTGGAGTCCATCGGGT
>NZ_JAKEIO010000192.1 GCF_021474405.1 [Streptosporangium] indianense
CCGCACCCCCACCACCCCGTGCCACCGGCCGCCGGGGGCCACGGCCAGGGCCTGGTCCAGTTCGTCCTGGCCGCGCACGAGGGCCAGCGCAACACCCGCCTGTTCTGGGCCGCCTGCCGGGCCTACGAGGACGGCATCGGCCCGGCCCTGGTCGATCCCCTGGTCGACGCGGCCCGGGACACCGGCCTGTCCGAGCGGGAGGCCAGGGCGACGATCGCCTCGGCGGCACGGATGACGGGGCACCGGCCGTGAGCAAGGCCCCGCCCATGACCACCACCGAAAGACCTCGATGCAACGCCACGCAAAGGCGCCGGCCCTGGCGCTCGCCCGTCTCGTCCTGGCCTGCGGCCGCCGGGTGGACCTCGCCGACCTGCGGTTCTCCTCGACGTACGGCGACCTGCTGGACGGCTACCCCTGCAAGCCGCTGAACGACCTGCGGATCCGGGGTCTCCTGCACGCCGCCGAGCGGTCCCGCCCGGGCACGCCGGTGCACCTCGTCCCGCCGCGGCGGGAGTACCCCGACCAGTACGCGGGCGGTCTCGGGCCGGTCGAGGTGCTGCCCGCCGTGGCCTGCCTCGGCACGTTCCACTCCACGGCCCTGGACCCGGCCCACGACCCGGTCGCCTACCGCTCGCGGCTGACCGTCGTCTGGTTCCAGTCCACGCCCCGCCTCCCCTCGGACTGCGACGCCGAACCCGCGCTGCGCAACCTCGACTGGGCGGCTCTGGCCCGGGACGCTCCCGCTCCCCCGTAGGGTCGTGCGATGAGCGCTGCCCGAACCGAACTGCCGCGCCGGCATTCCGAGTCGACCTGGCCTTTGTTCGAGTACCACGCCTGCCGGCGGCTTCCGCCCAGGCCGGCCCGGCTGCGGCTGCCGGGGCGCGAGCGGCCGGGGCGTGACAGGGTGGGGGTATGAGCATCGACGTCCGCCCGGCCACGGCGTTCGAGGACGTCCGTGCCGTGCTCGGGCCGAAGTCGCCCGGGGCGAACGTCTGCTGGTGTCTGAGCCACCGGATCCCCTCCGGGCTCAACAACGAGCTGCGCGGTCCGGCCCGGGGCGAGTACGTCGCCGAGCTGTGCCGCGCCGAACCGCCCCCGGGCGTGCTGGCCTACGACGGTGACGAACCGGTCGGCTGGGCGGCCGTCGCCCCGCGCGCGGACACCTCCTTCGCACGCAACCGCAAGATCCCGCACGTGGACGACCTGCCGGTGTGGTCGCTCTGGTGCGTCCGGGTCCGCCCGGGACATCGCAAGCAGGGCATCTCGCACGCCCTCGTCGCCGGCGCGGTCGCCTTCGCCCGGGACCGGGGCGCACCCGTGATCGAGGCCTACCCCCTGGACAACGGTGACGCCAGGGTCGACCTGACGATGGCGTACGCGGGTCTGCGGAAGAACTTCGAACGCGCCGGCTTCACCCACGCCGCGGACACGGCCTCGGTCCTGGCCGGTCATCCCCGCATCCTGATGCGCCTCGACCTGCGCTGAGAGAAGCCGAGAAAAAAGGCCCGACCGCTGGCGACGGGGGATGCACCAGCGGTCGAGCTATGGCCAAGGGTAACAAGCGCTTGCCCACCGCGAGACGACCGGCCGCCAGGAAGCCCCGGTTGTGACTCGTTTCACTCCAACTTCCGTGCTGGTCCGGCCTGTTGGCCGAAACGACCTCATCGGCCGCCGCACGGCGGGTCGTAGGAGAGCCGGGGCAGGTACTCCTGCCAGGTGTCCCGCGTCAGCACGCCCCGCGTCATCGCACAGATGCGGCGGACGGCCGTGTCGACGTCGAGGTCCCACAGCCGGATGGTGTCCGCGCCACTGGAGACCGCCAGCATGGGGCTGTTCGGGCTGAACGCCAGGAAGGTGCCGGTCTTGATGTTGGGACTCATCGACGGACCGAACGCGGTGGCGTGCGCGGGGTCGGAGACGTCCCACAGCCGCACCGTGCTGTCGTTGCCGCCGCTCGCGAGGGTGCGGCCGTCCCGGCTGAACGTCAGCGACACCACCGCCTCCGTGTGCCCCGTGAGCCGCGCCTGCTCGAAGGCCTCGGCCGGGTTCGTGACGTCCCAGAGGCGGACCGAGTTGTCGTCGCCGACGCTGGCCAGCGTGCGGCCGTCGCGGCTGTAGGCGAGCGAGTTGACCGCGCCCAGGTGGCCGCGCAGGGGCGCCCCGGTGAGGGCCGCCCGCCCCGGGTCGGTCACCTTCCACAGCCGGATCGTGCCGTCCGCGCTGCCGCTGGCGAGCGTGCGGCCGTCCGGGCTGAACGCGAGGTGGTTGACGTACCCCTTGTGACCGGTGAGGGGGCTGCCGAGCGGGCGCGGACGGGCCGGGTCACGGACGTCCCACAGCCGCACGGTCCGGTCGTCCCAGGCGGTGGCCAGGATCGCGCCGTCCGGGCTGAACGCCAGGGGATCGGCGTAGCGCACGCGCAGGGCGGCGGGAGAGCCGTACCGGACGGGGTGTTCGGGGTCGCCGAGGTTCCACAGCTCCACCACCCGGTGGTCCGTCGCGATCGCGAGGGTGCGGCCGTCCGGGGAGAACTCCAGGGAGCGCACCTCGCCCCTGACCGGGCGAAACGGGGCGCCCATCCGCACCGGCCTGCCCGGCGTCCGTACGTCCCACAGCCGGATCCGCCCGTCCTGCGCCGCCGTCACGAGCAGCCGCCCGTCCGGCCGGAACACGCCGGTCCGGCCGGCCATGTCCGACCTCGGCAGCGCCCACAGACGGACCTTGTTGTCGCCCGCCCCGGTCGCGAGGGTGCGCCCGTCGGGGCTGAAGCCGAGCGCGTACATCTCGCCCTTGCTGCCCGCGAGGGGGCCGCCCACCTGCGACGGGTACCGCGGATCGCTGACCTTCCACAGGCTCGCGGTGCTGTCCGCGCTGGCCGCGGCGAGCATGGTCCCGTCGGGGCTGAAGGCCACCGACCAGACCGGCCCGGTGTGGCCGGTGAGCGGCGTCCCGATCGGGGCCGGGCGGCCCGGACCGCCCATGTCCCACAGACGTACGGTGCCGTCCGCGCTGCCGCCGGCGAGCGTACGGCCGTCGGGGCTGAAGGCCACGGAGTGCACGGTGGTGGTGTGGGCGGCCAGCGGCGTCCCCAGGGGCTCCGGGTGCGCGGGGGCGGACGAGTCCCACAGCCGGATCGTCCCGTCGTCGCCGCCCGCGGCCAGCGTCCGGCCGTCCGGAGCGAACGCCACCGAGCGCACGGCGGCCGTGTGCCCGGTCAGGGGCGCACCCAGGGCCCGCGCGCGGCGCGGAGCGGTCACGTCCCACAGCCGTACGGTGTGGTCGTCGCCGACGGACGCCAGCGTACGTCCGTCCGGGCTGAACGCGATCAGGTAGATCGTGCCGTCATGGCCGGTCAGCGGCTTGCCCAGGGGCTTCGGGTGCCCGGGCTCGGACACGTCCCACAGCCGTACGGTGCCGTCGTCGGAGGCGCTCGCGAGCGTCCGGCCGTCCGGGCTGAACACCGCGCTGCTCACCCAGCTCGTGTGACCGGTGAGGGGCTGGCCCAGAGGCTTGGGACGCATGGGGTCGGCGACGTCCCACAGCCGTACGGTCCGGTCGTAGCTGGCGGTGGCCAGGACCCGTCCGTCCGGGCTGAACGTCGTGAGGTAGACGGCGCCCGTGTGGCCGGTGAGGGGCGTGGACAGCGGGGCGTTCACGATGGACAGCAGGCGGCTGTTCGCGCCCTCGTCGTCCGGCCGCAGCCCATGGGCGACCAGGTCGAGCTGCGCCGACAGCGACGGATCGGTGTCCTGGACGCGGTCGGACTGGGCGAGCACCTGCTCGAAGACGGCCTCGTCCCGCTGCTTCCAGGCCACGACGGCCGACCCGACGGCCAGCATCGCCAGCACGACCAGCGTCGCCACCGCGCCCCGGCTGATCCAGGTGATCCGCCTGCGCAGCCGCACCGACGCGTTCAGGAACTCCACCGCGCTGCGGGTCAGGGACGTCTCCCCGGCCGACCGCGCCCAGCCGTGGGCCTGCTCCAGCCGCGAGCCCCGGTACAGCAGTGAGGTGTCGCGGTGGGACTCCTCCCAGGCCCGGCCGTCCTCCTCCAGGCGCTGGCGCAGCAGATTGCCCTGCCGATCCTCGTCGATCCAGTCGCGCAGCCGCGGCCAGGCGTGCAGCAGCGCCTCGTGGGTGATCTCCACGGTCTCCGCGTCGAGTGTCACCAGCCGGGCGCGGACCAGCGCTTCGAGGGACTCCTCGGTCTTGCAGGGGTCGGCCGACTCCTCCGTCAGCTGACGCCGGGTCCCGCGGCGGCGGGTTGCCCGGGTGTCCTCGCCCAGCCGCACCAGGCGGAGCAGGAGCAGCCGGGCGGCGGTGCGCGCGGCGGGGTCGAGGGCGGCCCAGGCCCGTTCGGCGGTGGCCGCGACCGCTCCCTGGATGCCGCCGGCCGCGCGGTAACCGGCCAGGGTGAGCCGGCCCGCCTTCCGGCGCTGCCAGGTGGCGAACAGGGCGTGCGAGAGGAGCGGCAGCACACCGGCGTCGTGCGCCCCGCCCGGGCCGTCGGCGCCGACCTCCCGGACGATCAGCTCCGCCAGCCCCGGCTCCAGTTCCAGGCCGACGGCCCTGGCCGGTCCGTTCACCGCGTCGCGCAGCTCCGGGGTGGTCAGCGGCCCGAGCACCATGTGCCGGTGCTGGAGCGCGTCGGCCAGCTCGGGGTACCGCAGGCACCGGTCGTAGAAGTCGGCGCGGATGCCCAGCACCACGACGGCCGGGGCGGGTTCGCCGGGGCCGGCGGGCGTGCAGGCGGCGTGCAGCACCGCGATGAAGGCACGGCGGTCCGCCTCGTCGGGGCAGAGGGTGAACGTCTCCTCGAACTGATCCACGATGACGACCGGCCGGACCCCGGAGGGAGCTGCGCGCCGCGCCCAGGAGGTGAGGGCGGTGCGGACGGCGTCGGAGGAGGGGAGAGGGTCCCTCGCGGAGGCTGGGCTTGTGTTCCGGGTTGAGCCCGTGTCGGGCCCTGCTGTGGAGGCTGGACCAGGGCCCTCAGTGGAGGCCGGTGTTGCGGCTTTGCCGGGCCCTGCTGCGGAGGCTGGACCAGGGCCCTCAGTGGAGGCCGGTGTTGCGGCTTTGCCGGGCCCTGCTGTGGAGGCTGGACCAGGGCCCTCAGTGGAGGCCGGTGCTGCGGCCGTGTCGGGCCCTGCTGTGGAAACTGGGCCGGGGTCCTCTGTGGAGGCCGGTGTTGCGGCTTTGCCGGGGACTGCTGTGGAGGTCACGTCGGGCGCCGGTGCCGAGGCCGGGATGACGGAGGCCAGTTCGGGGATGCACCGGATCAGCTCCGCCAGGGGGTCACTCCCCGGTACGAGCTGCACGACCTCACGCGCCCGGCCTTCCCCGCCACTGCCGTTCCCGTCATTGCCGTCGCCGCCGCTGCGCTCGTCACCGCCCAGCGCGCCGTCCCGCAGGGCGGGCACCAGACCGGCGTTCAGCAAGGAGGACTTCCCCGCCCCCGATGCCCCCACCAGCATGACGAGGCCGCCGGTGCCCGCGGCGGCCCCGAGCTGGGTGACGAGCGCGTCCGTGCTCCGCTCCCGGCCGAAGAACCAACGGGCGTCCTCCAGACGGTAGGAGGCCAGACCCCGGTAGGGGCAGACCCCACCCGGAGTGGACACGGACTCCTCCGCCTGCCGCTCCTCGGCCGCGGATTCCCCGGTGCGCTCACCGACCGGGTCGGCCACCGCGCTCTCCCACAGCCGCTGCCACTGGCCGAGGTCGTACAGGCCGGGGGAGACCGGCGTGGGTCGTGAGCGGCGCGCGTCGGGGATCAGTACGTGCAACACCGCTGCAAGGGCGGCGAACTGGGCGGGGACGTTCCGGGCACGCCGCCAGTCGCTGATGCGCTGGGCGGAAACCCGCACGGGCCGCCCGCGTTCGTCGACCCGCTGAAGCCGTACCACCGCCTCGGACACCCGCTTGAGCGGAGGGTTGCCGGCTTCCTTGTACAGCAGTGCGAGGCGTTCCGCGAAGGCGGTGCGCGACCCCGAGTCGGAACTCAAGGTCTCAGCTCCTTACTTTTCACGCCTGGACGTCCGGACCGGAAAACTCATTCTATATGCCTGACCTGTGAAAACGCCGTCCGCTGGACACCGGAACCCCCCACTTCCATGGCCGGGAATGGCAGGATCCGGTCGCAGCCGCACACCTACCCGGTCGGCTTCCGTCCGAGTCGGACGAAGAGGCTCCACCGTTCGGTACCGGTCCCCACGAGGGGAGGGACCGGTGCCGGACGATGTGGTGATCCTCCCCCGCGCCCCGCTCGTCAATCCCGGCGGTATCCCGCGACCGGACGACCCGGCGAACGGCCGCGCAGCCGACCGGCGAACCTGCCGGACGGACCCGGACCGGTTCAGCGGGCAACCTGCCGGGAAGTCAACTCCGGACGGCCACGGGTCCGATGCCGTCAGGAAGGAGACGAAACGGCATGAGGGTCTTCGTGGACCGCTACCTCTGTCACGGCTCCGCCGAGTACGCCCACTGGGCACCGTCGGTCCTCGCGTCCGCCGACGGCCACAGGGTCGTCCGCCCGGGCCGCGCCGGACATGAGCGGTCGAGCGACGATCCCTCGGTCGTCCGCCCGCGCCGCGCCGAACATGAGCGGTCGAGCGACGATCCCTCGGTCGTCCGCCCGCGCCGCGCCGAACATGAGCGGTCGAGCGACGATCCCTCGGTCGTCCGCCCGCGCCGCGCCGAACATGAGCGGTCGAGCGACGATCCCTCGGTCGTCCGCCCGCGCCGCGCCGAACATGAGCGGTCGAGCGACGATCCCTCGGTCGTCCGCCCGCGCCGCGCCGAACATGAGCGGTCGAGCGACGATCCCTCGGTCCCGGAGGCGATGAAGACGTGCCCGAGCCAGGCCATCGGCATCACCGGAGCGCCGAAGTCGGCGCCGCACCGGCCGTGACGAGGCCGGATGCCGGTGCCGAGCCTGCTCGCGGTCTTCGCCCATCCCGATGACGAGTCCCTGTCGGCGGGCGGCGTCCTCGCCCGCCACGCGTCCGCGGGCGCGCGCACGGCGGTCGTGACGGCGACCTGGTCGCCGAACACCGTGCGCGCCGGGGAACTGGCCGAGGCGCTCCGCGTCCTGGGCGCCGACCCGCCACGCCTGCTGGGTTACGCCGACTCCCGCGTCCCGCACTCGGCCCCGGGCCGACCGCGCTGGTGCGACGCGCCGCTGGACGAGGCGGTGGGGGAACTGGTCGCGCAGATCCGCGACTTCCGCCCCGAGATCGTCGTCACCCACGACGCCTACGGCGGTCTGACGGGCCACGAGGACCACGTCCACACCCACCGCGTGACGGCCCTGGCCGTCCACGCCGCCGGCCTGGAACGCCTCTACCCGGAGGCGGGGAAGCCCTGGCAGCCCAAAGCCCTGTACCTGTCGACCCACCCGCACAAGGCGGTCCGCACCTGGGGCGCGCCCCTGGCCGAGGCCGGAAAGGCACTGCGCACGGTCCCGGACGAACACGTCACCGCCACCGTCGACGTCACCCCCTGGCTGGACCGCAAGATCACGGCGATCCTGGCCCACCGCACAGAGGTCACACGAGGAGCGGCACCAGGCCTGATAGCCGCCCTCCCCACCGCCGAACGCCAACACCTGCTCGGCACGGAGCACTACACCCGCCACGACGTCCCCCCGACGGCGCCCGCCCAGACCGAACTGCTCTCCTGAAGCGACCGCCGGCGCACGACCCGCACGCGGCACGCCCATCCCCACGCCGGGTGCCCGGTCTGACCGTGGGCACGGGCCGAATGCCGGAACCGACCCCGCTCGCTGCGCCGCATCCCTAAGCTATCCAGCCGTGACGTCGTATGAGCGGTGGTCCCTGCTGGCTTCGTTCGGCTCTTTGGGCATCAGCGTGATCGCATTCGTCGCACTGGCATGGCAGCTCCTGCTCCTGTCCCGCGGCACTGCGCGAGACCACGACAGGCGCCGCAAGCAGGCGACCATGGAGTATCTGACCGCCAACATGGACCGGCGGAAGGCTCTGTTCGACGAGGGCATTCCGAACGAGCGAAGTCCCGAGGCCATCGCGGCTCTCATCGACAGATCGTTGTCAGGCGACGACCAAGCGACGAACCTGATCATCGCTTACCTCACGACATTCAACTTCCTCGCCGTGGGCGCCCAGTGTGACGCCTTCGACCGCGAGGTCATCGACGAGTCATGGGGCGGGCTCGTCATCGCTGTCTGGAACAACTACCGCCCTTGGGCGGAAGAGCAACGCCGGCGGCACGGCGAGCCACGCGTGTGGGAGAACCTGGAGTGGCTCGCAGGCCAGATGGCACCACGCCGGCCCGGCCTTCCCGCCGGGACCGGCGGAAGCCTGCCCCCTCAAGGACAACCCGCTCCCTAAAACGGTCCGCCGAGAGGCAGCGGGCTGCTAAGCACCGGCGGCCTGCCCCGGTGCCGGCGTCTCGTCAACGAAACCGTGCTCGGCGGAACGGGTCGGTCGCTGCGCCAACCACCCTGACACGCGGGGACCGCCGTTGATCGCCGAGCCCTCCACAACCGTACGAACGTGCTGGAACCCTTGGCGAAGGTAGTACTGCTGGAGTCGGTCGTTGGTGGTCCACGCGTCGAGTCGCAGCCACCTGGCACCCGCCCGACGGGCCCGGTCTCCCGCCCAGTCGAGCAGCCGGCCACCGACGTTGCGCCCCGCATGCGAGCGGGCCACGCTGAGCTTGCTGATGAACAGCGACGGTTCCGTCAGCTCCTGCCGGGTCCACAGCCCGTCCTCCACATCGGGAGTCAGCGTCACCGTCGCCACCGTCTCGCCGGCGTCAAGAACCATGAACACCGTCCCCGCCCGGATGGTTTCCAACAATCTGGCAGCCGGGTAGGGACGCTGCCATTGATCCGTGCCGAGGCCGGACAGCCATCCCGCCGCCTCCTCCCGGAAAGCGAGCAGCTTGGCCAAGTCGGCAGGTTGAGCGGACAGGATTCTCACCGGGACTCGCTCTCGCTTCGGGCGGACGTGCATCGGACGGGACGTTCCGGCGAGCAGCCGGTCCGGGCCGGGATCATGACCGGCACACGGCACCGATCTCCAGCCGACGGGCCTCGCCGGGCGTGGGCATCCGAGCCTCGTCTCACCTGGCGGACATGAGAACGACCCCCGACCAAACACCCAGGTCAGGGGCCGCTCTCACTGCTTACGCTGCGGAGGCGGTGGGATTTGAACCCACGGTGACATCGCTGCCACGACGGTTTTCAAGACCGTTCCCTTCGGCCGCTCGGGCACACCTCCCCGCGCCGGCCGTGATCGGCGGCGCGGGGACAAGGGTAACGGGTCGGTGCGGGCGGGTGGGGGTCAGTTGTCGCCGACGCGGGAACCGAGCGTGACGTCGACCGTGTGCTGCTTGCCGCCGCGCTCGTAGGTGATCGTGACCTTGTCGCCGGGCTGATGCGTCCAGATCTCGCCGATCAGGGTCGGGCCGGAGTCGATCACCCGGTCGTCGAGCTTGATGATGACGTCGCCGGGCTTGAGACCCGCCTTCGCCGCCGGGCCACCCGGCTCGACCGGGGCCGCGCCGCCCGCGCCCTGGTCGGTGATCTGCGCACCGTCGGAGCTGTCGTCCAGGGACACGGACGCGCCGATCTTCGCGTACACCGGCTTGCCGTTCTTGATCAGCTCCTGGGCGACGTACTTGGCCTGGTTGATCGGGATCGCGAAGCCCAGGCCGATCGAGCCCGACTGCCCGGTGCCGAAGCCGCCGTTGCCGGTGGACTGGATCGCGGAGTTGATGCCGATGACATTGCCCTGCGCGTCCAGCAGCGGACCGCCGGAGTTGCCCGGGTTGATCGAGGCGTCGGTCTGCAGGGCGCTCATGTACGACGCCTGGCTGCCACTGCCGTCACTGGAGGCGACGGGGCGGTTCTTGGCGCTGATGATGCCCGTCGTCACCGTGTCGGACAGACCGAACGGGGCGCCGATCGCGATCGTCGCGTCCCCGACGGCCACCTTGTCCGAGTCGCCGAGGGTGAGCGGCTTCAGATCGGAGGGGGCGTCCTTGAGCTTGATGACGGCCACGTCGTAGCCCTGCGCGTGACCGACCACCTCGGCGTCGTACTTCTTGCCGCTCGGGAAGGTCGCCGTCAGCTTGCCGCCGTCCACCGCGTCCGCCACCACGTGGTTGTTGGTGACGATGTGGCCCTGCTTGTCGAAGACGAAGCCCGTGCCGGTGCCGCCCTCACCGCTGGTGCTCTCGGCCTGGATGGTGACCGTGCTCGGCAGCGCCTTCGCGGCGACACCCGCGGTCGTGCCCGGGTCGCGCTTGACGTCACCGCCGCTCGCCGAGGCCGAGACCGTCGTGGAGCCGGTGCTCTCGTCGTTGTTCTTCGCCAGCACGTAGCCGAGTCCGCCGCCCAGGCCGCCCGCGAGCAGCGCGGCCGCCAGGATCGCCGCGACCAGACCACCGCGCCGGCGGCCGGACGACGGCGCCGGCTGCTGGTACGAAGAGCCCCAGCCGCCCGAGCCGGGCCCGGAGCCGCCGTCGCCGTACGGGGAGGTCGGGGGCGGGGG
>NZ_JAKEIO010000193.1 GCF_021474405.1 [Streptosporangium] indianense
GGCCGGGGGCGGGGGCCAGGTGCGCGGTGCCGGGGGCGGCGGCGTACACGCCCCGGTCCGTGCGGGAGCCGGGGCCGACCAGGTAGCCGCCCGCGCCGCGGATGTCGATGCCGGGGGCGAGCCGGCCCGCCGAGTTGGGGACGACCGCCTCGGGCGGGCCGCTCAGCCACAGGTGCCGTCCGCCGGACGGGGTGACGACGACCACGGTCGGCGGGATCGTGAACAGGTGCCGCAGTGCCAGCTCACGCAGGGCGGCCGAGGAGTCCGTGCCGGTCTTCACGTCCAGGTCGAGGCCGATCAGATGGTGCGGGGGGAGCCCGCAGGCGATGCCGTAGCCGGTCGCCCAGGGCGCGGCGGCGAACAGCTCGCGGATGCGGTCAGGGTCGCTGGAGGCGTCGTAGACGCCGTGCCCGGGGCGGCCGCACGCCCCGTGGCAGGGGGAGGGCGTGGGGTCGTCGCGGTGCGGGGAGCGCAGCGCGGGGAGCTTGGAGCGGGACAGGGGGATGACGGCCAGTCCGCTTTCGGCGGCTGACAGGGCGTGTGCGAGGGCCAGCGTCGTGGCCTGCCGGTCGGTGGTGGCCATGGCTCTAGTTTCGTACGTACGTTCGAAAAAGGAAAGGGGGAACGGGTGCGACGCGCCGGGGCCGGGCCCGGCCGGAAAAAGTGCGGGCCCGCTTCGCCCCTTGCGGCACCCGGGTTCGAACACCTCTGAGGCGACTCTGGACCAGCTTCACCCCGCTGTGGTGGTGAGCTGGGCGGGCCGGTGCGGTGGCACCGGCCCGGGTGGCGTGGGGATGTGCTTCGCGGGGTCACACACGTCTGGGCGGCGGTACTCCGGTACCGCCGCGCAGGCGTTCTCCACGTGCGTGCGCGCCCGTGGGGCCTTGACGGAGCACCGGATCTGACGGACAGTCAGAAATCGTGAAGGGTGAGCCGGAGGCAGACGAGGAGTTCGAGGCACGCCTGAAGGCCTACGAGGGCCGGGCGGCCGCCGCCACCGGGGTCGGCCGCGACCCCGTCAACCAGCCGATGATCAGGCACTGGTGCGAGGCCATGGGCGACACCAGCCCCGCGTACACCGGCCCGGACGCCGTCGCGCCGCCCACCATGCTCCAGGCGTGGACCATGGCCGGCCTCACCCACCGCCCGGACCGCACGGCCGCCTACGACGAACTCCTCACCCTGCTCGACGCGTCGGGCCATCACGCGGTCGTCGCCACCGACTGCGAACAGGAGTACCTGCGCCCGCTGCGCCCGGGCGACGAGATCACCTTCGACTCGGTGATCGAGTCGGTGTCCGGCCGCAAGACCACGAAGCTCGGGGCGGGTTACTTCGTCACGACCCGTACGGACGTCCGCGCGGGCGGCGCACTCGCCGGCACCCACCGCTTCCGCATCCTCAAGTACGCCCCCGCCCAGCGGACCCCGGCACCGGCCGAACGCCGCCCCCGCCCCGTCGTCAACCGCGACAACGCCGGCTTCTGGGAGGGCGTGGCCCGCCACGAACTGCTCATCCAGCGCTGCACCGCCTGCTCCGCACCGCGCTTCCCCTGGCTGCCGGGCTGCACCGCGTGCGGCGGTCCGGACTGGGACACCGTCGCGGCGGGCGGCGAGGGCAGGGTGTACTCGTACGTCGTCATGCACCATCCGCCCTTCCCGGCTTTCGAACCGCCCTACGCGGTCGGCCTGATCGAGCTCGCCGAAGGCGTGCGGATCGTCAGCAACGTGGTCGGGGTGCCCTGCGACGAGGTGCGCATCGGCATGCCGGTGCGGCTGGAGTTCCGGCGCTACGACGACGAGCTGGTGCTGCCCGTCTTCCGGGGGGTGGGCCCGTGAGGCCCGGCGACCGGCTCCCGCCCCTGGAGATCCCGATCACCCGCACCCTGATCGTCGCCGGTGCGATCGCCTCCCGCGACTACCAGGACGTCCACCACGACCCGGAGCTCGCCCGGCAGAAGGGCTCCCCCGACATCTTCATGAACATCCTGACGACCAACGGCCTGGTCGGCCGCTACATCACCGACCACTTCGGCCCCCGGGCGCGGCTGTGCCGGGTCGCCATCCGGCTCGGCGCGCCCAACCACCCCGGCGACACGATGATGCTGACCGGCACGGTCGAGGAGGTCGACGGCGACACGGCGACCGTGCGGATCGTCGGCGCGAACGGCCTCGGCAAGCACGTCACCGGCACCGTGACGGTGAGGGTCGAGGGATGAGCCGGCGCGGGCGGGACGGCCTCGGCGGGCGCGCGGCCGTCGTCGGTGTGGGGGCCACCGAGTTCTCCAAGGACTCCGGCCGCAGCGAACTGCGCCTCGCCGTCGAGGCGGTGCGGGCGGCCCTCGCGGACGCCGGGCTGACCCCGTCCGACGTCGACGGGATGGTCACCTTCACCATGGACACCAGCCCCGAGATCACCGTCGCCCAGGCGGCCGGCATCGGGGAGCTCTCCTTCTTCTCGCGGATCCACTACGGCGGCGGCGCGGCCTGCGCCACCGTCCAGCAGGCCGCCCTGGCGATCGCCGCGGGTGTGGCCGACGTGGTCGTCTGCTACCGCGCGTTCAACGAGCGCTCGGGCCGCCGCTTCGGCTCCGGAGTGCGGCACCGGGAGCCCTCGGCGGAGGGCGCGGCCCTCGGCTGGCCGCTGCCGTTCGGCCTGCTCACCCCGGCTTCCTGGGTGGCGATGGCCGCCCAGCGCTACCTGCACACCCACGGGCTGACCACGGAGGCCTTCGGGCACGTGGCGGTCGTCGACCGGAAGTACGCGGCGACCAACCCGGCGGCCCACTTCCACGGCCGGCCCATCACCCTGGCCGACCACGCCGCCTCGCGCTGGATCGCCGAACCGCTGCGGTTGCTGGACTGCTGCCAGGAGACCGACGGCGGCCAGGCCCTCGTCGTCACCTCCCTCGAACGCGCCCGCGACCTGCCCCACCCGCCCGCCGTGATCGCCGCGGCCGCCCAGGGCGCCGGCCGCGCCCAGGAGCAGATGACGAGCTTCTACCGCGACGACCTGACCGGCCTGCCCGAGGCGGGGGTGGTCGCCCGGCAGCTGTGGCGCACCACCGGGCTCTCCCCGGCCGACATCGACGTGGGCATTCTGTACGACCACTTCACGCCGTTCGTGCTGATGCAGCTGGAGGAGTTCGGCTTCTGCGGCCGCGGCGAGGCGGCGGACTTCGTGGCCGAGGAGCGCCTGCCCCTCAACACGCACGGCGGACAGCTCGGGGAGGCGTACCTGCACGGCATGAACGGCATCGCCGAGGCCGTGCGGCAGATCAGGGGAACGGCCGTGAACCCGGTGCCGGGAGCGGAGCGGATCCTGGTGACGGCGGGGACGGGTGTGCCCACGTCGGGACTCGTGCTGACCGCCGACCCTCAGGGGTGAACCCGCAGTACCGCGGGCCCTCCGCTCCACCTACAGGAGGTGCGGTGGGCCCTACCCGTACAACCTGAGGGGGACCCCGCTTCGGCACCTGCGGCCGATCCGCCCGCGGGGTCGCCGCTCATAGCGTTGAGCCATGACCACACTCGTCTGCACGAGCGCTTCGAAGGCGGCCGGACCAGCGGCGCAGACCCTTCCGTACCCGTCCTTCTCGTCGTACGTCAGGGCCCGCCAGCCGGTGCTGCTGCGTACCGCCCGCTCGCTCACCGGCAACCCGAGCGACGCGGAAGACCTGCTGCAGACCGCCCTCACCAAGACGTACGTCGCCTGGGAGCGCATCGAGGACCACCGGGCCCTCGACGGCTATGTGCGCCGGGCGCTGGTGAACACCCGGACCTCGCAGTGGCGCAAGCGCAAGGTGGACGAATTCGCCTGCGACGAGCTGCCCGAGCCGGACCCGGTGCCCGGCGGTGACGACCCGGCCGAGCAGCAGGCGCTGCGCGACGCGATGTGGCGGGCGATCATGCGGCTGCCCGCGCGGCAGCGGGCGATGGTGGTCCTCAGGTACTACGAGGACCTCAGCGAGGTGCAGACGGCCGAAGTGCTCGGCGTTTCTGTGGGCACGGTCAAGTCGGCCGTCTCGCGGGCGATCGGCAAGCTCCGCGAGGACGCTGAGCTGGGACTTGTCCGCCAGTGAGGCGGTCCCGCGCCCGCTTGTGAGCCGCCGCTCCGGCATGGCGTGATCTGATCGATCACCCGGTCCTAGTGACATACCGCGCGGTATGTGCGCAGAATCAGCGCAACCCTTACCACCGCGTAGGCAATGCCGCCCCGGGAGGACGCCGTGCTGAGCACCATGCAGGACGTACCGCTGCTGATCTCGAGGATCCTGACCCACGGGTCGACGATCCACGGGACATCACAGGTGACCACCTGGACCGGTGAGGACGAGCCGCACCGCCGCTCCTTCGCCGAGATCGGCGCCCGCGCGGCCCAGCTGGCCCACGCGCTCCGGGAGGACCTCGGCGTCACCGGCGACGAGCGCGTCGCGACCCTGGCCTGGAACAACGCGGAACACGTCGAGGCCTACTTCGCGATCCCGTCCATGGGTGCGGTCCTGCACACCCTGAACCTCCGGCTCCCGCCCGAGCAGCTGGCCTGGATCGTCAACCACGCCGCCGACCGCGTGATCATCGTCAACGGCTCCCTGCTCCCCCTGCTCGCCCCGCTGCTGCCGCACCTGAAGCCGGTCGAGCACGTGGTCGTCACCGGCCCCGGGGACCGCTCCCTCCTTGACGGCACGACCGTCCGCGTCCACGAGTACGAGGACCTGATCGCCGGCAAGCCGACCTCGTACGACTGGCCCGAGCTGGACGAACGCCAGGCCGCCGCCATGTGTTACACCTCCGGCACCACCGGCGACCCCAAGGGCGTGGTCTACAGCCACCGCTCCATCTACCTGCACTCCATGCAGGTCAACATGGCCCAGTCGATGGGCCTGACCGACGAGGACACCTCGCTGGTCGTGGTCCCCCAGTTCCACGTGAACGCCTGGGGCCTGCCGCACGCCACGTTCATGACCGGCGTGAACATGCTGATGCCGGACCGCTTCCTCCAGCCGGCCCCCCTCGCCGTGATGATCGAGAGCGAGAAGCCCACGCACGCGGCCGCCGTCCCCACCATCTGGCAGGGCCTGCTCGCCGAGCTGACGGCGAACCCCCGTGACGTGTCCTCCCTCGGCCAGGTCACGATCGGCGGCTCGGCCTGTCCGCCCTCGCTGATGGAGGCCTTCGACAAGCTGGGCATGCGGGTCTGCCACGCCTGGGGCATGACGGAGACGTCCCCGCTCGGCACCATCGCCCGTCCGCCGGCCGGTGTGACCGACGCGGAGGAGGAGTTCGCCTACCGCCTCACCCAGGGCCGCTTCCCGGCCGGCGTCGAGGCCCGACTGTCCGGGCCCGGCGGCGAACGCCTCCCCTGGGACGGGGAGTCCGCCGGCGAGCTGGAAGTGCGCGGCCCCTGGATCGCCGGTGCCTACTACAACGGCCCGGACGCCGAACCGCTGCGCCCCGCCGACAAGTTCAGCGAGGACGGCTGGCTCAAGACCGGCGACGTCGGCACCATCTCCGCCGACGGCTTCCTCACCCTCACCGACCGGGCCAAGGACGTCATCAAGTCCGGCGGCGAGTGGATTTCGTCGGTGGAGCTGGAGAACGCGCTGATGTCCCACCCGGACGTCACCGAGGCGGCCGTGGTCGCCGTCCCCGACGACAAGTGGGGCGAGCGCCCCCTCGCCACGGTCGTCCTCAAGGAGGGCTCCACCGCCACGTTCGAGACCCTGCGCGCCTTCCTCGCCGACGAGGGCCACATCGCCAAGTGGCAGCTCCCGGAGCGCTGGACGGTCATCGAGGCGGTCCCGAAGACGAGCGTGGGCAAGTTCGACAAGAAGGTGCTGCGCCGGCAGTACGCGGAAGGCGAGCTGGACGTCACGTCCCTCGGCTGACCCGCCCGGGTACGGAGGCCGGCGACCTGCCTGCCCCGGCACGGACACCGGCGACCTGCCCGCCCCGGCCCCTCACTTCTGGTTGGATCGAGGGGCCGGGCACCGGGCCGGGGAGACGGGGGAACCGACATGCAGGGGGGAGCGGCTCCTGCCGTGACGGCGGCAGCCGAGGGCGTGCTGTCCGAGTTCCAGCAGAACCTCGTCGTGGCCGTCGTGGGCGTGGTCCTCGGCATCCTGGGCACCGTCGCCATCGAGCGCATGAAGCTCCGCCGCGAACCGACCAAGCGGCTCTCCTGGGACGCCGAGGTCAGCAACGCCATGGTGTCCACCGACGACACCATGCGCCGCCGGCTCCGGCTCAGCTTCGACGACTTTCCCATCGAGGGCCTGAGCTCGGTCGAATTCCGGGTCGAGAACAGCGGCAACCGGGTCGTCAAGAACGAGCAACTGCGCTTCAGCTTCCCGCAGGACGCCCGGATCCTCGAAGCGGTGCCGACGTCACAGCCCGAGCGCGAGATGGGGGTGACCAGGCGCCCCGACCTGGAACAGGCCGTGAGCGAGGCGGTCTTCACCGTCGGGCACCTGGAGCGGGGACGGTCCGTGACGCTGCGGCTGTCCGTCGCGGCCCGGGACATCACCGGGTGGAAGGTCGTCGACCACAACGACGAGGGGGATGTCGACTTCCACGAACGCGCGGCGGCCCGCAGGAAGGAGGACCGGGAGCACGTCCCCACCTTCTTCGCGCTGGCCTTCCTGACGTTCACCGTCCCGCCCCTGGCCGCGCTGCTCGGCTACGTCGGGCAGCTGGCCGCCGTGGTGCTCGGCGTAGCCTTCCTGGTCAGCATCGCGCCCCACATCGCCCCCACGGGCCGGACCCTGCGGGACTTCCTGACCAGGCCGGAGGCGCCCCAGGGGAGCATCCACATCGGCAAGGTCGACTCGTCCACGTTCGCGATCGGCGAGCGCAGCTCGGCCACCTCCGAACGCCCGAACCGCGTGCCACCCCAGCCGTCGTCCTGACACCTGGTCCGGACCCGTCAGCCATGCCGGTCCCGGCCGACGGGACCCGTCCGGTACGCCGGTCCCGGCAGATGGACGCGCCCGATACGCCGGTCCCGGCAGATGGCACCCGCCCGGTGCGGCGGTCCGGCCGATGGGACCCGTCCGGTACGCCGGTCTCGGCAGATGGCACCCGCCCGGTGCGGCGGTCCGGCCGATGGGACGCGCCCGGTACGCCGGTCTCGGCAGATGGCACCCGCCCGGTGCGGCGGTCCGGCCGATGGGACCCGTCCGGTATGCCGGTCTCGGCAGATGGCACCCGCCCGGTGCGGCGGTCCCGGCCCAGGGGGCCCGCCCGGTGCGCCGAGCCGCCCCGCATGCCGGTCCCGGTCGACCGAACCGCCCGGAACGCCGTACCCGCCGGCGTCCCGGACCGCCCGGCGCTCCCGACCGCACCGGCGTCCGGAGGTCAGCCCTCGCCCTCACCGGCGTCCGGACGTCAGCCCCCACCCCAGCACCAGCCACACGCCCGCCACCGCGCACACCCCGCCCCAGCCGAAGTGGCTGAACGCGGCCCCCGCGAGGGCCGAAGCGGCCGCGCCGCCCGCGAAACCGGCGACGACGTAGGCGGTGTTGGCCGTGGCGGGGGTGGAGGTCGCGGTCAGGGCGAGCGTCTGGTTGGCGACGTGCGAGGCGACCAGCGCCGCGTGCACGGCGATCGCCGCGGCGAACAACGCCCCCAGCACCTGCCCGCCCAGCCAGAACAGCGGCACCGACACGGCCGCCACCGCGTACGCCGACCGCACGACCCGCGCCGCACCGAACCGGTCCACCAGCCCGCCCGCCAGCGGCGCCACCGCACTCGCGGTCAGGCCGAACAGCCCGAACAGCCCGGCCGTCGCGGTGGACAGCCCGTACTCCGGCCCGGTCAGCAACAGCGCCAGCGAGGTCCACAGCGCGCTCCACGCACCGAACATCCCGGCCTGCCGCACACACGCCCGCCACAGCTCCGGCGAGCTCCGCAGCACCGACGGCAGCGCGACGAGCCCGGCGAACAGCGGGCCTTCCCGGCGCCGCCGCGACGGCAGGACCACCGCCGTCGCGAGCCCCAGCACGAGGGTGAGCACGGCCGCACCGGCGAACACCCAGCGCCAGCCGAAGGCCTGCCCGCCCAGCCCGCCCAGCACCCTGGCCCCGACGATGCCGAGGAACAGGCCCGCGATGACCGCCGCGACATGCAGGGCACGCCGCTCGGCGGGGGCCCGCTCGGCGACCAGCGGGACCAGCAGCTGGGGGATGACGGTGGCCGCCGAGGCGACGAACATCGCGACCGCGAGGACGGCGACGCCCGGGGCGGCCGCGGCGGCACCCAGGGAGAGCGCGGTGACCAGCGTGAGTCCGGCGACCAGCCGGCGCCGGTTCGCACTGTCGCCGAGCGGGGCGAAGAACAGCAGACCGACCGCGTAGCCGAGCTGGGCGACCGAGGCGATCCAGGCCATGGCCGAGGGCGCCGAGCCGAAGTCACGGGCCATGAGCGGAAGCAGTGGCGCGGCGAGGTAGATGTTGGCGGCGGTGACCGCGCTGCACACGGCGAGCAACGTGAGGAAGAGGCCGGGCGCGGGCGTCCGGGCCCGGCGTTCGAAGGCCGTGGCCCGCGGGGCGGTGGTGGTCGCTGACGGCATGGGAAGGGACTCCTTGGAGTCGACTCTAACAACTAACTGGTTGGTTGGCTGATGAGGGAACAGTCTGTGGCGCTCTGCCATTCCCTGTCAACCAAACAGTTGGTTACCTGTCCGCGCTACCCTCTCCCCATGGCAGCAAGGGACCCCGAGGCCACCAAGGCCCGGATCTTCGAGGCGGCGGTCGCCGAGTTCGCCCGGCACGGCATCGCCGGCGCCCGCATCGACCGCATCGCCGCCGAGGCGAAGGCGAACAAGCAGCTCATCTACGCCTACTTCGGCAACAAGGCGGAGCTGTTCGCGATCGTCCTCGAGAAGAAGATGCTCCACCTCGCCGAGGCCGTCCCCGTCGACCCGGACGACATCGAGGGCTGGGTCGACCGCCTCATGGACTACCACGCCGCCCACCCCGAGCTGCTGCGCCTGCTCTTCTGGGAGGGCCTGGAGTACGGCAGCACCGAGCTGCCCCACGAGTCCGACCGCCGGGAGCACTACGTCCGCAAGGTCGCCGCCCTGCGCGACGGGCAGGAGCGGGGCGTCGTCACCGACGCGATCCCGGCCGCCGACCTGCTGTTCCTGCTGACCGCCCTGGCCAACTGGACCGCCGTCGTCCCGCAGATGCGGCGCATCCTGGTCGGCGAGGACGAGCCGGACCGGGACCGCCTGCGGGCGTCGGTGAAGGAGGCGGCCCGCCGACTGACGGCACGGTAGGACAGATGCCAGGTGCTCAGTTGGTGCCGATGCGGCTGAGCAGGTCGACGATCCTGGACTGCACCTCGGAACTGGTGGACCGCTCCGCGAGGAACAGCACCGTCTCCCCGGAGGCCAGCCGGGGCAGGTCGGCCTGGTCGACGGCGGCGGTGTAGACGACCAGCGGGGTGCGGTTGAGCTGCCCGTTCGCCCGCAGCCAGTCGACGATCCCGGCGTGTCCCCCCTGCCGCCGCTGCACCTGCAACAGGTCCATCACGACCAGGTTCGGCCGGAACTGCCCCGCCAGCGTCACCGCGTCCGCGTCGCTCGCGGCCCGCGCGACCTGCATCCCGCGCCGCTCCAGCGTCGCCGTCAGCGCCAGCGCGATCTCCGCGTGCTCCTCGATCAGCAGGACCCGCGGCGGGTGCTGCTCGCTGTCGCGCGGCGCCAGCGCCTTCAGCAGCACGGCCGGATCGGCACCGTACGCCGCATCCCGCGAGGCCTGCCCGAGCCCGGCCGTGACCAGCACGGGCACCTCGGCGGCCACGGCGGCCTGCCGCAGCGACTGCAGCGCCGTCCGCGTGATCGGCCCGGTCAGCGGGTCGACGAACAGCGCGGCCGGGAACGCCGCGATCTGCGCGTCGACCTCCTCGCGCGAGTTCACGATCACCGGGCGGTAGCCGCGGTCGCTCAGCGCCTGCTGCGTACTGACGTCCGGGGCGGGCCACACCAGCAGCCGCCGCGGGTTGTCCAGCGGCTCGGGCGGCAACTCGTCGTCCATCGGCTGCGGCCGCGGCGGATCGGCCACCTCGACGGCCCCGCCGGGACCGTCCAGCGGCTCGGGCCCCTCGGCGGCGTTCTCGTCCGGCGCGCCTATGGCGTACGAGCGCCCGCCGCCCTCGGTCATCTGCGCGAGACGCGACTGACCGGCGAGGGACGGCTGCGCCGGTACGGGTGCGGTGGCCGGGCCCGGGATCTGGGCGGCGACCGGCGGCGGCGTGGGCTCACCCGCCGGACGCGGCCGCGCGACCTGCTCCGGACGGGGCCCCTGCTCCGCCGGACGCGGCTGCCCCTGCTCGGGGCGGCCC
>NZ_JAKEIO010000194.1 GCF_021474405.1 [Streptosporangium] indianense
GCCGGAGCCGGAGTGGGCTCGGGCTGGGCCGGGGCGGCCGGGGCCTCCTGCGCCGGGGCGGCGGCCGGAGCCGCACCCGCGACACCGATGACGGCGAGCTTGGCGCCGACCTCGGCGGTCTCGTCCTCGCCGACCACGATCTCCAGCAGCGTGCCCGAGGTGGGCGCAGGGATCTCGGTGTCGACCTTGTCGGTGGAGACCTCGAGCAGCGGCTCGTCGGCCTCGACGCTGTCGCCGACCGACTTCAGCCAGCGGGTGACGGTGCCCTCGGTGACGGACTCGCCGAGCGCGGGCAGGACGACGTCCGTGCCCTCGGCGGAACCGCCGCCGGCGGCTGCGTCCGCGGAGGGAGCGGACGCCGGGGCGGCCTGCTCGGTGGACGGGGCGGCCGCGGCCGGCTCGGGAGCGGGCTCGGCGACCTGCTCGGCCTGCGGGGCCTCGGCGGCGGCGGGCGCGCCGCTGCCGTCGTCGATCAGGGCCAGCTCGGCGCCGACCTCGACCGTCTCGTCCTCGGCGACCTTGATGGAGGCCAGGACACCGGCGGCGGGCGAGGGGATCTCGGTGTCGACCTTGTCGGTCGACACCTCGAGCAGCGGCTCGTCGGCCTCGACGCGCTCGCCCTCGGCCTTCAGCCAGCGGGTGACAGTGCCCTCGGTGACGCTCTCACCGAGCGCCGGAAGGGTTACGGAAACCGCCATGGTTTCGGTTGCTCCTTACGGAAAGTGCGGAAGTCTGTGTCGTCGCGTTCGTCGACCGAGGGGTCAGTCGTGCGCGTGGAGGGGCTTGCCGGCCAGGGCCAGGTGGGCCTCGCCGAGCGCCTCGCTCTGGGTGGGGTGGGCGTGGATGAGCTGCGCGACCTCAGCGGGCAGCGCCTCCCAGTTGTAGATCAGCTGGGCTTCGCCGACCTGCTCGCCCATGCGGTCGCCGACCATGTGCACGCCGACGACGGCACCGTCCTTGACCTGGACGAGCTTGATCTCGCCCGCGGTGTTCAGGATCTTGCTCCTGCCGTTGCCCGCGAGGTTGTACTTCAGAGCGACGACCTTGTCCGCACCGTAGATCTCCTTGGCCTTGGCCTCGGTGATACCGACGGAGGCGACCTCCGGGTGGCAGTACGTCACCCGCGGGACACCGTCGTAGTCGATCGGAACGGTCTTCAGACCGGCCAGGCGCTCCGCCACCAGGATGCCCTCGGCGAAGCCGACGTGCGCGAGCTGGAGGGTCGGGACGAGGTCACCGACGGCGGAGATGGTCGGCACGTTCGTGCGCATGTACTCGTCGACCAGGACGTAGCCGCGGTCCATGGCGACGCCCTGCTCCTCGTAGCCCAGGCCCTGGGAGACCGGGCCGCGGCCGATGGCGACCAGCAGGACCTCGGCCTCGAACTCCTTGCCGTCGGCCAGGGTGACCTTGACGCCGTCCTGGGTGTACTCGGCCTTCTGGAAGAAGGTGCCCAGGTTGAACTTGATGCCGCGCTTGCGGAACGCGCGCTCCAGCAGCTTGGAGGAGTTCTCGTCCTCGACCGGGACGAGGTGCTTCAGGCCCTCGACGATCGTGACCTCGGTGCCGAAGGACTTCCACGCGGAGGCGAACTCGACGCCGATGACGCCGCCGCCCAGGATGATCGCGGACTTCGGCACGCGGTCCAGGACGAGGGCGTGGTCGGAGGAGATGATCCGGTTGCCGTCGATGTCCAGGCCCGGCAGCGACTTCGGCACGGAGCCGGTCGCGAGCAGGATGTGGCGGCCCTCGACGCGGCGGCCGTTCACGTCGACGGAGGTGGGGGAGGAGAGGCGGCCCTCACCCTCGATGTACGTCACCTTCCGGGAGGCCACGAGACCCTGCAGGCCCTTGTACAGGCCGGCGATCACGCCGTCCTTGTACTTGTGGACACCGGCGATGTCGATGCCCTCGAAGGAGGCCTTCACACCGAACTGCTCGCTCTCGCGGGCCTGGTCGGCGATCTCGCCCGCGTGCAGCAGGGCCTTGGTGGGGATGCATCCCCGGTGCAGGCAGGTGCCGCCGACCTTGTCCTTCTCGATCAGGGCGACGTCCAGGCCCAGCTGCGCCCCGCGCAGGGCCGCGGCGTAACCACCGCTGCCACCGCCGAGGATCACTAGGTCGAAAACGGTGCTGGCGTCGTTCGCCACGTCACGTCCTCCATGCATGTGCGCCGTGAGCCGGTCATCAGTGACCGGCAGGCGGCTGGTGTCCGGCCGCTCGTTCTTCGGCCCTTCGGTGGGGCCCTGTCCTGCCGAGCCCCATCTTCGCACTTGTCGGCACACAAGGAGACGCCGGGCTGCGGTGTGAGACGCCCCACGTTCAGATGAGAGCGCCCGAAGTGGCGCGGGGCTGTGTCTGATCTGCGGCTCCGCCGCGGGGCGCGAGGGCAGCGCCCAAAGGGGCGCGGGGAACTGCGCGAACAGCCCTCACGCCCCCGCACTCGCCACACAACGGACGAGACCGAGCTCTCAGGCGAAGGTCAGCCCAGATCCCCGGCAGCCGTCAGCTCGGCCAGCCGCACCAGCGTCCGCACAGCCGTCCCCGTACCGCCCTTCGGCGTGTACCCGAACGGCCCGCCCTCGTTGAACGCCGGCCCGGCGATGTCCAGGTGCGCCCAGGTGATCCCCTCACCCACGAACTCGCGCAGGAACAGACCGGCGACCAGCCCGCCGCCCATCCGCTCGCCCATGTTCGCGATGTCGGCGGTGGGGGAGTCCATCCCCTTGCGCAGGTGCTCCGGCAGCGGCATCGGCCACGCCGGCTCCCCGACCTCCTCCGCGGCCTCGCACAGCGCGGCCCGGAACGCGTCGTCGTTGCCCATGACCCCGAACGTCCGGTTGCCCAGCGCCAGCACCATCGCCCCGGTCAGCGTCGCCACGTCCACGATCGCGTCGGGCTTCTCCTGGGAGGCCGCCCACAGCGCGTCGGCGAGCACCAGCCGGCCCTCGGCGTCGGTGTTGAGCACCTCCACCGTCTTGCCGCTGTACATCCGCAGTACGTCACCCGGACGGGTCGCGGACCCGGAGGGCATGTTCTCGGCCAGGGCGAGCCAGCCGGTGACGTTGACCTCCAGGCCGAGACGCGCGGCGGCGACGACCGCGGCGAACACCGAGGCCGCACCGGCCATGTCGCACTTCATCGTCTCGTTGTGACCGGCCGGCTTCAGCGAGATGCCGCCCGAGTCGTAGGTGATGCCCTTGCCGACGAAGGCGAGGTGCTTCTTCGCCTTGGAGGAGGTGTACGACAGCTTGACCAGGCGCGGGGTGGCCGCGGAGCCGGAGCCGACGCCGAGGATGCCGCCGTAGCCGCCCTTGGTCAGGGCCTTCTCGTCGAGCACCTGGATCTTGATGCCGTGTTCCTTGGCCGCGGCCTGGGCGATCGCGGCGAACGACTCGGGGTTGAGGTCGTTCGGCGGGGTGTTGACCAGGTCGCGGGAGCGGTTGAGCTCCTCGGACACGGCGACGGCACGCTCGACCGCGGCCTTGTACGCCTTGTCGCGGGGCCTGCCGCCGAGCAGGACGACCTCGGCGAGGGGCGCCTTGCCGTCCTTCGCCTTGGGGTCCTTGCCGTTGTCCTTGTAGGCGTCGAAGGAGTACGCGCCGAGCAGCGCGCCCTCCCCGATCGCGCCGGCGTCGGCGGCCTCGGCCAGCGGCAGCGCGAAGGCGGCCTTCTTCGACCCGGCCAGGGCGCGGGCGGCGACACCGGCGGCCTTGCGCAGGATCTCGGTACCGTACTCGGCGTCCTTCTCGGGCACCGCGCCCAAGCCGACCGCCAGGACGAGCGGTGTCTTGAAGCCGGACGGCGCCGGCAGCTTCGTCACCTCGCCCTCGCCGCCGGAGGCGCCGAGCGTCTCCAGGACGCCGGCGAGCCGGCCGTCGTACGCCTTGTCCACGGCCTCGGCGCCCGGTGCGACGACCGGCCCCTTGGCACCCTTGGCGACACCGATCACGATCGCGTCGGCCCGCAGACCGGGCGCCGCGGCGGTGCTGAGAGTGAGAGCAGTCACGGTGGTGAAATCTCGCTTCCGATGTGAAGTTGCTGTGGTCGAACGGTGTGGGTCGACCGGGCCCGACAGCCGACCCTATGCGGACCTCCGAGGGCGGGTCTCACGGGGCCTTCCCCGGTGCGGCGAACACTCGACGACGAGACTACGCGCGCGGCCCCGTTCGCTCATTCCTGCGGGCGTTCACCTGTCCGTGGCGTAGTGGCCAGTTCTCGGTCCCCCACACCGGTGAAGCGGGTCACACTCGTCGCGACCCGGTGAGCGCCACCGACCGCCCCGGGGGCCAGGCCCGGGCGCGGGGCGCGGCGGTGCACTGCGCGGTGCCCGGACCGGAGATCATCCCTGGGGCACACTGCCGTACGCCCCGCGCCCCACAGACACCACGGAGAAGGCCCCGTGAGACGCCCGTTCCCGCTCGTCGCCCTGCTCGTCCTGCTGCTCGCGGGATGTTCCCGGGCGCCCGACGACAAGCCAGGCCCCCGCTGGCAGCCCCGCCCCGGCACCGCCTGGCAGTGGCAGCTCAGCGGGCGCCTGGACACCTCCGTCGACGTGCCGGTCTACGACATCGACGGCTTCGACCACTCCGAGGACACCGTCGCCCGGCTCCACGACGAGGACCGCAAGGTCATCTGCTACCTCTCCACGGGCGCCTGGGAGGAGTTCCGCCCGGACGCGGGGAGGTTCCCGAAGGCCGTGCTCGGGCGCGGCAACGGCTGGAAGGGCGAGCGCTGGCTCGACATCCGCCGCACCGACGTCCTGGAACCGCTCATGGCGGCCCGCATCGACATGTGCCGCGACAAGGGCTTCGACGCGGTGGAGCCCGACAACATGGACGGCTACCGCAACGACACCGGCTTCCCGCTCACGGCCACCGACCAACTGCGCTACAACCGCCTCGTCGCCCGGCTCGCCCACGACCGCGGCCTGGCCGTCGGCCTCAAGAACGACCTGGACCAGATCCCGGAACTGGTCGGCGACTTCGACTTCGCGGTCAACGAACAGTGCGCCCAGTACGGCGAGTGCACGGCCCTGAAACCGTTCGTCGCGGCGGGCAAGGCCGTCTTCCACGTCGAGTACGAGCTCCCCACCGGCCGCTTCTGCGCCGACTCGCGCCGCCTGAAGCTCAGTTCGCTGCTCAAGAAGTACGAACTGGGGGCGTGGCGACGGGCCTGCTGAGCCCGATGCCGGTGACCGCGGTGCCCGCGACCCGGTCGGCGAGGGAGCGGCGGGCGGGGGAGAGGACCGGCAGCGCGTTCAGCAGGAACAGCACCACCGCGACCACCCACACCAGCACCGACATCACGACCTGCCCCTCGACCAGCAGCACGCAGGCCACGGCGTACACGGCGACGTCCGCGGCGGTGGTGACCGCGGCCCGGCGCGCCGCCCTGACCCGGCGCGGGGAGTCCGTCGTGACCTTCAGCCCCACCAGGGCCTTGCCGACGGTGCGCCCGGCCAGAGCCAGGCACGCCCACTGGTAGAGGAACACCGTCAGCACCAGCAGACCGAAGGCCTGCTCGACGTAGAGCACCGACTTGTCCCACAGCGTCAGCCCGAGGTCCTGCGAGGCGGCCAGCACGTCGCCGCGTGAGGTCAGCAGGTCGAAACCCCCTCGGGTGGCCAGTTCGGGCACGTCGGTGACGAGCGCGGAGACCCGGTGGAAGGTGAGCACGGCGAGCGCCGAGGCCAGCGCCAGCACCAGTGCGAAATCGACGAACCAGGCCGCCGCGCGGCGCAGTTTCGGCATGAACGTCCCCCGATCACAGATGTGTCGGAGCAGGAAGCTAGCCGCTGGCCGGCCCGTTCAGGAGGGGGACGGGGAGATCGTTTCAGCCCAGTGACAGAACGACCAGCGCCGTGGTGGCCGCCGTCTCCGCCAGACCGCCGAACACGTCCCCCGTGACCCCGCCGAAGCGGCGCGTGCAGTGACGCAGCAGCGCCTCCGCGGCCACCAGGGCGAGGACCACCGCGAGCACCGTCCGGATCACGTCGTACGGCCCGAGGACGGCGCCGGCCGCTGCCGCCGCTCCCGTGACCGCCACGGCGGCGATCACCGCCCCCCGCACCGGCACCACGCCCGCGACCGCCGCCCCGAGGCCCTCCGGCCGGGCCGCCGGCACCCCGGTCCGGGCCGCCAGGGTCAGGGCCAGCCTCGCGCAGGTCGCCGAGACGGCCGCGGCGCACGCGCCCCGGGCCCAGGAGGCGTCGTAGGCCTGGGCGAGCGCGGCGACCTGCGCGAGCAGGGCGAGGACCAGGGTGATCACCCCGAACGGCCCGATGTCCGACTGCTTCATGATGCGCAGCGCGTCCTCGGCGGGCTTGCCGCTGCCCAGCCCGTCGGCGGTGTCCGCGAGCCCGTCGAGGTGCAGCCCCCGGGTGAGCGCGGCCGGCACGGCGACACTCGCCACGGCGGCGAGCGGGGCGCCCGCACCGAGGAACAGCAGTACCAGCCCGAGCCCGGCGGCGCCGACGCCGACCGCGAGACCGGCCAGCGGAGCGCACAGCATGCCGTCGCGAGCGGCCCGACGGTCCCACCGGGTCACGCGGACGGGGATCACCGTGAGGGTGCCGAAGGCGAAGCGGAGGCCGTCGAGGGGCGAGGTTCCGGTCACCGGCGCAGGCTACCGGCCGGTCAGGAGAGCGGGAACGGCAGCCGCGGATAAAGTTCACATATGGGATGGCTGGAGCGGAACATCATCGAACCCGGCAAGCTGCCACTACTTCTCGCCCTCATCGCGTTCGTGACGACCTTCCTCATCACCCGGCTCATCACCCGTCTCATCCGGGCGGGCAAGGGCCCCTTCGGCAACGTCAGCAGCGGCGGCGTCCACGTCCACCACGTGGTCCCCGGGGTCATCCTGACGATCGTCGGCGGCTTCGGCGCGGTGGCGGGCGGCCAGCACGGCTTCGGGTCGTGCCTGGCCGCGGTGTTGTTCGGCATCGGCGCGGGCCTGGTCCTCGACGAGTTCGCTCTGGTCCTGCACCTCGCCGACGTCTACTGGACCCCGGACGGCCGCAAGAGCGTGGAGATGGTCGTCCTCACCGCCTCACTCGTCGGCCTGCTCCTGATCGGCTTCTCGCCGCTCGGCGTCAACGACCTCAACGACGACCAGCAGCAGAACCGCGCCGTCGTCCTCGTGAACATTCTCGTGAACTTCGCGTTCGCCCTCATCGCCCTGTTCAAGGGCAAGGTCCGGCTCGCGGTCGTCGGCGTGATCATCCCCTTCATCGCCCTGATCGCGGCCGTACGGCTGGCCCGGCCCACCTCCCCGTGGGCCAAACGGTTCTACCGCAACCGGCCCCGTGCCCGGGCCAGATCCGCCCTGCGCTCCTACCACCACGACCGCCGCTGGGCAGCCCCCTCGCGAGCCTTTCACGACTGGCTCGGCGGCGCGCCCGACCCCGAGCCGGCCCGGTCCCTCGAACGCCGCTGACGCAACTCGCCGGCCACGCACACCACCAGCACCGCCGCGATCGCCGCCAGGTGCTCCTTGCCCGCGAGGTTCTCCTTGAGCACGACCTCGGCCACCATCGCCCCGATCACCACCGACGCCGTGACATGGGCGCGGTAGCGCCACCCCATGAAGACGGCGAGGCCCACCACCGCCGCGGACGGCCCGGTGTCCACGACCCGGGCGTCCGAGGCGGGCAGGCCGAGCGGAAAGTCCGGGCCGAGCCAGATGCCCAGGCGCGCGTACAACGTGCCCGCGAGCGTCGCGACATAGGCGAGGGCCAGGGTCCGCCACCGGCCCAGACACAGCTCGGCGATGCCGAACACCAGCAGGATCTGTACGAGCGCGCCCCACACCGGCAGGTCCAGCGCGGGCACGAACAGCGACAGCGGCGTCCGCAGCAGCGCCACCCACAGCGGGTCCGCGGCCCGTACTCCGCCGACGTCCTGCACGGCCTGATAGCCCCACGACTGGTTGTGCACGACGTGCAGCACCGCTGTGAGGCACACGGCCGCCACCGCCATCGGCGCGGCCCGCCACCGCCTCTCGGTCAGCGGCCCGCGCACCGCCGCGTACAGGGCACCCCATTCGGCGCGGGCCCAGCGGGCGAGCGTGGTCATGCGGCGGTCGTCCTCGTCCGTGCGAAGCCTGGTCGGAGGGTGTCTGCGACTCAGTCAAACCGACACCACGTTCCAGGACCGACCGGAACGGGACGAGGTTGAGCCAGGCGGGCGTGACCTGGATCTCGGGCCGTTACCGCTCGGCGGGCGCCCCCGGGGCCTCCGGCGCGCCCGGCTCCTGGGACCCCTGTGCCTCCTCGGCCTGGGGCGCCTCCTCGGACTCCTTCGGCTTCTCGGGCAGCTCCGCCGCCAGCGCGGCCGCCGCCTGCACCAGCGGCAGTGCCAGCAGACCCCCCGTGCCCTCTCCGACGGTCACCCCGTGGCTGAGCAGCGGCTCCAGCGCCATCCGGTCCAGCGCCTTGGCCTGCCCCGGCTCCCCGCTGTCGTGCGCGGCCAGCCACCAGTCCGGTGCGCGGAACGCGATCCGCTGCCCGACCAGCGCGCACGCCGCGGTCACGACGCCGTCGAGCACCACCGGCAGCTTGCGCACCGCGCTCTGCAGCAGGAAGCCCGTCATCGCGGCGAAGTCGGCCCCGCCGACCGTGGCCAGCAGCTGCAGCTGGTCCCCGAGCACCGGCCGTGCCCGGCGCAGCGCGTCGCGGATCGCCGCGCACTTGCGCATCCACGCCAGATCGTCGATCGCCAGCCCGCCGCGCCCGGTGACGACCGACGCGTCCACCCCGCACAGCGCCGCGACCAGCACGCCCGCCACCGTGGTCCCGCCGACGCTGACATCGCCGAGCACCACCAGATCGGTGCCCGAGTCGGCCTCCTCGTCGGCCACCGCGACCCCGGCCCGGAACGCCGCCTCCGCCTCATCGAGGGTGAGCGCGTCCTCGATGTCGATCCGCCCGCTGCCGCGCCGCACCCGGTGCCGTACGACGTCCGCCGGGAAGGCCTCGGGATCGCAGTCCAGCGCCATGTCCACGATCCGCACCGGCACGCCCAGCCGCCGGGCCAGCACCGACACGGGCCGGCCGCCCTCCAGCACCTCGCGCACCAACTCCCCGGCGCTGCCCGCCGCACGGGCCGAGACGCCCAGCCCGGCCACGCCGTGGTCACCGGCGAAGAGCACCACCCGCGGCCGTTCGACCGGCCGGACCGGCACGGCGGACTGCGCCGCCGCCAGCCACTCACCCAGTTCGTCGAGGCGGCCCAGCGACCCGGGCGGCACGATCTGTCGCTCCCGGCGCGCCTCGGCGTCCCGGCGGATCCCGCCGTCCGGACGCTCGATCAGATCGGTGAAGTCGTCGAGATTAAGCGAGCTCATTCGCCGAACAGTACCGGCCCCGCTCGAACAGCACGGCGCCACATCACCACTCCGTCAGGGCGACGTCGTTGCACCCGGGATCGGCATCCCATACGTTCCGGTTTGCAGCGGATTGTCGGCGGATGGCCGTAGGTGGTTCGCCCGCGTCCCCGCCCCACGTCCTTGCGGTACGCCGTCGCGCCCGGGAGCCGCGCATCCACGACCCGCGCCGGGAGG
>NZ_JAKEIO010000195.1 GCF_021474405.1 [Streptosporangium] indianense
GGAGGGGGGCGGCGAGGCCGGTGTGCTGGTCGGGGAGTTTCTGGTCGATACGCCTTTTGTCCGAGGTGCCCTCAAGACCTCGATCCTTCCCGAGGACCTGCGGCAGTGGCAGCAGGCCCTGGACTCGCTCGACGCGGGGCGGGACATCGCCTGGCGTGAGGGGCAACGCGCTCCGTGGCTGTTCATCGACCTCGACGAGGACGACGACCGGTGCGAGGTCACGCTCAAGGACCACTCGATGTCTCTGACGACCGTGACGGTCACCGTCCCCCTGGTCGACGCCTGGTTCGACGACGCGTACCGACGCCTCGACCTGGTCTGGGAGACCTGGCCCACGGAAGTCTGACCTGTCGCCGTCCGTCACCCGTCCGGGTCCGTCGTCTCAGCCGTCGCCCTCCCCCACGCGATAATCAGGGCATGTCCGCCCCTTCCCCGGTACCCGAGCCCGTCGGCCGGCTGCTCGGGGAGCTCGTGGCCGTGGGCGAGGACTACTCGCTCCTGCTCGCCGGGAGCTACGCCGTGCTGGCCCATGGGCTGGTGGAGCGGGTCGGGCGGGACGTGGACGTGGCCACCGGGCATCCGGCGGCGATGGAGGACGTCGCGGACGCCGTGCGGACCGGGCTGGTCGGACGTGGCTGGCTCGTGCAGACCCTGGAGGCCGGGCCGCTGTCCGCCCAGTTCCTGGTGACCGACGCGCCGAGCGGCGCGGAGTGCGAGGTCGCTCTCCGCAAGGAGGTGCTGTGGCGTCCGCCCGTGGAGACGGAGCTGGGGCCGGCACTCGCCCTCGACGACCTGATCGGCACCCGGGTGCGGGACCTGGCCGACCGGGGCCTCGCGCGCGACCTGGTCGACGTGCACGCCGCCGCGGCCCGCTGGAGCCATCCAGAACTCGAGGAGCTCGGCCGCCGCCATGCCCCCGACACCTTCGACCTCACCGACCTCCAGGCCCGGCTCACCGGCACGGACTGGCTCGACGACCGGGCGTTCACCGTCCACGGCCTCGACGCCGCCGCCGTCCCCGGGCTGCGCCGCTGGGCCCAGGAATGGGCCGACGACATCGCCGAACGCCTCATCGAGGGCGAGGCCCCGGACGAGGAGTGACCACACCCCCGCACGGCGACTGACCGGTCGGTACCCTGACCCGATGGGGAACGGGGCAGCCGGGCAGATGGGGGTCGTCGCCGCGCTGGTGCGCACGGCGTTCCTCGTCGACGGTGTGTACGCGGAGGCCGGCCGGGTCTACGGACTGACGCCGCAGCAGGGGCAGTTGCTCTGCGTGCTGATGCCGCAACCGTGCGGGATGGGCGAGTTGGGCGAGACGCTCGGGCTGGCGAAGTCGAGCCTGACCGGGCTGGTGGACCGGACGGTACGGCGCGGACTGGTGCGGCGGGAGGCCGACCCGCGTGACGGTCGGGCCGTGCGGGTGGGGCTGACGGACGAAGGTGCCGTGCTCGCCGGGAAGTTCCATGCCGAGACCTGCCGTCGTATGGAGGCCCTGCCGTCCGGGCTGAGCGGCGCCGAGCGGGACCGGCTCGCCGTCCTGCTGTCACGGGTCGTCGTGGACAACGCCGTGCCCGAGGTGTTCGGCACCTCACCGGCCTGAGCCGGTCCCACCTCATCCGCCCGAGCCGGTCCCACTTCATCCGCCCGAGCCGGTCCCACCTCACCGGCCCGAGTCGTTCAGCAGCTCACCGGCCGCAGTTCCTTCCGCTGCTCCGCCCCCATCAGCCACAGCGTCACACCCACCGATCCCACGGCCATCGCCGTCATCGCCCCGGACGGGGAGGCCAGTTGGGCCATCGATCCGGCGAGCGCCGCCGCCACCCCCTGCATCGTGAGCATCCCCGCCGAGTGCAGTCCCAGCGCGTGCCCCGTGAGCTCGTCGGGGGTGAGGGCCACCAGTCGCTCCTGCTGCACGAGGCTCGCGCCGAATCCCACGGAGGCCAGCGTGACCGCGGCCGCCGCGAGCGGAAGGGCCGGGTGCAGCAGGAACGGCACGTACGGGACGGCCAGGAGCAGTAGGAGCGGGAAGCCCAGGCGGGGGCGGAGGCGCGCGGGGAGCAGGCGGCCCACCAGGACGTCCCCGGCGGTCATGCCCAGCGCGGCGCAGGCGAACAGGGTGCCGGCGGCGTCGGGGGCGTAGGAGACGTAGAGGGATTCGCAGCCGACGACCAGGCCGTTGGGGATCCACAGGGCCAGATAGACCTGGCGGCGGGGCGGGGAGGACCAGAGCAGTGCGTTGGCGCGCCAGGTCGCCGTCGCCGAGGGGCGGCCCGTCGTACGGGGCGGGCGGCGGGTCAGCCCGAGGCGGAGGACGACGGCGGCCATCACGTACAGGGCGGCCGACGCCAGCAGGGACAGTCGCGGGGACAGCAGGGCCACCAGCGCGCCGCCGGTCGCGTAGCCGGTGATCTGCATGAGGCCGCTCATCATGTTGAACACCGAACGGCCGAGCAGATAGCCGTCCTTGGAGAGGATCTCGTTGAGCAGGCCCCAGCTCACTCCCCCGCCCACGGACTTCACCAGCCCCTGGGCGAGGACGATCGCGAAGAGCGCCCAGAGGGACAGGCCGGGCAGGGCCAGGGCGGCGGTGGCCGCGGCGAAGAGCAGGGACATGGCCGTCAGGGCGGCGCGCGGGGGCAGCCGGTCGGCGGCGGAGAGCAGGAGAGCCGCGCCCAGCACCTGCACCAGTGACGAGCCGAACATGCTCACCGCGGACAGCAGCGGCGACTCGGTCGCCCGGTAGACGAGGGTGCCCAGGGCGAGTCCGCCCATGGTCTGGGCGACCGTCTGCGCCGACGCGGCCAGGAAGAACGGGCTGAACTCGGGGGTGCGGAACAGATCGCGGTAACTGCGCATACGCGGAGTCTTCGACGCCCTTGGTGGCATGGTTATTGTTTCGCGCAGGCGCGAAACGTCGCGGAGGGGGTGGCGGCCCATGGGCTGGTGGCAGATCAGCGCCGACACCCTGGCCGGGAGCCGGTTCGTGATCTCGCCGTTCGCCGAGGCCTTCGCGAGTCTGCGACTGCTGCACGCGGCCGAGGCGGCGCATCCCGGCGAGCGGCGGTGGCTCGACGCGCATCTGGCGGCCTACCGACGGCGGCTGGCGGCGGATCCGGTGACCGCGCAGCTGGTCAGTGCCGGGATCGGGCGGGAGTGGACGGCGGACTTCCTCTCCCCTGCCCCGCGCGACGGGGAGACCTTCGAGCAGGGCCTCGCGCGGGTGCGGGCGGCCGACCCGGACGCGGCCCGCGCCGACCTCACCGTCTCCCTGCGCGGCCCGCTCCCGGCCCGGCTGCACCGCGACGACCTCCCGGAGCGTGCCGCGGACCTGCTGACGTACGTCTGGACGACGGCCGTGCTGCCCTCCTGGCCCCGGCGCCGGCGCATCCTGGAGGCCGATGTGGTCGCCCGGACCGCGCAGGTCAGCCGGGGCGGCTGGGCGAGTGCGCTGGACACGCTGCGCCCGGGGACGCAGTGGCTCGGCGAGAACCGGCTCCAGGTGAACGCGCACGAATACCCGCCGCGCGAGCTGTCCGGCGCGGAGCTGGTGTTCGTGCCGATCACCACGCAGCGCATCGGCTGGGTGGCGTGGGAGGGGACGGACCGGTACGCGCTGGTCTATCCCTGTGCCGGGGCACTCGCCGACCCGGGCGGCAGGCCCATGCCGGCGAGTCTCGGCGCGCTGCTCGGCACGGCCCGCGCCGGTGTGCTGGTCCGGCTGGGCTCGCCCCTGAGCACCAGCCAGCTGGTCGCCGTGACCGGGCAGGGACTCGGGTCGGTGGGGCGGCATCTGCGGGTGCTGCTGGACGCCGGTCTCGTGGAGCGGCGGCGGGCGGGCCGGTCGGTGCTGTACTCGCGGACGGCGGCGGGGCAGGTGCTGGTGGAGGCCGCCGAGGCCCGGAACCGGCCCGGTCACCCGGCGGAGCTAGGGTCTGCTCATGACGACTAGCAACGGTTCCTCTCCCCTCGACGTCGAGATCGGTGCGCTGCAGGGCGGCCCGGCCGACCTGTCCCAGTACGCGGGCAAGGCGGTGCTCGTGGTGAACGTCGCCTCCAAGTGCGGTCTGACCCCGCAGTACACGGGCCTGGAGAAGCTGCACGAGCAGTACGCGGCGCGCGGCTTCACCGTCCTCGGCGTGCCCTGCAACCAGTTCCTGGGCCAGGAGCCCGGCAGCGCCGACGAGATCGCCGAGTTCTGCTCGGCGACGTACGGCGTGACCTTCCCGATGACCGAGAAGGTCGAGGTGAACGGCGAGGGCCGGCACCCGCTGTACGACCGTCTGACGGGCTTCGCGGACGCCGAGGGGCACAGCGGGGACATCCGCTGGAACTTCGAGAAGTTCCTCATCGGCCGGGACGGCCGGGTGGTCGCCCGTTTCTCGCCGCAGACCGAGCCGGACGCGGCGGAGGTCGTGGCGGCGATCGAGGCCCAGCTGGCCTGAGGCGGGCCGTCGGGACGTTGACCTTGCCCCTGGGGCAGGCCCGAGTGTCCTCGTCGTCGGGCGGAAGAGCCGCCCGATGACGGAGGATGCCGTGGTGGACGGACCGGAACGGAACCTGCAGCTGCTCACCATCGGGGCGTTCGCCGCGCGTGCCCGCCTGTCGCCGAAGGCCCTGCGGTTGTACGACCGGCTGGGCCTGCTGGCCCCGGCGCACGTCGATGGGGCGACCGGCTACCGCTACTACCGCGCCGGTCAGGTCGAGCGGGCCCGGCTCGTGGCGATGCTGCGGCAGCTGGACATGCCGCTCGCCCGGATCGCCGAGGTGGTCGAGGCCGACGACGGGGCGGCGGCTGCCGCACTGCTCGGCGCGTACTGGGCGGACGTCGAGGCGCGGGTGGCGGGGCAGCGGACGCTCGCCGAGTACCTCCGTGGACGACTGTCGGGGAGGAGCTCCGAGATGTACGGGAAGTTCACGGTCGGGACGGTTCAGGTGCCCGCCCAGGTGGTGATCTCCGAGAAGCGGCACACGCTGGCGGACGAGCTGCCCGCGTGGATCGGTGCGGCGCTGGGCCGGCTGGAGGAGGCGGCCCGGGAGTGCGGGGGCGTGGCCGGGGTGCCGTACGTCGCCTATCACGCGGAAGTGTCGATGGAGAGCGACGGCCCGGCGGAGGCGTGCGTGCCGGTGGCCGACGAGGGAGCGGCCCGGGCCTGGGCCGAGCGGCACGGCAGGGCGTGGGAGACGGCGGTACGGGTGGAGCCGGCCCGGCGGCTGGCGTACACCAGGATCACCAAGGCGCAGGTGGCGCACCCTCAGATCCTGGCCGCGTTCGAGGCGGTGGAGGAGTGGATGGCGGCCCGGGGGCTGACGGCGACCGGGCCGTGCCGGGAGCTGTACTTCGCCGACTGGGAGGCCGCGGGGCCGGGGGACCCGGTGTGTGATGTGGCGTTCCCGGTGAGCTGATCTCCCGCGCGGGCACCTCCGGGCACAAGCGGAGCCCTCTCGGCAAGGACGGCGATGCTGGTCGAGAGGGCTCGGCCGGTGGTGCTTGTGGTGCCGGCGCTCGCGGGGTCAGGCCTTGACCGAGGCCACGAAGGCGTTCCACGCGTCGGCGGGAAATGCCAGCTTGGGGCCCTCGGGAATCTTGGTGTCCCCGAGCTCCAGGGCCTCGGCGACGGTCGACCTGACCATCACGCACGCGCCGTTGTTGTTGGTGTAGGAGGAGGTCGTCCACGTCTGCGTGGCGCCCAGACGAATTGCCATGTTCGCTCCGTTGCGAGTTGCGTTTACGCCAACCCGTGCTGGTGGTTGGCGTGATCGACGCTACTCGCCACCTTCATCGTTCGGACCAGTCATTCACTCGACCGGATGGCATATTCCAGGGGAGACTTCCAGTCAGGCGTCTCAGGGGGTAGCATCCCGCGCTCGCCCGACGGAAGGTCATCCTCCGGTGGTCGGCTCAGCGCGCGTACTCCTTCGCCACGCGCTCGATGAGCTGCCGGGACTGGTCCACGTTCAGAGACTGGGCGCGCAGGTGCTCGTACATCACCGTGTACTTCTGCACGTCCAGCGGCTTCTCCAGGTACAGGTCGCTGGTGACGCCTTCGATGTAGACGACGCTGGAGTCGGCCGCGTCGGCGAACTCCAGGATCGAGTACTGGCCGTTGATGCCGGCGTGCGCGCCGACCTCGAACGGCAGCACCTGCACGGTGATGTGCGGCAGCTGCGACATCTCGATGAGGTGCTCCAGCTGTTCGCGCATCACCGGCCGGCTGCCGACGACCCGGTGCAGGGACGCCTCGTCCAGGACCACCCACAGGCGCAGCGGATCGGTGTCCGCGGTGATCCGGCCCTGCCGGCGCAGCCGGACCTCCACGCGCTTGTCGTTGTCCGCCTCGGAGGCCTCGGGCGAGCCGCCGCGGATGATGGCCTCGGCGTGCGCGCGGGTCTGCAGCAGGCCGGTGATGATCTGGGGCTCGTAGACCCGGAGCGACTCGGCGTCCGTCTCCAGGCCGATGTAGACGCTGTAGGGGATGTCCCCGAAGGCGTGCCACCAGCCCTGCTGGCGGGAGTCCTTGGCCATCTGCATGAGCGAGTCGACGATGCGCTGGTCCTCGACCTCGTAGACCCCGCACAGGTCGCGGACGTCGCGCTGGCTGATGCTGCGCCGGCCGTTCTCCAGCCGGCTGATCTTCGACTGCGACACCAGCAGCCGCTCAACCACCTCTTCGGCCGTCATGCCCTTGAGCTCGCGGAGCCTGCGGAGCTCCTGGCCCAGCCGGCGCCGCCTGACGGTGGGATTGACATTGGACGCCACGGGACGTGCACCTCCGGCTGCGTGCCTCTACTTTGCGTATCTGCTGCTGAGCAGACTGCCACCAAGGTGCTTACTACCGCTGGGAAACGGTGGATATGCGACCGGTACACGCCAGTTCGGACACGGCACGCCGAGCGGGGCGGAGAGAGTGTGCGCTCTCTCCGCCCCGCTCGGACAGCGGCTCCCGTGACCGGGTTCGTGGGTCCCGTGGTGCGTGTGCCGGTCGTAGGCCGTGCGGGCGCGGCGCGGCTCAGTGGGCCACGGCGCGCGCCATGGATCCGTGGCGCGGTTGCATCGGAACGCCTCGGGCGGGCTCCGTTGCGGGCCTGGCTCCGCCGGCGGCCTGACGGCCGGACGGTGCCGGGCTGCGGCGCGGCTGGGCCGCGACGCCGTTCTGGACGTCCATCACCGCGTGCGCGACGAGACCGCCCATGGGGTCGTGCCTGATCAGGTCCCTGAGCCGGGAGCGAGAGGAACGTCCCTCGTTGCCCGGGTACAGGTGCTTGCCGAGGCCGACCGCGTGCGCGAGGGCGGCGAGTGCCGCGGTCCGCGGGTCCGGCGGGACGCCGGTGCGGATCGCGGAGTCCAGCCGGGCCCTGATCTCCCGGCTGATCTCGGTGTCCGTCGCCTGGTAGCGAGTCGTCGGCAGCACTCCGCACATCTGGCCGGCCACGGCGTGCACCATGCCGCACCGCTCCAGATGCGAGAGGTAGGTCTGGCGCAGCCCCAGTCGCGGCCCGCCAATCCAGTTCACTGCCCGCACGGGAGCGCCACGCCTTCGCAGCAACTCCAACGCGCAGTCCAACGTTGGATCTCCAGTCGGCCGTGGTGCCACCACGGCGATACGATCCCCGTCTGGGGCTATCCGTCCGGCCAGCGCCAGCTCCACTAGCTGTGCTCCGGCCAGACCGAGGTCGAGCGACTGCGGCTGTGCAGTGGTACCCGTGGTCGGGTCCAACGCCAGCAGCAGAAGCTCCTCCGGAAGTGTTCTGCGGCTCCTGCCCATCCATGCCTCCCCGCGTGGATGAAAGACAGGGTGACCCCTCTCACATTGGTCTGTCGAGGGTGCGTGACCGGTTCGTAGTGGAACCAGTAGGTATGTCGTTCTCGTCTACCGGATGGGTTTGGCCCGCACACAGGACACTGGTAGATGGTTCGGACAGCGCCGGAGCGGTGTCACGGGCGGCGGTTCACGGTTCGGTACGCGTACGCGGGGAGTGCGGCGCGAGGAGGAGGCATCGGTGGCGGGCGAGTCCCCCGACAGGTCGAAGCAGCGCGAGTCGTCGGCACGAAGGACGTCGGGGAGCGCGAGTCCGGTTCCGGAAGCCAGGAGCGAAGCCGCCGACCCGCGGCTCGCGGTGGCCCAGGACGCGGAGAAGTCCTCTGCGCGGGGCGGTGCCGATACGGCGACCCGCGTGTTTTCCACCCGGACGGCGGAGGAGCCGAAGAACACCGAACGGCCGGAGGCCGACGCGGACGCGGAGCGCACCGAGGACGGCGGGAGCGCCGAGAACTCCGAGAGCTGCTCGGGGGCCGAGGACGCGGCAGCCGGCGCGGGTTCCGGGAAGGGGCCCGACGCCGGGGGCGGTGACGGACGGCTGCGGGACGCCGTGGCCGCGTGGGTCGCGTCGGCGGACGATGAGCAGAAGGATGCCGCCGAGGCCGACGACGAGGCTTCTGAGGCCCGGAAGGCCTACGCGGGCGCCCGGGACGGGCAGTACGGGGCCGAGGGCTCCGGAGCGGACGCGGACGGCGAGGACGGCCGGGAAGCCGCAGGGCCGGCTTCCGAGGGCTCCGAAGCGGACCGGGCCGATGCCGGCGACGCCGAGGCGGACCGTTCCGCCGCGGCGGCCGACGGTGACGGCGAGGACGCCGACGCGAAGCGGAACGAGCGGACCGACGACGCCGAGACGGCGCCCGAGGTGGCCGACGCCGACGCCGAGGACGACGCCCCGGCCGACGGTACCCCCAAGAGCGAGTCCGGCCCGGACAAGGCCCCGAAGGCCGCCGCTGCCGGGGTGAGCGGCAATACCGCGCCCAAGGCCGCCGACGCCGATGCCGACGCCGACGCCGACGCCGACGCCGACGCTGCCGAGCGGGCCGACGACAAGGGCAGTGCGCCGGCGGACCCGCGCGTCTCCGCCGGCGCCAAGGCCGCGCCCCGGGCCGCCGACGCCGAGACCGAGGCCGCCGCCGAGGACGACACGGACGACACCCCGACCGGCGGACCCTCCGAGGACAAGCCCGGCTCGGACAAGGCCGCCAAGGCCACCGGCACCCCTGCGGACAAGCCGGGCACGGACAAGACCGGGAAGGCCGACGAGGCCACCGGCGCTGCTGCGGGCAAGTCCGGCTCCGGCAAGGACGCGAAAGCCGACGACGTTCCCGCCGAACCCCCCGTCGACCAGCCCACCGCCGTCTTCAAGGCGCTGCGGCCGCCGGTCGATCAGCCCACCACCATGCTGAAGCTCGGGGGTGCGGCCAAGGACCTCCCGAAGTCGGACCTCCCGAAGCCGGACGCCCGAAAGACCGGCGCCCCGAAGACCGACGCCCAGAGGCCGGACGCGCAGAAGACAGCCGCTCCGAAGAAGGACGGCCCCAAGGACGGCGCTTCGGAGCGGGACGCCGAGCGGACCAGCAAGTTCGTCGCGCTCAAGCACCCGGACGACCCGGCGACCAGGAAGCCGCCCGCCCCGCCGGAGGCCACCGCGCCCGTCCCCACCGTCGGCCCCGAGCGGACCACGCAGCAG
>NZ_JAKEIO010000196.1 GCF_021474405.1 [Streptosporangium] indianense
GGCCGGGCGGCGGGGGCTGCTGGGTCATCGAACCATTCTCCCGCCCTAGAAGAACTCCCCCCACGGCTGGTCCCAGATCTGTTTCACGCACAGGATCAGGAACAGCAGGCCGGCGACGACGAGCATGACGTTGCTGAGCGGGCCGTTGCGCCACTCCCGGGGCGTGCGGGCGGAGTTGAGGAGCCAGATCAGGGTGCCGGCGAGGAACGGCAGGAACGCCGCGCCGAGGACCCCGTAGATGATGACCAGGCGGAAGGGCTGGCCCTGGAAGAGCAGGATCATCGGCGGGAACGTCAGCCAGAGCAGGTAGGCGCGGAACGGCCAGGAGCGTTCGCGCGTCCCGGAGGCGACCTCCTCGCCCTTGGCCTGGCCCGCGCCCGACAACCGGGCCACGAAGTCGGCGAACATCAGGCTCACGCCGTGCCAGACGCCGATCAGCGAGGTGAAGGACGTGGCGAAGAAGCCGATCAGGAAGAACTTCGCCGTGGCAGAGCCGTACTCCTCCTCCAGGATGTCGCCCAGCTGGATCAGGCCCTTGTCGCCGCTCGCGATGGCGACGTTCGCCGAGTGGAGCAGCTCCGCGCCGACGAACAGCATGGCGATGACGAAGATGCCGGTGGTGGCGTAGGCGACGCGGTTGTCCAGCCGCATGACCTTCATCCAGCCCGTGTCGGTCCAGCCCTTGGCGTTGACCCAGTAGCCGTAGGCCGCGAGCGTGATCGTGCCGCCCACACCGCCGATCAGGCCCAGCGTGTTCAGGATCGAGTCCTTCTCGTCCGGCAGCACCGGCAGGAGACCGGCGAGGGCGTCGGGGATGTTCGGCGTGACCCGGATCGCCAGGTACACCGTCACCACGAACATGACGCCCACCAGGACCGTCATGACCTTCTCGAACACCGCGTACTTGTTGAACCAGACGAAGACCAGCCCGACCAGACCACAGGCGATGCCCCACCACTTGAGGTCCATCACGTCCGGGAACAGCGCTTGCAGCGGCAGCGCGCTCGACGACATCGCCGCCGCGCCGTAGACGAAGCCCCAGACCACGACGTACACCGCGAAGAACCAGGTGGTCCAGCGGCCCAGGCTCACCCAGCCGTCGAACAGGGTGCGGCCCGTGGACAGGTGCCAGCGGCCCGCCGCCTCGGCCAGGGAGATCTTCACCAGGCACCCGATGACGGCGGCCCACAGCAGGGTGTAGCCGAAGTTGCTGCCCGCGATCAGGGTGGCGACCAGGTCACCGGCGCCGACTCCGGTCGCCGCGACGACGATGCCCGGACCGATGTGCTTCCAACTCGCCTTGCGCACAGGGGGTTGCTGGGGAGCCTGGTCCGTGGTGCTTTCCGTGGTGTCCGCCATGCAGATCAAGAAACCGCAAGCAGCGCGGACGGACAAGAGGGCGTGAGCGCGCAACGGACCCAGGGGCGCGGGGCTGTGCCACGGTGCGGCTCCGCCGCGCGGGCGCGTTCAATCACGACGGGCCCACAGCCCGCAGACGGACCCAGGCGGTCAGAAGGCACCGCCAGGGCCCACCCGGCGGAGCGTCACGGCTGTCGCCGACCACAGCCGTCCGCCCCGCACGTGCCGAGCTCGAACCACACGGTCTTGCCCGGCCCGTCCCGGTGGCAGCCCCAGCGCCGGGCCAGCGCGTCCACCAGGAACATCCCACGGCCGCTCTCCCCGGTGCCCGCGTCCAGCACCCGCGGTACCCGGCGTTCGGCGTCGGCGACCTCGCAGCGCAGGAGACCGTGCGCCGCGAACAGCGTGAGCCGGAAGCTGCTCCCGGCGTGCACCAGCGCGTTGGTGGCCAGTTCACCGACGAGCAGCTCGGCCACGTCCGCGACGTCACCGCGCTCGCCCAGCCCCCAGCTCTCCAACTGCCTGCGCACCTGCGCGCGGGCCTCGCGGACGGCGGAGGGCCGGGGGGCGTACTCGACCCTCAGGTGCCCCGCCCCCAGGGGTGGTTGCGGGAACGGGCCGTAGCGGGCGTCTGGGTCGGGGAAGTGCCGCCCGGAGAGTTGCAGCATGGGTCCAGGGTGGTCCCGGGGGCGGTCCGGCGCAGGGGGAGGACTACCCGATCCCCTACCTGCTTGCGCAGGTGGGACGGCTATGCGTACTGGAGGCGGACCGTCGCTCCGTCGGCGTCGTCGCGGATGTCCACGTAGGCGCAGACCTGACGCGCGTACCACAGACCCGGGCCCGGTTCCGGGTCGGCGGCCGGCGGGACGAAGCCGGCGAGCGGGTCGTCGAGGCGGCGGGTCGAGCGCAGTTCGCAGACGCAGCCGGGGCCCTCGCCCCACAGCAGGACGTCGCCGCCGAGGGGTGCGAGGGCCGCGGCGCTCTCCGCGACGGCGCCGGCGAACAGCTCGGCGTCCGCCGCGGGCAGCCCCCGCCCCACGGCCCAGCTCTGCACGGCCGCGGTGTCCGGCTGCGGCAGGCGCAGCGCACCGTCCGGCGGCAACGGCAGCGGTACGGTGTCGAGTTCGGCCGCGAGCCGCAGCGGGTCCTCGTAGACCTCGGTGTCGGGATGGGTGCGGCGGGCCGCGGCGACGACGGCGGGTCCGGCGGTGCGGGTGTCGTACGCGCACAGGGCGGTCGTGGACATGGGGGCGAAGAGGAGGTTGGCCAGGGCCTCATAGCGGATCCACTCGGTGGTCTCGCGGGCCGAGCGGCCGGCGCGGCCGCTCCAGACGGGTTCCATGACGAGGTGGAGCCGGCCGCCGGGGCCCGCGTGCGCCGCGAGGTAGGTGGCGGCTCGGGCGACGGCGTTGGCGGCGGAGCCGGTGTACCAGTCGGTGTGCGGGATGCAGGTGACGCCCTTCGCGCCGGGGCCGAGGGCGTCGCGCAGCAGGTCGAGGTGGTGCGGGGCGGCGATGGCCACCGGCGGTGGTTCGCCGGAGGCGCCGAGTCCCTCGCCGAGGAAGGGCAGGGCGGCGGCCAGGAACCCGTCGTCGGAGTCGAAGACGGCCATACGGTGGTCGAACGGGCGGTGTTCTGCGGTGGTCACGTGGTCCCCTCGGGTGGGTGGATGCGTGCGGGGTTCGGGCAGCGCCGCGCCGTCACCCAGGCCGCGATCTGGCTGCGGTTGCTGAAGCCGAGCTTGCCGAGGATGCGTTCCACATGGCCTTCGGCGGTGCGGCGGGCGATCACCAGGCGGTCGGCGATCTGCTGGTTGGCGAGGCCTTCGGCGACGAGCTGGGCGACCTCGGTCTCACGGCGGGTCAGACGCACCGTGCCGTCGTCGTGCGGGGGCGGGGCGGCGGGTTCCGCGGGGTGCGGGCGGCCCGGCTCCTGCAGCTCCCGGCCGGCCAGTTCCGCGAGGGTCAGGGCCCTGCCCCGAAGATGGGCCCGCTCGAACGCCTCGGGGCCGAGGGCCCGGCCCGCCCGCTCCTCGGTGTCCCGGCGTACGGAGTTCAGGGTGTGGGAGCCCCAGCGACCGGTGTCGATGTCGGCCCAGACGCGGTCGGCGCCGCCGAGGAGGACGGCGGCCTGCTCGTGGGAGCCGCGGGCGGCGGCGATCGACGCGAGCAGGTCGAGGGTGAGGGCGATGCCGATGACGTCGTGGACGGCGAGTTTGAGCCGCAGGGCCTCGCGGGCGTGCCGTTCGGCCCGGGGCAGGTCGCCGCGCACGGTGTGGGCGAGGGCGAGGATGCGCAGCACGTAGGAGCGGACCCACTGTTCGCCGTGCCGTTCGCACAGCCTCAAAGCCTCCTCGCAGACCTCGACGGCCCGTTCGGCCTCGCCCAGGTAGGCCAGCGCGCAGGCGAGTTCGACCTGGTCGAGGCCGGCGAGGCTGAGGTGCCGGCCGGGCACGGGGCCGCGGGCGACGGTGGTCTCGAAGTGCCGCAGCGCTCCGGGCAGATCGTCGCCGAACAGCCGGATGACGCCGATGACGTACTCGGCGTGCGCGGCTTCCGCGTCGTCGCCGAGGGTGCGGGCGAGGGCGAGGGCCTCGGTGGCGTGGCGGTGGCCCCGGGGGAAGTCCCGGTTGGCGGCGGCCAGCAGCCCGGCGACCCACAGGCCGCGGGCCCGTTCCCGGGTCGGTCCGGGGGCGGCGGTCAGGGCCCGGTCCAGCCAGTACAGGCCCTCGCGGGAGGCGCCGCAGGCGTGCCAGTGGAACCAGAGCGTACCGGCGAGACGCAGTCCGGCGAGGGCCTCGCCGGGGGCGGAGAGGCTGTAGTCGAGGGCGGCGCGGAGGTTGTCCCGGTCGGCGCGCAGCCGGGCGACCGTCTCCGGCTGGCCGGGCCCGAACCAGTCGCGCTCGTACGTCTCGGCGCGCCGTGCCATCCAGTCGCGCTGCCGCCGCCGGGCGGCCTCCTCCTGCCCCGCGACCCGCCGTAACTGTTCCAGTCCGTACTGCCGCAGGGTGTCGAGCAGCCGGTAGCGCGCCCCGCCGGGCCCGGGCTCCCGGCCGAGCACGGACTTGTCCACGAGCCCGGCGACGGCTTCCAGCACGTCGTCCGTGCACAGCCCCGGGCCGGAGGAGACCAGGGCGACGGTCCCGGCGGGTGCTGCGGCGGGCCGGGGCTGTGCGGCCGAGGCGTCCACGGTCCCGGCGGGTGCTGTCGCGGGCCGGGGAGGCGCGCCCGATGCCTCCACGGTCCCGGCAGGTGCTGTCGCGGGCGGGGGAAGTGCGGCCGGGGCGTCCCGGCGAGGGGCCGGCAGTACCGGGTGCGGACCTCGCCATCCGCTGTCCGTCACGGGCCTGGTGTCGCCCTCCGGGGGGACGTCCGCGCAGACCGCCTCCGCCGTCTCCAGGTCGAAGGTGCCCGCCAGGACCGACAACCGGGCCCACACCGTCTGCTCGGGCAGGGTGCACAGGTCGTGGCTCCACGCGACGGCCGCGCGCAGGGTCTGGTGCCGGGGCAGGGCCACGGGGCTGCCGGTGGTGAGGAAGCGGTAGCGGTCGTCCAGGCGGTCCAGGAGCTGGTCGACGTCGAGGACCCGCATGCGGACGGCGGCGAGTTCGATGGCCAGGGGCAGGCCGTCCAGGCGATGGCACAGCCGGGCGACGGAGGCGCGGTTGGCGGGGGTGAGGCGGAAGCCGGGCACGACGGCGGCGGCCCGGTCGGCGAAGAGGGTGAGGGCCGGGTAGCCCTCGGCGGCGGACAGGTCGCCGTCCGGGTCGGGCACGGGCAGCGGCCGTACCTCCAGCAGGTGCTCCTCGGTGAGGCCGAGCCGGTGGCGGCTGGTGGCGAGGATCCGGACGCCCTCGGTGCCGTGCAGCAGGGCCGCGGCGAGCCGGGCACACGCGTCCGTCAGGTGCTCGCAGTTGTCGACGACCAGCAGCAGCCGCCGGTCCCGCACCTGGTCGACGAGGGCGTCCAGGGGCGGCTGGGCGGAGCGGTCGTGGAGCCCGAGCGCGTCGGCGGCGGCGAGCGGGACGAGGGCCGGGTCGTGCAGTCCGGACAGGTGCACATAGCGCACGCCGTCGGGAAAGGCGCGCCGCACCCGGGCCGCGATGCGGGCGGCGAGCCGGGTCTTGCCGACGCCACCCGGCCCGGTCAGCGTCACCAGGCGGGCCCGGGCCAGCAGTTCACGGCCCTGGGTCAGTTCGCCACGCCGGTCGACGAAGCTGGTCGTCTCGGCCGGCAGGTGGTGGTCCTGTCGTGGCGCTGATCCGCCCATGATCAGCCAGTCCTCTGAACGGGTGTGAGTCCGGGGATCCGGACACTCCGGCTCCGTGTGCGCGGCCCCTCACTGTGTCGAAGTCGCGTACATATATGCACGCCGGGGCCACACCTGCGAGTGCACTTCGGCTGTGACACCTCGACCGCGACACCACACGCGTACACTGCGCGGCTGCTTTCAGTCTTGACCTGCTCATGCCATCAGCAGAACGATATGCGCCACCCGCACACGTACGTCGCACGGAACAACCCCACCTCCCACAAGGAGATTTCATGCGACTTCGCACACGAGGCGCCGGTGCCCGCACCGGCAGACGCACCGCCGCCCTCGCAGGGCTCCTCGCCCTCGCCCTCGCGGCCCCCCTGTCCGCGACCACGGACGACGCCGCCGCCGACAGCGCCCGCAAGCCGGCCGCCTCGGCCGACGACGTCCGGCAGTACGAGATCCACCTGCGCTCGACGGCCGCGGACCGTACGGCACTTCAGCGCACCGGCGTGAGCGTGGACGAGGTCCACTCGCACGGCGTCGTGGTCTCCGGCCGTGCCGACCAGATCAGGAAGCTGCGCGCGCAGGGCTACGAGGTCTCCCCGCTCGGCGCGGTGCCCGACCGGTCCGCCGGCGAGGACGACGTCCGGCTCCTCGACTTCCCGTCGGCCGACTCGAAGTACCACAACTACGCGGAGATGACGAACGAGATCAACTCGATCGTCTCGGCCAACCCCTCCATCGCGAGCCAACGCGTGATCGGCACGTCCTACCAGGGCCGGAACATCGTCGCCATCAAGATCAGCGACAACGTCGGCACCGACGAGTCCGAGCCGGAGGTGCTGTTCACGCACCACCAGCACGCCCGCGAGCACCTGACCGTCGAGATGGCGCTCTACCTGCTGCGCGAGCTGACCTCCGACTACGGCTCCGACTCACGCGTGACCAGCATGGTGAACAACCGGGAGATCTGGATCGTCCCGGACCTCAACCCGGACGGCGGCGAGTACGACATCGCGACCGGCTCCTACCGCTCCTGGCGCAAGAACCGGCAGCCCAACTCCGGTTCGTCGTACGTCGGTACGGACCTGAACCGCAACTGGAACTACCGCTGGGGCTGCTGCGGCGGTTCCTCGGGCTCCACGTCGTCCGAGACGTACCGGGGCTCGGCGGCGGAGTCCGCGCCCGAGGTGAAGGTCGTCTCCGACTTCGTGCGCAGCCGGGTCGTCGGCGGCACGCAGCAGATCAAGGCGGGGGTCGACTTCCACACCTACAGCGAGCTGGTGCTGTGGCCGTTCGGCTACACGTACTCCGACACGACGACCGGGATGACCGCGGACGACAACGCGGCGTTCAAGGCGGTCGGGCGGAAGATGGCCGCGAGCAACGGGTACACGGCGGAGCAGTCCAGCGACCTGTACATCACGGACGGGTCGATCGACGACTACCTCTGGGGCACGCACAAGATCTTCGCGTACACCTTCGAGATGTACCCCCGGTCCGGTGGGGGTGGGTTCTACCCGCCCGACGAGGTGATCGAGCGGGAGACCTCCCGTAACCGCGATGCGGTCCTGCAGTTGCTGGAGAACGCCGACTGCATGTACAGGTCCATCGGGAAGGAAACTCAGTACTGCGGCTGAGGTGCGCGGTTCCTCGCGCCCCTTACTCGGCGTTCTCCTCGAAGTAGGCGTCGAGGACCGCGTCCAACTGTTCGTCCCACTCCTTGAAGTGGCTCCTGGCCGGCGCCTCGATCTCGATCGGGTACCAGCGCCGGTCAGGGGTGTGGACGGTGACGGTGTACCGCTTGCCGAAGCGGGCCGTCTCCGTCTCCACCGCGCCGATCTCGTCCCAGCGGAACTCGCACTCCTGGTCGTCCAGGGCCATGCGCACGCCTCTGTGGTCGGCGACCAGCCGGGCGCGGCGGTCGGACGCCTCGAAGACGGGGCCGTCGGCGGGGGCGTCCTCGTCCGGCTCGGCGTCCTCCTCCGGCTCGGAGGGGGACGCCTGCTCCGTCTCCTCCTGCTCGGAGGTGGCCTCCTCGGCCGTCTCGGCCTCGGCGACCCGAGGCTCCTTCTCCGGCTCGTCCTTTGCCCGTTCGGACACGGGTGAGGTGAGCCCGGGGATGAAGGCCGGGTCGAATCCGGCGCCTTCCAGGGGCTGGCTGCTCGAACCTATGCGCTGCTCCACAGCGCAGAAGTATGGTCGAGAAACCTGTGCGGCACACAGTCGGCCCCGGCATCGTTATCAGTTGCCTACACGAACAGGCTCAGTACCGCCGCCACCGCGAACCCCGCCACCGACAGCACGCTCTCCAGCACCGTCCAGGTCTTGAGGGTGTCCCGCTCGCTGATGCCGAAGTACTTCGCGACCATCCAGAAGCCCCCGTCGTTGACGTGCGAGGCGAAGATGGAGCCGGCCGAGATGGCCATGATGACCAGGGCGACGAAGGCCTGGGAGTGATCCCCCTCCGACAGGAGCGGGGCCACGATGCCCGCCGTCGTCACGATCGCCACCGTCGCCGAGCCCTGGGCCACTCGCAGGACGACGGAGATCAGGTACGACAGGACCAGCACCGGCAGGCCCACGTCGTGGAAGGTGTCCGAGAGGGCCTGGGCGACGCCGCTGGCCTTGAGGACCGCGCCGAAGATGCCGCCCGCGCCGACCACCAGCAGGATGTTGCCGACCGGCTTGAGGGACGCGGTGGACACCGTCTCCAGGGACTTGCGGGACCAGCCGCGGCGGATGCCGAGCAGGTAGTAGGCGAGGAACAGGGCGATCGTCAGCGCCACGAACGGGTTGCCGAAGAACTCGATCACCGAGCGCGGGGTCGAGGGGTCCAGGGCGATCGAGGAGAAGGTCGCCGCGAGGATGAGCACCAGCGGGGTGCCGATGATGCCGAGGACCGTGCCGAGGGACACCGGCTGCTCGCTGGGCGCGACGCCGGCGGCCCGCTGCTCGTCGACGACGGACTGCTTGGCCTCCTCGGCCGCCTCGACCATGTCCTGCGGCACGGGGACGAAGATGCGGCGGCCGATCCACGCCGCGTAGGCCCAGGCGGCCACCACGGCGGGCAGACCGCACACGATGCCCATGAGGATGACCCAGCCGAGGTCGACATGGAGGAGACCGGCCGCGGCGACCGGGCCGGGGTGCGGCGGCAGGAAGGCATGGGTGACCGACAGGCCCGCGAGCAGCGGCAGGCAGTAGAGCAGGATCGACTTGCCGGACCGTTTGGCGGCGGCGTAGACGATGGGCGCCAGGACGAAGATGCCGACGTCGAAGAAGACCGGGATGCCGAAGATCAGGCCCGTGAGGCCCATGGCGAGCGGGGCGCGTTTCTCGCCGAACAGGCCGAGCAGACGCCTCGCCAGTACCTCGGCGCCGCCGCTGACTTCGAGGATGGCGCCGAGCATGGTGCCCAGGCCGATGATGATGGCGACATGGCCGAGGATGCCGCCCATGCCGGACTCGATGGTGGAGACGGCGTCGGACTTCTGAACCGTGCCGAAGAGTTCGGTGACGGACAGGCCGGCGGCGAGGCCGACGGCTATGGAGACAGCCAGCAGGGCGACGAACGGCTGGAGTCTCATCTTGATGATGAGGAACAGCAGCAGCGCGATGCCCAGCGCCGCGGTGAGCAGGAGTCCGGCCGTGCCGTCGACGAGGAGGAGAAGTCCTCCCGTGTGGGGCGGGGTCCCGGCGGGGGCGGACGCGGCGAGCGAAGGGGACATTCGGGGGTCCTCTGCGTAAGTGCATGCGGTTTCTGGGTAGGGGGGAGCGCGGCGCGGCGCCTCGGTGGCGCCGCGCCCGGGTGAGGCGGGGGGGGGGG
>NZ_JAKEIO010000197.1 GCF_021474405.1 [Streptosporangium] indianense
ACCGGGCGGCGGCGGGGGAGGAGGCGGAGGCACGGCACCCGCCATGCGGTGACCGCAGACCTCGCACCAGTCGTCGGAACCCGACTGGTGTCCGTTCGGGCAGGTCGGCATGTCGGCGCGTCCCTCCTTCGATCTCTTCTAGGTCACTTCTTGACGCGAACGGTCTTGGTGGAACGGGTTTCGAGCGTCATCTCGTCAGCCTCCGCGACCTTCGCCTTCAGTCGCACAGTACCTGTCGCGGCGTCGACCACGTCCACCACCTTCGCAAGCAGTTTCGCAGTATCGGCGTTCCCGGAGGCACTCGCGAGCTGAACGGCCCTGCCCAGTTTGGCCGTTGCTCCATCCATATCGCCCGACTTGCGAAGATCCAGACCTTGTTGGATGACTTGCGCCAGTTCGGCCTGCCCGGTGTAGTGGGCGACCTGAGGGTTGATCGACGTCGAGGCGACCATGTCGTCCGTCCACACGGCCCGCACCAGACCCTGCGCACCGAGGTTGTGGACGCTGCCGTCGGGCTGCGGAACGACCAGTGAGATCCGGGCCGCGAGCATCTCCTGCCCGATGTGCGCGACCGGGACCTGGACGCAGACGTGGTAGTCACGCGACTCGTCTCCCCAGGAACCAAGGGGGTAGTCGCCGGCGCGCGGGCCCGCCTCGGTGCGTCGGCCGGTCAGTTCCTCGACGGTCGGCGCGACCTGTTTGACGAACTTCACGGTCGTGTCGACCGGGGTCCACAGCCGCAGCGAGACGTCCGCGACCTCCTTGCCCATCGCCGTCTCCATCATCCGCGTGAAGTCGGCGGCGAGCGCGGCCGGGTCGGCGACGATGTCGGCGGTGCCGAGCAGGGCGGAGGCGATCCCTGTGACTTCTTTCACTTCCCAGTCGGTGCCCACACCCCGCGCGTCACACGTGAAGCGCCCGGCGCACGCGTCGAGCGCGGCTTTGAGGTCCTCGGGCGACTGGTGCTCGTTGCGGCCGTCGGTGAGCAGGATGCCGTGCCGGATCGCGACGTCCGCGGAGGACAGCAGGCGGTCGGCCAGCTTCAGCCAGGTGCCGATGGCCGTGCCGCCGCCCGCGCTGAGCGAGCGCAGCGCCTGCTTGGCCTGCTCCCGGGTGGTGGCGTCGGCGACCGCGACGCGGCCACCGCCCGGGTAGACCTCCTTCGCCACGTGCGTCCCGCCGATCACCGCGAAGTGCACGCCGTCGCGCAGGGTGTCGATCGCCGCGGCGGTGGCGTCCCGGGCGTTGCGCATCTTGGTCGGCGGGTAGTCCATCGACCCCGAGCAGTCGACCATGATCGCCACGGCCGCCGACGGGCCCTGGCCGGGCGCGTAGAGATGGGGCGCCGTGACCGCGCTGCCGATGGTGCCGCCGCCGGTCGCCGTCACCGTGACGATGGCGTTGACCTCGCCGGCACCTTCCGGCAGGTATTCGTTCTGGTAGACGTCCACCGAGAACTGGGGCGCGTTCGACTTCGAGAAGTTGGCCATGCCTGCTTCGATCCCCCTTCAAAGCCCCCGCCGCGGCGGGGTGATCACGGTAGGCGGACCGGTCCCCTCCGGTCCGCCGAGGCGTCCCCGTACGTGGCCTCAGGCCGATCCTGCCCCCTGGGGCTCGGCCGGGAACGGCACGAGCGCCACTGTTACGTTGTCGTGGCCCCCGCCGTCCAGGGCGTGACCGACGAGGACCCGGGCGCCGTGCAGCGGATGCGCGCTCGCGTCGAGGGGGACGACCCGGGCCATCTCCTCGGCCGCCTCCGCGTAGTTCCACAGGCCGTCCGTGCAGACCACGACCACACCGGGCCGGTCCGGCTTGAACGCGGCGGTGTGCGGCTCCAGTTCGTAGGCGTCGGCGCCGAGCCAGCCGGTGATCGCGTGGGCGCGTTCGTCGGCGTAGGCCTCGGCCTCGTTCATCAGGCCTGCGGCGACCATCTGCGCGGCCCAGGAGTCGTCCTCGGTGAGCCGGGCGGGGGGAGCGCTCCGGTCGACCGGCACCCAGTAGGCGCGGCTGTCGCCGACCCAGCCGACGATCAGCAGGCCCGACGTCACCACCGCGCCGACGATGGTGCACGCCGGGGCGTTCTGGTGCGGGGCCTGCTCGCGGACCGTGGCCGGTTCCGCGGCGAGCGAGTTGACGGCGCGCGAAGCGGCGAGGATAGCGTCGTGCATCGCCTGCTGCGGGTGCGTGCCGCGCGGCAGGGCCGCCAGCAGCGTGACGCCCGCCGCCCTGGACGCCGCCGCGGAGGCGTCGTCGGGGCGGGTCGCCGAGGAGACACCGTCGCAGACGATCGCGACGGAGGCGGGCGAGCCGTCGGGCAGCGTGGTGGTGCCGATGGCGAACGCGTCCTCGTTGCGGTGGTGGCGCAGACCGCGGTCGCTGACCGCGGCCAATGGGCCGGACTCCTGCTCCATGTGGTCCCGTTCGCGCGGCTGGGCGTGGCCGCAGTTCTCGCAGTAGCCGTCGTCGTCCACGCGGCCGGCCCGGCAGGCGACGCAGACCTTGCCGCCGGCGCCCGCGGCCTGCGCCGCGGGGTCGGCGGACACCCGTGGGGCCGGTGCCTGGAGGAGGTACTCGTCGGGCTGTGTCTGATAGATCTCCGGCGACGCGGCGTGCTCGTCGGGCCGCGGCGGCCGGTCGAAGCGCACACCCCCGGCCGCGGCCGGCGGGGCGCTCGGCGGCGGAGGTGCCTCCGGCGGCAGGGCGGAGCCGCCCGAGTCGGTACCCGGGAGGTCCGACGGCAGGTGCACCGCCTCGGGGGTTCGCGCGCCGTCCGGCCCGGGAGCGGGCCAGGCCGCGCCGGCGGGGGGCGCCGGCGGGGGCTCGGGATACGCGCCGGCCGGAGCGCCCTGGGCGGGCACCGAGCCGTTCAGGGCGATGGTGGGGTTGTCCTGCGGCCGTTCCGGCACGGCGGACAGGTCGTATCCGCACGCGCCGCAGAAACGGTCACCCGACTCGAGGGGTTCCTCGCAACTCGGGCAGGCGGACAACTGGGGCATCTGCGACATCAACTACACCCACGTCCGGGGGCGGTAACGATTGGCACGTTCCACCAGGTCGATCCTCTCCTCGCCGCCCCCCGCCAGCCGGGCCAGCGTGCGGTACGAGCGTTCCAGACCGAAACGCAGGCCCCGCTCGTCCAGGCCGCTGCCGAGCAGCGTCCGTCCCCCGGCGGCGGGAGGGGCGGAACCCTGGCCCCCGGAGAGTACCCAGTCCAGCGCGCATCCGAGGACTTCGGCCGACAACCGCTCCCGGCGCGCCGGATCCAGACCGTACGCCTCCAGCGCCTCGACCTGCGCGGCGGCGGCCGTCAGATCCCCGAGGAACGCCGCGTCGGCGGCGGTCGGCGTGCGCTGCCGCAGCCGAGCCCGGACGGCCGCGACCCGCGCCGCCGTGTAGTGGATGGACGACTCCGGGACCGACTCCAGCGTCCGTACGGCACCGTGCCGGTCCCCGGTCGCCAACTGGACGCGGGCCAGGCCGAACGCGGCGCTCACATGGCTCGGGTCGGTGGACCACACCAGCCGGTAGTACTCGGCGGCGTTGTCGAGCTGGCCCAGCACCTCCGCGCACAGGCCGAGCGCCAGCTTGGGCGCGATCTCGCCGGGGAAGGCGTCGTAGATCGCGTCGAAGGCGAGCGCGGCGCCCTCGTCGTCGCCCGTCACCAGCGCCGCCACGCCCCGGTACCAGACCACCCGCCAGTCGTCGGGCCGCTCACCCTCCAGCGCGACCAGCTCCCGCAGCGCCGCGGCCGGGTCGCCGGTCTCAAGCCACGCCCGGATCTGCCGCAGCCGCGTCTCGATCGACGGGGCCGGGGCGGCCGCCAGGGCGCCGAGCAGCTCGCCCGGCGCCGAGGTCATCAGGCCCGCCAGGAAACCGGCGTTGGGGTCGGTCGGATCGACGCGCGGGACGGGCAGGGAGAAGGCGGCGGCCGGGGTGTCGACCGGCCTGACGAGACCGTGCGAACCCTCGGTCCCCTGCGGGGGCGGCAGCACGGCCGCAGCGCCGGTGCCGGCCCGGGCGGGCACCACCCGCGCCCCCAGGCGGGACACCTCGCCGTCCAGCCGCGGGAACAACTCGGTGTCCGTCACACGCAGTTCCGGACCGAACAGCGTGGACAGGGCGGGGCGGGCGCGGCCCGTCTGGAGGGAGACGACCTCCCGCAGGACACCCGTCAGCTGCTCGGTCATCTCCTGCGCGGAGGCGAACCGGCGGGCCGGGTCGGGATCCGTGGCGCGCACCAGGAGCCGGTAGAACGACTCGTACTGCCGGAACACCTCGATGTGGTCCGGGTCGGGCAGCGAGTCGGCGTAGACGTTCGTGTAGCCCTGGAAGTCGAAGGTCATGACCGCGAGGGTCCGGGCGACCGTGTACAGGTCGCTCGCCACCGACGGGCCCGCCTCGGCCACCTCCGGGGCCTGGTAGCCGACCGTGCCGTAGATGGCCGACTCCTCGTCGTCCATCCGGCGCACCGCACCCATGTCGATCAGCTTGAGCTGGTCCTCGGTCTGGATGGCGTTGTCGACCTTGAAGTCGCAGTACAGCAGGTTGCGGCTGTGCAGGTGCCCGAGTGCTTCCAGCGCCTCGATGCCGTACGCGCAGGCCTGCTCCACCGGCAGCGGGTCGCGTCTGCCCTGCGGGGTGCGGCGGGCGTTGGCGATCTCCTTGAGGGACTTGCCGCCGACGTACTCCATGACGATGTAGCCGTCGAGCGAGCCCGTGCGCGGGTCCAGGTGCTCCACGAAGTTGTAGATCCGCACGATGTTGGCGTGCTCGATCTCCGCGAGGAACCGCCGCTCGGAGATCGCCGCCGCCATCGCGTCCTGGTCGCCCGTGTCCAGCAGGCCCTTGAGGACCACCCAGCGGTCCGAGACCGCCCGGTCGACCGCGAGGTAGATCCAGCCCAGCCCGCCGTGCGCCAGGCAGCCGACCACCTCGTACTGGCCGTGCACCACGTCCCCGGACTTCAGCTTCGGCGCGAAGGAGTACGGGTGGCCGCACTTGGTGCAGAAGCCCTCCGTACGGCCGGGCCGGTCGCCGCGCGCCCGGCCCACCGGGGCGCCGCAGTCGGAGCGCGAGCAGAACCGCTTCCGCTCGGGCACCTCCGGGTGGTCCAGGACCATCTCGCGCGGGTCGGGCCGCGGGATCGGCGGCACCTGCACCAGCCCGGCGCCCAGCCTGCCGCGCGATCCGGAACCGGTGGTCGAGCCGGAGCTGCGCACCGACACCGAGCGGCCCGTCGACTTGCCCGACAGGGACCGCGACAGGCGTCCCGACACCGAGCGGCGGGACTTCGACGACTGGGACGACGTGCGCGAACTGCGGCTGCCGGCGCGGGAACCTTCACTGCCGGACCCGCGGGAGCCGCCCCGGCCCCCGGCGGTGACGCCGGTGGGCTGCGAGCCGACCGAACCTCCCCCAAAGGAGGGACCACCAGCCGCGACGACCGGGGCCAGACCGCAGGTGTCGCAGTACAGTTCGCCGCCGCCCACGTCCTCGTACGCGCCCTCGCAGCCGGGGCGCTGGCAGGCGCGTGGCGGCGCGCCGGCGGGCTCCTGCGGTGCCTGGGTCATGGACTCCCTCTCGTCGCTCATGCGCCCGGCCCCCTCCGGTCGTCCTCCGGCACGTCCTGCCCCGGTACTCGCGGGCCGCCGAGCAGTTCCGCGGCCGCGTGCTGGAAGCGCAGCACCGCCTGCTCGGCGGCGCGCAGGTCGCAGGGGGCGCTCCAGAGCATGCGGCGCGCCTTCTCGTACCGCTCCACCAGCAGCGTGTCCTCGGCGAAGCCGTGCCGGGCGACCTTCGCCTTGTACGCGTCGAGACGGCCGCGCAGCTCGGCGCGGACCGCCAGCGGGGCGGTGACCGCCGTCAACGACTCGCGGGCCCGCAGCAGTTCGTCCTCGGCCTTCTGCTCCAGGGACTCCAGCAGCGGTGACAGCCGGTGCCACTGCGCCTGCCTGCGGTACTCGGCCGCGGCCGCCAGCTGCTCTTGCAGCACGGTCGGCGGCCCGCTGACGACCGGCACCTCCGTCGCCGCGATCTTCGCGAGGACCTCGCCGCGCGCCGTGCGCGCCTCGGCGAGCGTGCGGTCCGCGCGGCTGAGGATGTCCCGCAGCCTCACGATCCGCTTCTCGGCGTCCTGGCGGACCGTCAGCACGGCGTCGATCTCGCGGCGGACGTCCTCCAGGGCACGGGCCTCACGGTCGTACACCGTCGTGTCCGGCCGGCCGCCGCCGGGTGCCGAACTGCCCTCCGCGGCGAGCCAGAACGCCAGCGGGTCCGAGACCACCTGCTCGCGCAGCTTGGTCAGTATCCGCGTGATGCGCTCCAGGTCGTCACCGGCCGGGTGCTCGCCGGGGCGCACGCCGACCGAGTGCGCGAGCCGGCGGGTGCGCTGGAGTTCGGCCGCGAGCAGGTCGATCCGGGCCGGCAGGGCCGACCAGACCGCGTCCGCGGCGACCACCATGTCCAGGCTCGCCGCGTACAGCTCGTTCATCCGGTCGACGAGGGTGCTGAGCGAGTAGCGCTCGCTCAGCTTCGTCGGACTTCCGTTCAGAGTGGGGGCGTTGGCCGTCGCCGTGGCGCTGCCCGCGACCGTGACGGACTCGCCGTTCAGCAGTTCCGTCAGTTCCACGAGGTCCTCGCGGCTGGACCAGCGGCGGCGGGACCGGATGTCGCGGGCGGAGCGCAACGCGTCGGTGTACGCGTCGAAGTACGTCCACAGCAGCGTGATCGACGCCTCCGTGGACGTCCAGCGCTCCCGGGTGACGCCGGTCAGTTCGGCGCCCTCCAGGAGTCTGCGGCCCGCGTGGTCCTGGAGGGCGAGGAGGGAGGTCTCGATCGCCTCGTGTTCCGCGCCGAGCCGCGCCAGCGCACGGTCCACCTCGTCCCGGTCCATCACCGGCCCGGTGGGTCCCGTGACGCCCATCGATCACCTCTCGCTGCGGTCGTGCCCGTCGGGGGCTTGTCGTCGTGGTCCGGTCGTGTGCCGGTCGTCAGCTCGTGCGGAGGTACTGCGGTGCCGGGGGTTCCGACTTCTTCGCATCCTTGCCCAGTGTGGCCGCCAGCCATTGGTCGTACGACGCCTGCCAGCCGTTCGCGCTGTCCTTGCGGTAGTCCACGAGGATCCGGTTGACCCGGCGTACCAGATCGTCCGCGTCCTTCTTCATCGCCACGCCGTAGTACTCGGCAGTGAAGGCGTCACCCTTGAGCTGGACCGTCGGATCCTGTGCCGCCTGGCTCGCGGCGAGCGCGCCGTCGGTGACCACGGCGTCGACCTCGCCGAGCTGGAGCCGTACGAGGCAGTCGAGTTGGTTCGGGACGGTGGTGGATATGTCGGTGCTGGCGGGCAGTTCGCCGGCCTTCTGGTCCGCCTCCAGCGTGGAGTACGCCGTGGAGCCGGCCGCCGTGCAGACCTTGCGGCCCGCGAGCGTGTCGTCGTAGCCCTTGACGGGCGAGGACTTCGGGGCGAGGACCTGCTGGCCCGTCTTGAAGTAGGGCGCGGAGAAGGCGACGTCGGCGATGCGGGCGCAGTTGATCGTCATCGTGCGGACGACCATGTCCACGGTGCCGTCCTGGATCGCCGGGATGCGCTGGTTGGTGGGGATCGCCTTGAACTGGACGGCGTCGGGGTCGCCGAGGATGTCCTCGGCGATGCGGTGGACCAGGTCGATGTCGAAGCCCTCGAGCTCCGCGGTCTTGCCGCTGTTGGGGTTGCGATAGCCCCACCGGTAGCTGTTCTGGTCGACACCGACGACCAGTTTGCGCTTCTCGCCCTCACGGTCCTTGATCGCCCGGATGGTGTCGCCGTCGGCGGACGAGGGGGAGAGCGTCTGCTTCTCGGGGGCCTCGCAGTCCTCCTCCGCCCTGGTCTCGGCGGTACGGGTGGTCGCGGTGGTGTTCTGGGCGGCCCCCGTGCTCGCGGTGAGCGGCAGACACAGGGCCGCCAGCGCCACCAGGGCGCAGACGACTGCCATCGCGGTCACTCCGCCCCAGCCCCTGAGCGTGTCTCGCACGGTCGTTCCTCCCTTCGCCCCCGGCCCGTTCATCGGTACTCCGACAGCCTGCGCCCGATGCCCAGGACCGCGCCCGCGGCGCCCAGCACCGCCAGCACGGCCACACCCGCGGGCATGCCCGTCAGCGCGTCACGGCCGTCGCCCGCCGCGCGCTGGAACTCGGTCTCCTCGTGCGCGAGTGCCCTGCGCAGGTTGTCGTCGACGCTGTCGAAGCACTCGCCGGTCGCGCCCTTGGCGCCGATGACCCTGTCCAGCGCCTGCTGGTAGTTGCCGTTCTCGTCCTGCTCGCGGGCCGCGCCGTGCCGCTTCTTCCACTCCTGCATGTTGCCCATGGCGGCGGTGACGGGGCGTTCGCCCGAGGCGTCGTCGGCGAGCTTCTCGGCTGCCGCCAGGTGGGTGGCGAGGGCCTTGATGTCGGTGCCGAAGTCGTAGTCGTAGGCGTCGTAGGTCTCTTCGCCGACCTTCTTCGTCTCCGCGCCGCGGGCCACCAGGGTCAGGTTCTCGTTGCCACGGGCCTTGAGGGAGGCGATGCGCGCGTCGTGCAGGACGTTCAGGGAGCGGACGCCGTGGTCGAAGGAGTCGTTCAGGCCCGCGCGGGCGAGGGTGTGTCCCACGACCAGCCAGAGCAGGACGACCGTCGCCGTGGCGGTCGCGGCGACCAGGCCGTGGTTGAGGACCCTGTTCGTCCGCCGGTAGTTGCGGTGCTGGGCCCAGGCGAGGGCGGCCAGGGCGGCGACGCCCAGGGCGATGGCCGCCCAGGGGTAGGGCGTGGCGGCCGCGTAGTCCGCGCCGAGGCGCTGGTTCTCCTTCTTGTAGAGGTCCTCCGCCGCCGGGAGCATCTGCTGCTGCATCTTCTCGTTGGCGTAGCGGAGGTAGGCGCCGCCGACCGGGAAGCCCTGCCGGTTGTACGTGCGGGCGCGCTCCACCAGGCCCTTGTACTCCGGCAGGAGCCTGTTGAGCTTCGCGATCGTCCTGGTGGAGGGGGAGTCCGGGTCGGCGTTCGCGGCGGCGTTGACGAGTTTCTCCGCGGCGGTGTGGATGTCCCGCTCGTAGCGGTCGCGGGTGGCGGCCGACTCCTGGCCTCCGGCGAGGAAGCCGCTGGAGGCGGCGGTGTTGGCGTCCGCGAGGGAGCGGTAGATGTCGGCGGCGTCCGAGCTGAGGGGCTGGCTGCGGGTGAGGACGTCGTCGGCGGCGGCCGCGCGGTCGGTCATCTGCCAGGCGGTGACGGCGCCGAAGGCGAGGACGAGGCAGGCCAGGAGGGCGCCGATGATGCGCAGACGGCCCGGCTCGGTGGTGGCGGCGGAGCGGAGCTGGTCGATGCCCTCGGCGAAGGCGGTGCGGCGGGGGCCCGTCGGGGGCGTGGAGGGCG
>NZ_JAKEIO010000198.1 GCF_021474405.1 [Streptosporangium] indianense
CCCCTGCCCCCTGCCCCCTGCCACGCAGTGGTGCCCGTTTCGCCGGGGAGGCGTCGGGCACCCGGCCCGCGTGTTCTCCCACCGACCCGAATCCGCAGGTCCGGCGCGGCGCGCAGGCGCACGGTCGCCGGTGCGCGCGCTGCGTTTCGACGGCTGGATCGCCGGGATCGGCACCGCGTCCGGCACCCGTGTGGTGCTCGGCCACTGGCCCCGCTCACCGTTCGGACCGTTCAGTGACGTGATGGTCGAGGAGGCCGACGGACACCGCCTGCTGCTGGCCCCCACGCGCGAGACGGCGGACTTCGTCGCCGCCACGTACGTCTTCGACGAGGTGCGGGTCGTGCCGGTCGAGGTGCGCATCAGCGACCGCAGGCACTGGACCGTCACCTCCCCGCCGTTCCGCCTGGGCTTCACCACCGGCCGCCGGAACCTGCCGGGTCTGGCGCTGCGGTCGGTCCCGGCGCGGCTCGCGTCCCGCCCGGGCTGGATCGCCCTGTGGGACCGGCCCGCCCGTCTGCTGCTGGGAGCACACACCCATGCCGGTGCCCGGGCCGGACGGCACCAGTGGTACGGGGCCAGGGATCTGCACCCGGTCACCTCGGCCATCGTCACCCGCAAGGGCGAGAGTCTCGGCGCCCTCGCCCCGGTCGAGCCCCCCGTGCGATTCGGGACCGGCTCGACACCCCGCCCTCCCTGTCTCGTACGGGTCACCACGACGGTGACCGTGGAGCAGGGCCGGAGTACGACAGGAGTCGCGTCATGACGGAACAGCGAGCGGATTCGCCGGGCGCCCAGCGTGCCCCGGCCACCGACATGTCCCTGCTGGGCATCTACCTCAACGACCATCTCGCCGGTGCCACCGCCGCGACCGCGCGGGTGCGCTACCTGCTGCGCTCGATCGCCGGCTCGCCGCTCGCCGACGCGCTGGCCCCGGTCGCCGACGAGATCGCCGACGACCGGTCGAGCCTGCTGGGCATCATGCGGCGTCTGGACGTCCCGGTGCGCCGCTACAAGGTCTACGCGGGCCGCGCGGCCGAGCAGGTGGGGCGGCTGAAGAGCAACGGCAGCCTGGTGCGGCGTTCCCCGCTGAGCACCCTGTGGGAGCTGGAGGCGCTGGCGCTCGGGGTGGAGGGCAAGCTGGCCGGCTGGGAGACGCTGCGCGATCTGGCGGCCACGGACGAACGTCTGGACCGGCGGTCGCTCGACGAGCTCATCGAGCGGGCCAGGCGGCAGCACGCCACGTTGGAGGCGCTGCGCCACCGGCAGGTCGAGGTCGCCTTCCGGGGAGCGTGAGGCAGCGGGCCCGGCTCACCAGAACCTGCTGCTGAGGGCCGGCTGATGGGCCAGCTGCACGGCGTCGCGCAGCCGCAAGGCGACACTGATGGTGGCGCGCAGGGCGGACGGGCGTACCGTCTGGGCGGTCTCGGTGGCGAGGACCAGCAGGCAGGCCGCCGCTTGTTCGACGACCGAGACCGGCAGGATGAAGTCGTTGTCGGCGGCCTCACGGAACGCCTTCAACGGGACCGCTGCTCCGTCGACGGCCCGGTGCGCGGCCTGCTCCAGGTGTTGTGCGGCCTGTTCGCACACGGGGGCCGGCAGGGCGATGGTGCGCTGGAACGGTGAACTCGTCATGACCCCACTGCTCCCCCGGCGGTGACCGGTTCTGTCGCCCGGCGGCGGGATTTCACCGTCCCGCGTGACCGGCGCGCGGCGCGTGTCCCGGAGTCGACCCAGCGGTCCGCCGACGTCGAGGGGCAGCGGCCCGGTCACCGCGACCCGGTCAGCGCGGGTCGGCTGGGCGACCGTCGGCGCGGACTGGAACGGTGGGTCCGGCAAGGCGGACCTCGCCGCGTACGTCGATCTCGACGCGACGCGGCCGGTTCGGCTGCTCGACGTGGACTGCGGGTCCGAGGACCGACAAGGAGCTCTCATGACCGTCCGTTCGGAAGTCGTCGCCCGGCTCACCGGGCGGGCGGTCAGTGATGAGAGGCCGCTGTCGGGGGCCCTCGCCGAAGTCACCCTGGACGACGGGCGGGTCGTGGTCGTCAAGCGGTCCGACGCACCTGGGGCGGCTCAGGCCGAGGCGGCGGGGTTGCGGTGGCTGGCCTCCGCCGGAAGCGTGCGGGTGCCGGCGGTGCACGGGCACGAGGAGGGCTGGCTGGTCATCGACCGGGTTCCGCACGGGCGGCCGGGCCCCGAGGCGGCGGTGCGGCTGGGACGGGACCTCGCGAGGTTGCACGCCGCCGGGGCACCGGCGTTCGGGGCGGCGCCGCCGGGCGGGCCGGCCGACGCGTACATCGGGCTCGCGCCGATGCGCAACGAGCCCGGCACCGACTGGCCGCGCTGGTACGCCGGGCAGCGTGTGCTGCCGTATCTGCGGCGGGCGGTCGACGAGGGCACGTTCCGGTCCGGTGAGGCGGTCGTCGTGGAGCGGCTGTGCGAGCGGCTGCCGGAGCTGGCGGGACCGGCGGAGCCGCCCGCGCGGCTGCACGGGGACCTGTGGAGCGGCAATGTGCTGTGGGCGGCGGACGGGCACGTCCGGCTGATCGACCCGGCCGCGCACGGCGGGCACCGGGAGACGGACCTCGCGATGCTGCGGCTGTTCGGCTGCCCTTGCCTGGAACGGGTGCTCGACGGATATCAGGAGGTCGCACCGCTCGCGGACGGCTGGGTGGAACGCGTCGGCGTGCACCAGCTGTTTCCGCTGCTGGTGCACGCCGTGCTGTTCGGCCGGGGCTACGCGGAACAGGCCCTCGCGGTGGCCCGGTCGGCCCTGGCCGGGTGACCCGTCAGCGGGTCACGACGTGCCGCTCGTCGGGGACGCAGTGGGTCATGGTGAGGCCCTCCACGTCACGTGGCTCGTTCGTGCCGAGGCCGGCGAGGCGCTTACGGTCGTCGTCCGTGAGGTCCTGGCTCGCCAGGGGCTCCAGTCCGGCCACGTCCTCCGGGCCGATCCCCAGTCCTTCACCGACCCGCAGGCCGAGGTCGTTCTCGACCAGCAGGAAGTGCCAGACCATGCGCTCCTGGATCGCCCGGTCACACCGGGACAGTTGACCGATGAAGTTCTTCACCAGGTCGTCCCGCTCCCAGTCCTCCAGCAGCAGGTAACGCTGCCCGGCCTGGAGGTAGTCGTTGGTGCGCGGGATGCGCTTGCGGGTCAGCCGGCCGGTGATCTCGGGGCCCTGCTCGTCGTGGGTCGGGTAGCGGGCCTCGCGCAGGCCGCCGGTGATGGACGGCTCGTAGTTGACCTGCGGGTTCTCTCCCCCGCCGTCCACGTGGTACGCCATCTGCCCGTCGCGCTGGTTGGTGCGCACATCGGCGTTCTTGGCCTGGTTGACGGGGAGCTGCAGGTAGTTCGGGCCGACCCGGTAGCGCTGGGTGTCGCTGTAGGAGAAGGTCCGGCCGACGAGCATCTTGTCGTCGGAGAAGTCCAGTCCGTCCACGAGGACACCGGTGCCGAAGGAGATCTGCTCGTTCTCGGCGAAGAAGTTCTCCGGCATGCGGTCCAGCACCATCCTGCCCACGGGCTTGGGCGGGAAGTCCTGCTCGGGCCAGGTCTTGGTGTCGTCCAGCGGGTCGAAGTCGAGCTCCGGGTGGTCGTGGTCGTCCATCATCTGGACGAGCAGCTCCCACTCCGGGTGGTCACCGCGGGCGACCGCCTCGTACAGGTCCTTGGTGGCGTGACCGAGGGTGTCGGCCTGGACGTTGGCGGCGTCCTCCTCGGTCATGCTGCGCACGCCCTGCTTGGGCATCCAGTGGTACTTGACGAGCTTGGTCCCGCCCTCGGCGTCGACCCACTTGTAGGTGTTGACGCCGAAGCCCTGCATGTGGCGGTAGTCGGCGGGGATGCCCCGCGGGCTGAACAGGTTGACCAGCATGTGCATGGCCTCGGGCGTCTGCGACATGAAGTCGAAGATGCGGTTCGGCTGCTGCTCGAAGGTCACCGGGTCGGGCTTGAGGGCGTGGATGACGTCCGGGAACTTGATGGCGTCGCGGATGAAGAAGACGCCCAGATTGTTGCCGACGAGGTCCCAGTTGCCGTCCTCGGTGTAGAACTTGACGGCGAAACCACGTGGGTCGCGGGCGGCCTCGGAGGAGTCGCGCCCGCCGATCACGGTGGAGAAGCGGACGGCCACGTCCGTGCGCTTGCCGCGCTCCTGGAACAGCTTGGCCCGGGTGTACCGGCTGATCGGCTCGTCGCCCCAGGTGCCGTAGGACTCGAAGTGTCCGTAGGCGGTGACGCCGCGGGCGTGCACGACGCGCTCGGGGATGCGTTCGCGGTCGAAGTGGCTGATCTTCTCCAGGAACTGGTAGTTCTCCAGAGTGGCGGGGCCGCGGGCGCCGACCGTGCGCTGGTTCTGATTGTCGTGGACCGGATGGCCCTGGCGGTTGGTGAGAACCTCGCGGTCGTCGCCCGGAACGGGGCCGGTACCGGATACGTCCGTCATATGCGTGGGCTCCTTCGGCTCGTGGCCGCTGCCTGCCGGGTCTGTGCCGCGAGCGACGCCCGGCCGGTCCTGGCGGGACGGGCCGGGTACCCGGAGGGACGAGGTCACTCACGTGCCGGTACCCGGCCGGGGCACGGTTCAGGACACCACCGGCGGCAGGATGAGCCGCCGGCCTCGGTCGAGGCCGTCGGTGGAAGAGGACTGGAGAGGAGAGGGATGCGGCACGTCTTCTGGCTCGGAGGGGGCAGCGGCGCGGGCAAGTCCACCGTCGCCCGCCGGATCGCCGACCGGCACGGCTGGCGTCTGTACGCGACCGACGACGTGATGGCGGATCACGCCCGCCGGACCACCGCCCAGGAGGCGCCCCTGCTGCACGCGTTCCTGGCCATGGACATGGACGAGCGGTGGGTCGACCGGTCCCCGCGGACCATGCTGGAGACGTTCCACTGGTTCCGGGGCGAGGGCTTCGGTCTGATCATCGAGGATCTCGCCCGACTGCCCCGCGACACACCGGTGGTCGTGGAGGGGTTCCGGCTGCTGCCGCACCTGGTGCGGCCGCTGCTGACCGACCCCCAACACGCGGTCTGGCTGCTGCCCACACCCGCGTTCCGCCGGGCCGTGTTCGCGCGTCGCGCCACAGCGGGGGCAGGGTTCACGCAGCGCACCGGCGACCCCGAGCGGGCGGACCGAAACCTCGCCGCGCGGGACGCCCTGTTCACCGAACGGCTGCGGGAGGAGACCACACGTCTGGGGCTGCCCGCGCTCACGGTGGACGGCACGATGACGGAGGACGAGCTGACCGAACGGGTCGGCGCGGTCTTCGGGCTCTGACGCGGGAAAGGGCCCCGAAGGACAGGGAAACAGCCCGGACACCACGGGGAAGAGCCCGTATGGCACGGGAGAGGGCCCGGACCCGTCCCGGGGTCCGGGCCCTCTCGGGCCGATGAGCCTCAGCCTCCGTCGAGGCGGGCGCGCAGCAGCCCCTTGCCCAGTTCGGCACCCTTGCGGCTGTCCGCCTGGGCCTTGCGGAACAGATCCGCGACCTCGGTGTCCTTGGCACGTTCCGCGTCCTGGATGTAGCTCTCCAGGCGCAGGGCGTTGCTCAGGCACGCCTCGACGTACCAGATGAGGTTGTAGTCCTTGTCCTGCGTACCGGTCACATCGCCGGTCTCCGATCCACTGCTCATGCGGACCTCCTTCTCGCGGAGCGGACCTCTTCAAGCGCCGGACGAGTACCCGCCCAGGCCGCGGGCACACAGCCCGAGTGCGTCGCGCGCTGCGACCGTGCGGCCACTGCGCCCGGACACCGCGGCCAGACCCCCACGCACCGCCAACTCCCCACCCCCGTAGGGCAATCCAGACAGTTACCCCGGAAGCCCACAGACACCGATCACTTTCGGAACGAAGTGGCACTCCACCGTGCGAGATCGGTCGATGACGGTGTGTACTGTGCTGCGGGTGGCTCGCCTGAGCGCCTCGGACCCAGCCCTGCCCGACTCCCTCCCTGGAATCGACTCGATGATCGAAGTACCGGACCTGGCCGTCGGCGCCCTCGCTCTCGGCACACTGTCCGCGTTCGCCCTCGGCGGCGGGCTGCTGCGCTCCCGGCGGCACCTGGCGGCACAGCGCGCGAAGTCGGCCGCGCTCAGGGCTCAACTCGACGGTACGACTCGGGCGTTCACCTCCGAGGTGGAGCATCTCGCGGCACGGCGGGTGCCCGCCGCGGCCCGGCAGGCCGCACACCCCCACGTCACCGTGCCCGGCCCGCTCAGCCCGCAGCTGGCCGGCTCGCCCCTGGGGTCCGCCCTGGAGCAGGTGTTGCAGGGGCTGCACGCCGAACTCGCCGCGCAGCGCACCCGGATCGACGCGGCGGCCCAGGCCGGGATGCGCGGGGCCACCCGGGAGATCCAGGCGGCGCTGTACCGGCTGCAGGACGCTCTGCGGGGACTCCAGCAGCGTTACGACGACCCCGAGTTGACGCAGACCCTGTTCGAGCTGGACCACGAGAACGAGCAGTCACTGCGGCGTGCGCAGATCGCCGCGGTGGTGTGCGGAGCGTGGGTGGGTCTCGCCCGGGAGGAGTCCCACCTCGTGGACGCGGTGACGGGCGGCCAGGCCCGGCTCGCCGGCTACCGGCGCGTCCGGGTCGGCAACCACCTCGCACCCGGGACCGGCCTGGTGTCCCACGCCGTCGAGCCGGTCGCCATCATCGTCGCCGAGCTCCTCGACAACGCGCTGCGCCATTCCGCGCCCGACACGGACGTCGTGGTCCACCTCGAGGCGGTGCACCACGGCGTCTGCGTCACCGTGGACGACGCCGGCCTGGGCATGACGCAGGACGAGCGGGCCCGGGCCCAGCGGATGGTCGCCGGGTCGGATCCGATCCTGCTGACCGAGCTCGGGGATCCGCCGCGCATGGGGCTCGCGGCCATCGGGCAGCTGACGCGGCAGTTCGATCTGAACGTGGACCTGTCGTCCCCGTCCCCGTACGGCGGAGTGCGGGCGGTGTTGCGGATCGACAGCCACCTGCTGACCCGGATCGACCCTGAAGCGGTGCCCCCGGCGGCCGGCGCACCGCGTTCGACCCGTCGGGAGGCGGCACCGGTCACAGGAAGCGGTCCCGGCACATCCCACGGCCCGGGGCCCACCACCTCCCCCGGTCCACAGCCTGGCCCACCCGCACCGCTCCCCGCCGCGAGCGACGATCACGGCTACGGCGCGGAGCAGGCCCCCGGCCACGACGCCCCGGCGTCCGGCCACCACGGCCCGCGCGACGGCGGCGGTCTGCCGCAGCGGCGGCGGCGCGGCCGGACCACGGCAGCGGCCGGCCCCGCCGCCGCACCCGCACCAGCACGCCGCGCACGCCGTCCCGAGGAGTCCGCCGCCGCCCTCGGCGCCCTCCAGTCCGGCACCGCGGCGGCGCGTACCGACGCCCGGTCGAACGCCGGCGCCGATCCAGCCGTACCTGAGGGTGCCCCGGCCGCGACATCGGCCGGCACGGCAGCCGAGAACACCGACAGCAACGACCACGAAGGGGGAACGGCTCGATGACCAGCCGCGCGGCGGGGGACACGGCATGGGTGCTCGAACCGGTCCTGGAGGTGCCGCACGTCGAGGCAGCCGTCCTGCTCACCCGCGACGGGCTCGTCACCGGTTACACCGACGCGCTGTCGCGGCCCTCGGCCGAGCGGGTCGCGGCCATCACCAGCACCGTGCAGGGCGCCTGCCGTACCGCGGCGGCGGCGTTCGCCGACACCGACCGGGCGGAGATCCGGCAGGTCGTCATCGAGTCGGACCACGGCTACGTGCTCATCGTGCCCACGGACCACGGCACCTGTGTCGCCGCGTACGGCGATCCCGAGGTGCGGCTGGACCTGCTCGCCCACCGGGTGCACTCGCAGGTCGCGCGGCTGGGCGAGAAGGCGATGGCCGCCGGGCCCCGAGGTGCCGACGGCGGCACGCCGGCATGACCGGCCGCCGAGGCGGCCGTCCCCTGGTTCCCGCATACCTGTCGACCGGCGGGGTGGCGCGGCCCAGCCGCGCGCACCTGGAGCGGCTGTCGGTCCTCACCGGCTCCGGTGAGCCGGCCCCCGCCGACCTGCCCGCCGCCCAGACCGCCCTGCTGGAGGAGCTGGAGCACGGGTCGCTGACGGTGGTGGAGGCCGCGGCCCTCTTGCGGCTGCCGGTCTCCGCGGTGCTGGTGCTGGCCGCCGGCCTCCTCGACCGTGACCTGGTCCTGGCCCGCGCGCCGATCCCGCCCGCCCGGCGCTTCGACCCCGACCTGCTGAAGAGAGTGGCCGATGGCCTCCGCGACCTCAAACACCGTTGACGCCGAGCCGGGAGGTGCGGACGTCCATCTCCCCGACACCGCCCGGGACTTGGTGAAGATCCTGATCACGGGGCCGTTCGGGGTGGGCAAGACGACCCTGATCCGCTCCGTCTCGGAGATCCGGCCGCTGCACACCGAGGAGCGGCTCTCGGAGGCGTCCGCGCGGGTCGACGATCTGGCCGGGGTACGGGACAAGTCCACCACGACGGTCGCCATCGACTTCGGCCGGATCAGCCTTCCGGGCGGCATCGTGCTGTACCTGTTCGGCACGCCGGGCCAGGAGCGTTTCCGGGCCCTGTGGGACGACATCGCCTACGGGGCGCTCGGCGCGCTCGTGCTGGTCGACGCCCGCCGGATCGACGCCTCGTTCGACGTGCTGGGGCTGGTGGAGGAGTCGGGACTGCCGTACGCGGTCGCCTTCAACACCTTCCCGGACGCACCCCGCCACCACACACCCGAGCAGTTGCGCGCCGCCCTGGACCTGGAGCCCACGACTCCCATGGTCACATGCGACGCGCGGGAGACGAACTCCTCCGCCGACGCCCTGCTCGCGCTGGTGCAGCACCTGATCGACCACCACCCCCCGGAGCCCCGGTGACCCAC
>NZ_JAKEIO010000199.1 GCF_021474405.1 [Streptosporangium] indianense
GTACACGAGGGGCAGGGGTTGTTCTCCGCGCACGGGGCAGGGGGTGCGCCGCGCACGGGGCAGGGGGTGTTCGCCGCGCAGGAGAGCCAAGGGGTGTTCTCGCCGCGCAGGAGAGCCAGGAGTCAGGGGGGTGTTCGCCGCCCCACGAGGGCACGTCGGACGCATCAGGGCTCGTCAGCTCGCGTCAAGGACTCCCGTGCCGGTTCCCCGCGCGGCCCTCACTCGGCGCCTTCGTCGAGTTCCTGCGCGACCTCCAGCCAGGTCTCGGCGTACTGGCGGGCCAGGTCGACGACGAGGTCCCCGCAGTGCGAGGGCACCGCGGCGGCCAGCTTGGACCAGCCCCGCTCCTCGATGGCGTTGCGCTGAAGTACCCGGAACAGGCGCCGGTCCTCCTCCCTGTGCCGGAGCGACGGATCGCTGAGCAACCTGTCGAGGAGGGCGGCGGGATCGGGGACCGGCAGCCGGCTGCCCCGCGCCGGCGGCCGCGGTCCCTCCGGCGTGGCGGACACCACCGGCAGGATCGGCTCCACGGCGTCGGCTTGCGGGCGCTCGCCGCCGGGCGGGACCGGCTGGGGCGTCTGCTCCGGAACGGGCGGCTCGCCGGCCAGAAGCCGTCTGCGGACGTCGCTCACGGTCGCGGGCGAGACACCGGCGAGCCTCGCGATCTCGCGCAACGACGCCTGCGGACGCTCGGCGATCAGTCGGGCGGCCCGCTCGCGGCCCTCGGCGCTGTTGAGGGGGCGCACCTTGCCGTCCCTGCCGATGCGCGCGCTCAACTGGGCGTTCCCGCCTGCCGAGTTGCGGCGGATGGCGGCGACCGTCTTGGCTCCCAGGCCCGCGACCCGGGCGATCGCCCGGTCCGACATCGCGGGATGCGAGGCGATGATGCGCTCGGTCGCGGCTCGGCGGTCCTCCTTCGACAGCGGGAGGCCGTGGGTCACGTTCGCCTCGACGGCCCGCAGGAAGGCCTCCTCGGCGGTGCCGTCGAAGAACTCGACGAGGATGGTCGCCTCGCCCTTGCGGAAGGCGGCCGCCAGCCGGTGCATTCCGTCGATCACGCGCAGGCTGCGCCGGTCCACCAGGATGGGAGGGAGCGGGGTCTCCACCGACGCCAAGCGGGCCACGTGCTCCGCGGCCTGGCCCTCGAGACGCGGGGAGTCCGCGGGAAGGAGTGAGGCGACCGGAACGGACGTGACCCCGCGCACGGCCGACGCGGGAGGCGCGGCGGACCAAGCCGATCCGTCTCTTTCTCCGGAGGATTCTGGATACCTCGAGTCGACAGCGCTACGCTTCATTTCCCGCTCCCCCACTGACGAAACGTCTGTTCTTGACGACGACTTTCGGCAGAAAATCTGCGACCACCGGGCAGTGAGGGAAATGCGGAATCAAGGCTGTCGAACTCGCGACCAGTACACCGGTAGCGGTTTCATCAACTCACCGCCACTCCTCCAGAACGCCCGAAACTGCATTCGAACCTACATCCAGCGTGCGGTTCGGGCAACTGGCCAAGACCAATCCGCGGCCGTCACGAGACGGCGTTCAAGTGCGGCACGGCGGCGGTTGAACGCCCTGTTCCACCGCAGGTCCCTCGCCTCCACGGGCGCCCCTGTCCTATCTTCTGCAGCATGACGCTGATCCGGGCAAGGGGCCCGGTGGGCAAGGGGTTGGTGGGCATGGTTACCGGTCGTGTGGTGCGGTTCGACAGTGTGCGGGGTTTTGGGTTCATCGCTCCCGATCACGGAGGGGACGACGTCTTCCTGCACGTGAACGATCTCCTGATCCCCGAGCACTACATTCGCTCGGGCCTCTCGGTCCAGTTCGAGGTGGAGGAAGGTGACCGCGGGCTCAAGGCCTCGGCCGTCCGGCTCGCGGACGGGGCCGAGGCCAAGTCTGCGGCCTTCCAGACGCCCGCCGGCGCCGCCGCGGCCCTGGCGTCGGAGCCCGCCAGGCAGGCCGACGGCGACGACTCCCTGTGCGACGTGCTCGCCGCGAACGAGTACCTGCACGAGGTGACGGAGGTGCTCCTGTCGACCGCTCCGTCGCTGACGGGAGATCAGATCGTGCAGATCCGAGCGGGATTGCTCCAGTCCGCCAAGAACCACGGCTGGACCGAGGGCTGATCGACGGTGCCGGGGGGAGTTCCGGCTCCCCCTCGCCCGGCCCGCACCGCTCCCTGCCTACCGGCCTTCCCGGGGCCCTCGCGCGTGACGCCATTCCGCGCTGACCCCGAAGCGCTGACCCCAAAGCGCTGACGTCCCGAAGCATCGCGATCTTTTTCTCCGAGCTCGGCGCCCTTCCCGTGCCATGGGCCCAGCACTCCGCATACGGCCGGATGAACGGTCCGTCCGGTATTGATCGGGGCGACCGTGCACTGCATCGTGGATGCCACGGTTTTCTCTTCATGGAATGCTGCGACGGCGATTTCAGCACACCGCAGAATTCCGGTCCTGGTCGCCGGATGTTGACCCGATGTCTTCTCTCCGCCCGATGCGGCGATGCGAGAAGAGCAGAGAGCGAGGCAGTTTCCGTGACCGTGCTAAACCGCCCGTCCATGGGCCCGATACGGCTGCGGCCGGGCGACGAGTCGCTCCAGCGCCAGCAGGTCAGACCGGGAACGGTGCGGCGCATCCTCCCGTACGCCCGGCCATACCGCTGGCACGTCGCGCTGTTGCTGACGGTGACCGCCGTCGACGCCTGCATCGCGGCCGCCAGTCCGCTGATCCTCAAGTACATCATCGATCACGGCATCCTGCCCGGGCACCTCGACGTCGTCGTGTGGCTCAGCCTGGCGCTGGCGGGACTCGCCGTCGTGAGCGCCGGGGTCGTCTACGTCCAGAGCCGGTGCTCGGGCCGGGTGGGTGAAGGAGTCGTCTACGAGCTGCGCACCCAGGTGTTCGCGCATGTGCAGCAGCAGCCACTGGCGTTCTTCACCCGCACGCAGACCGGCAAGCTGATCAGCAGGCTCAACACGGATGTCGCCGGCGCCCGGCAGGCCGTGACCACCCTGCTCACCCAGGCCGTGTCCACGGTTCTCACCCTGGCCCTGGTCCTCGGCGCGATGTTCTACCTCTCGTGGCAGATCACCGTGGCGGCCCTGGTGATGATTCCGCTGTTCCTGATCCCCGCGCGGCTGCTGACGCGCCGCATGCAGCGCATCACCAGATCGCTGATGGAGCAGGACGCGGAGATGAGCTCGATGATGACCGAGCGCTTCAACGTCTCGGGCGCCATGCTGGCCAAGCTGTACGGGCGCCCCCAGGACGAGGAGGAGCTGTTCGCCGGCAAGGCCGCCCAAGTACGCGACCTCGCGGTCAAGTTGGTCGTCTGGGGGCGGCTGCTGCCCATCATCGTCACCATCCTCACGACGTTCACCACGGCCCTGGTCTACGGCCTGGGCGGCGCCCTCACCATCGACGGGGCCATCGAGTTCGGCACGCTCGTGGCGATGGTGGCCCTGCTGATGCGGCTGTACGGCCCGGTCAACGAACTGTCGACCATGCAGGCGACCGCCACGGTCGCCCTGGTCAGCTTCGACCGGGTCTTCGAGGTTCTCGATCTGAAGCCGCTGATCACCGAGCGCCCCGGCGCCAAGGCGCTGCGCCTCGAAGCCGGCGCCGAGAACGACGGGGGGCCCGCCACGGACGCTCCGGACATCGAGTTCGAGGCGGTGTCGTTCCGGTACCCCAGCGCCGACGAGGTGTCGATGGCGTCGCTGGAGGCGGCCGCGAGCCGCAAGCACGAACGCTCGGACGCGGTCCCCCAGGAGATCCTCCATGAGTTGAGCTTCCGCGCTCCGGCCGGGAAACTCACCGCGCTGGTCGGCCCGTCGGGGGCCGGCAAGACGACCATCACCCAGCTGGTGCCCCGGATGTACGACCCGAACGCGGGTACCGTGCGCATCGGTGGTCACGACATCCGCGAACTGACCCTCGCCTCCCTGCGCGAGAACGTCGGTGTCGTCACTCAGGAGTCGCACCTCTTCCACGACACCCTCCGCGCCAACCTGATCTACGCCCGTCCCGGGGCCGACGAGGCGGAGCTGATCGAGGCGTGCAAGGCGGCGCTGATGTGGGACACCATCAGCGCGCTCCCCGAGGGCCTCGACACCGTCGTCGGTGACCGCGGCTACCGGCTCTCCGGCGGCGAGAAACAGCGGGTGGCCCTGGCCCGGCTGCTGCTCAAGGCTCCGCCGATCGTCGTGCTCGACGAGGCGACCGCCCATCTGGACTCGGAGTCGGAGGCGGCGATCCAGCAGGCGCTCAAGACCGCTCTCGCCGGCCGCACCTCGCTGGTGATCGCCCACCGGCTGTCCACCATCCGTGAGGCCGACCAGATCCTGGTCGTCGAGGACGGACGGATCTGCGAGAGCGGAACCCACGAGGAACTGCTGGCGCAGGCCGGGCTCTACGCCGATCTCTACCACACGCAGTTCTCCCACCAGGCGACCGAGCGCAAGCACATCGGCCGCCGGCCGTCGCCGTCCGCGGTGATCGCGGGAAGCGCCCAGTCAGGGGCCTGACCGGCCCCGTCCCGTCGAACGTCGAGGGTGGGTCACCGCATGCGGTGACCCACCCTCGACGTTCGCGTTCCCCACCCGGTAGCCGCCCGTCGCCTGTCGGTGTCGTGCATCGCTCGGCTCCGCGGCCACCGTCAGCGCACCCGGGAGGCCTGTCGACTGCGGGAGCCACCCGGCACATGCCCCCATCCGGCACATGCCCTCATACGGAAACGGTGCCCGGGCCCGACCCCCGTCGCGGGGTCGGGCCCGGGCACTGTCCGGTGGAGGGGCCCTCAGGCGCTCACGGCTCGGGGCTCAGGCCCCCCGCTCCTCTCGCGTCGCCAGCCACTCCGACATGACCTCCCACGCCGCTCCCAACATGTCGGGCCGTGCCATGTCCGAATGCCCGCAGGGGAGACGGACGGAGGTGAGCTGCCGGGTGTAGGGCTGCCACAGGGACTCGAACGAGAAGTCCGCCGGCTTTCCCTCCTCCGCGATGAGCAGCAGCGTGTCCCCGCCGAAGGTGCCGTAGGCGTGGCGGTCCCGCAGCGTCGCGTTGTTGTCGAACACCCGGGCCAGCAGGGCGATTTCGTCGTCGTCGACTCCGCCCAGCACCGGACCGAGTTCGGCACGGACGCGCTGCGCGAGGCGTGCCGGGCCGTCGGCCGCGCCGCTCGCGGGAGTCGCGGCCTGTGTCCCCGGAATGGGCGGGAACGCGTCCATGAGGACCAGCGACACCTCCTCGCCCTCGGCCTCGAGCCGCACCGCGATCTCGTGTGCGGGGGTTCCTCCGAAGGACCAGCCGACGAGATGGTACGGACCCGACGGCTGCAGTGCGCGCATGCGGTCCACGTACTCGGCGGCCATGTCGGCGACCGAGACCGCCGGCTCCCCGGAGCCGTCGAGGCCCTGTGCCTGAAGGCCGTACAGCGGGTGCTCCTCGGGGATGAAGCGGGCGAACGGCATGTAGCACCAGCTCAGTCCGCCCGCGGGGTGGATGAAGAAGAAGCCCGGTGCGCTGCCGCCGGTCCGGATCGGCAGCACGCCGTCGAGGGCGTCCCGCACCGACGTCAGGCCGAACGTCTGCATCAGCCGGGCCGGTGTCGGGTGGGTGATCAGGGTGCGCAGCGACACGGTGACGCCCTTGCCCCGCAGGCGCTCCACCAGCGAGACCGCCATGAGCGAGTGGCCGCCGAGCGCGAAGAAGTCGTCGTCGGCACCGACCGCCGGCACGCCCAGGACGTCGGCGAACGTCTCGCACACCAGGGCTTCGAGCGCACCCGTGGCGCCCCGCTCCGGCGAGGGTTGCCCGGCGGTCGCCGCCGCGAAGGCCGGGGCGGGCAGGGCCCTGCGGTCCACCTTGCCGTTCAGCGTCAGCGGCAGGGAGTCCAGGACCGTCACCGAGGACGGCACCATGTAGCTCGGCAGCCGCTCGGCCGCGAAGTCCCGCACCGACCCCGCCAGCGCGCCCGGATCGGCGCCCCCGGCCGCGGGGACGACGTAGGCGACCAGTCGCTTGCCGCCCTGGAGGTCCTCGTGCACGACGACGGCCACCTGGCTCAGGTGCGGATGCCCGTCGAGCACCTCCTCGATCTCGCCCGGCTCGATCCTGAAGCCACGGAGCTTCACCTGGTCGTCCGAGCGGCCGGCGAACTCCAGGTTTCCGTCCGCCCGCCACCGGACCCGGTCGCCCGTCCGGTACATACGTTCACCGGCGACCCCCGGCGAGCACGCCACGAAGCGCTCCGCCGTCAGACCGGGCCGTCCCAGATAGCCCCGGGCCAGGCCCGCACCGGCCAGGTACAGCTCGCCGACCACCCCGACCGGCACCGGGTTGAGGGAGTCGTCGAGCACATAGGCGCGGGTGTTGGCGATCGGGGCGCCGATCGGTACGGTGCCCGGCTCCAGCCCGGGGCGGCAGCGCCACGCCGTGGCGTCCACCGTCGTCTCCGTGGGGCCATAGGTGTTGAACAGCACCCGCCCGGCCGACCAGCGTTCCATCAGCTCGGGCGGGCATGCCTCGCCACCCACCTCCAGGACCACCCCGGTCCCGATCGCCCCGTCCGGCATCGTCGCCAGGGCGGCAGGGGGCAGCGTCGCGTGGGTCACCGCCTGCTCGGTCATGAACTCGGCCAGTTCAGCGCCGAGCCGCCGGTCCTGGGGCACGATCACCAGGGTTGCTCCCGACAGCAGGGCGAGCGACCACTCGGAGCAGAAGTTGTCGAAGCCGACCGACGCGAACTGCGCCACCCGGTGGCCCGGTTGGACACCGAACCGCGTATGGCTGGCCGACAGGTTGGCGAACCCGGCGTGCGAGACGACCACGCCCTTGGGCCGGCCGGTCGAGCCGGAGGTGTAGATGACGTACGCCGGGTTCTGCCTGAGCGGCGGCGCCGGCGGGCCCGCGTCCCGGGTGTGTCCCGCGTCGGGTTCCCCGGTCGCGTCCAGCACCAGCACCGGGACGTCGCGGTCCTGCGGCACGACCCGCCCGCAGCGTGACGTGGCGAGGATGCACACGGGCCTGGCGTCGTCGAGCGTGTAGACGACGCGCTCGACGGGGTGGTCGGGATCGATGGGCAGGTAGGCGCCACCGGCCTTCAGCACGGCGAGGATCGCCACGATCAGCTCGGCGGAACGCTCGGTGAGCACCCCGACCACCGACTCCGGACCCACACCGTGCTCCGACACCAGGCGACGGGCCAGCCGGTTCGCCCGCGTATCCAGCTCGCCGTACGTCAGCTCAGCGCCGTCGCACACGACCGCGACGGCATCCGGCGTCCGGGCCGCCTGTGCCGCGAACAGCTCGGGCACCGTGGCCTCCTGGACCGGCGTGTCGGTGCCGTTCCAGTCCGCCAGCACACGCCGCTGCTCGACCTCGTCGAGCACGTTCACCGCGGCCAGTCTGCTCTCCGGGCCGTATTCCAGCGCGGCCACCAGGTTGTCGAGGCAGGTGTGCAACAGCCGGCACAGCGCCGGCCCGTCCACCGACCGCACCGCTTCCACGGTCAGCCCGAACCCGGCCCCGAGGTCGTCCACCGAGATGGCGACCGGGTAGTTGGTGGTGTCCCGGGCGAACACCATCCGGATGCCCCCGGGCGCGGCGCCGTCCTCCTTGCGCGGTTCCTCGCTCGGGCGCTGACTGTGCCGGAAGTTGAAGATCGAGGTGAACAGCGGAGTGCCACCGGGGACGCCGCTGGCCTGCTGCGCCAGGGTCAGCGGGGCGTGCTCGTGCACCATGAGCTCCGCCAGCTGGCTCCGCAGGCCCTCCAGCGCCTCGCCGACACCGGTGGCGCCCACGCGGACCCGCACGGGCAGGGTGTTCAGGAAGAGACCCGGCACCCGGTCCGCGCCGGTTCCGGCGTTCATCCGCCCGAACAGCACCGTCCCGAACACGACGTCGTCGCGGCCGCTGATCGTCGCCAGCACCCGCGCCCAGGCCAGGTGGAACACGGTGGCCGGGCTCACGCCGAGCGACCGGGCGACGTCACGCACCCGCCGGCCGACCTCGTCGTCGACGCCCAGGTGCGCACGCTCGACACCGCTGCCGTCACCGTGCACGTCCATCAGGCCATAGGGAGCGGTCGTCTCCTCCACGTCCCCCAGCAGGTCCGCGAAGTGCCGTTCGTGTTCCTCGCGCGGGACACCCAGCCGGGCCTGGGCGACGAAGTTCCGGAAGGGCAGCGGCTCGGGCAGGGAGTCCTCCCGTCCCGACAGGAACGCGCCCATCTCGTGCAGCAGTACGTCCTGCGTGGTGTGGTCCTGGATCAGGTGGTGCATCCGCAGCAACGCCAGCCATCCCCCGTCCTGGCCTGTTTCCTCGGCTGTGTGGACGTCGATCAGCGGAGCTCGGCCGATGTTCATGGTCGGGCCGGCCGCCGCGATCAACTGCTCGACGGCGGAGGGCCCGTCGGCGCGCAACCCCACCGAGGTGACCGGGAGTTCGACCCGGCGGACCACGACCTGGACCGGCTCACGCAGGTCCTGCCACAGGATGGCGGTCCGGTAGATGTCGTGCCGGTCCACCACGCGCTGCAACGCCCCGAGGAACGCGTTGAGCCGCTCCCGCGAGTCGAAGCGGATGACTCGCGGCGCCGCGTACACGTCCGTGCCACCGTCCGTCTGCAGCAGGTGGTGGAAGAGGATGCCTTCCTGCAACGGGGCGAGCGGGTAGACATCGGCGACGTTGGCCGCGCCGCCCGGTATCTGCCCGACGACATGCTCCAGCTCGGCCTCGCTCAGCTCGACCAGCTCCTGCACGGTTGCCGGAGGACGCCCCGTGCCGGCCTTCGCCGCCGCCCCGTAGTCAGGAACCGGCAGAGCCTTGCGATCCAGCTTGCCGTTGCCCGTCAGCGGCAGCTGCGGCAGCACGACCACCGCAGAGGGCACCATGTACTCCGGCAGACGCGCGACGACGAACTCCTTGATCATCGTGCTGAGTTCAGCAGTGTCCGTGTCGTCCGCCTCGTCGGTGACGATGTAGGCGACGAGTCGGACATCACCGGGGGTGTCTTCGCGGGCGACGACTGCGGCCTGGGCGACCAGCGGATGTGCGGCTACGACTGCCTGTACTTCGCCGGGCTCCACTCGATACCCGCGGATCTTCACCTGCTCGTCGGCACGACCGGCGAACACCAGCCGGCCATCGGC
>NZ_JAKEIO010000200.1 GCF_021474405.1 [Streptosporangium] indianense
ATCCCGGGCTGACCCCCACACCCCGGGCTGACGTCCCCGTCCCCCGAGCCCGTTCACTTCATCCCCACTGGAGCAAGTACGCCATGTCCCACACCCATGAGTACGACTATGTCGTGATAGGCGGCGGAACCGCTGGTTCCGTCATTGCCTCCCGCCTGACCGAGAACCCGGACGTCACCGTCGCCGTCATCGAGGGCGGCCCCAGCGACGTCGGCCGTGACGACGTACTGACCCTGCGCCGCTGGATGGGTCTGCTCGGCGGCGAACTCGACTACGACTACCCCACCACCGAACAGCCACGCGGAAACTCGCATATCCGGCACAGCCGGGCCCGCGTCCTGGGCGGCTGTTCCTCGCACAACACCCTGATCGCCTTCAAGCCGCTGCCCGCCGACTGGGACGAGTGGGAGGCGGCCGGCGCCAAGGGCTGGGGCGCGGTGCAGATGGAGGCGTACTTCGCCCGGCTGCTCAACAACATCGTCCCGGTCGACGAGAAGGACCGGAACGCCATCGCCCGGGACTTCGTCGACGCGGCGCAGGAGGCGCTGGGCGTGCCGCGCGTGGAGGGCTTCAACAAGAAGCCGTTCACCGAGGGCGTCGGCTTCTTCGACCTCGCCTACCACCCCGAGAACAACAAGCGCTCCTCGGCGTCGGTGGCGTACCTGCACCCCATCATGGACGAGCGGCCCAACCTGACGATCCTGCTGGAGACCTGGGCGTACAAGCTCCAGCTCGACGGCGACCGCGCCGAGGGCGTGCACGTGCGCACCAAGGACGGCGAGGAGATTCTCGTCAAGGCCCGCAACGAGGTGCTGCTGTGCGCCGGTGCCGTCGACTCGCCCCGGCTGCTGATGCACTCCGGCATCGGCCCCAAGGCCGACCTGGAGAAGCTCGGCATCCCCGTCACCCACGACCTGCCGGACGTCGGCGAGAACCTGCTCGACCACCCCGAGTCGGTCATCGTCTGGGAGACCAACGGCCCCATCCCCGAGAACTCCGCGATGGACTCCGACGCGGGCCTGTTCGTGCGCCGCGACCCCGAACAGCCGTACCCGGACCTGATGTTCCACTTCTACCAGATCCCCTTCACGGACAACCCGGAGCGACTGGGCTACCAGCGGCCGGAGTTCGGCGTCTCCATGACCCCGAACATCCCCAAGCCGAAGAGCCGCGGCCGGCTGTACCTGACCAGCGCCGACCCCGAGGTCAAGCCCGCGCTGGACTTCCGCTACTTCACCGACGAGGACGACTACGACGGCAGAACCCTCGTCGACGGCATCAGGATCGCCCGCGAGATAGCCAAGACCCAGCCGCTCGCCGGCTGGCTCAAGCGCGAGGTGGCCCCCGGCCCGGACGTCACCGGCGACGAGGAGCTCAGCGAGTACGCCCGCAAGGTCGCGCACACCGTCTACCACCCGGCCGGCACCTGCAAGATGGGCGCCGCCGACGACCGGCAGGCCGTCGTCGACCCGGAGCTGCGCATCCGCGGCCTGGAGGGCATCCGCATCGCGGACGCCTCCGTGTTCCCCACGATGACCACCGTCAACCCGATGATCGGAGTGCTCATGGTCGGTGAGAAGGCCGCCGAGCTGATCGGTGGTGGTTCCCGATGACCGCGACCCTCGAACCCCCCACGGAGCAGATCATGGACACCGCACCCGTCTTCTCGGTGGAGGGCCTGTGGAAGGTGTTCGGCCCCAAGGCCGACCGCGTTCCCGGCGACCCCGAGCTCACCGCCCTCGACCCCGCCGAGCTGCGCTCCCGCACCGGCTGCACGGCCGCCGTCCGCGACGTCACCTTCGACGTGCGCAAGGGCGAGGTTTTCGTCGTCATGGGCCTGTCCGGCTCCGGCAAGTCCACGCTGGTGCGCTGTCTGACCCGGCTGATCGAGCCGACCGCCGGCACCATCGCCATCGACGGCGAGGACGTCCGCGCCATGGACCGCTCCCGGCTGCGCGAACTGCGCCGCCACCGTGCCGCCATGGTCTTCCAGCACTTCGGCCTGCTGCCGCACCGCACGGTCCTCGACAACGTCGCCTACGGCCTGGAGATCCAGGGCATGGGCAAGGCCGAGCGGCGCGAGCGGGCCGCCGAAGTCGTCGCCAAGGTCGGCCTCGAGGGCATGGAGCACCGCCGCCCCACCCAGCTGTCCGGCGGCCAGCAGCAGCGCGTCGGCCTCGCCCGCGCGCTCGCCGCCGACCCCGAAGTCCTGCTCTTCGACGAGCCGTTCAGCGCGCTCGACCCGCTGATCCGGCGCGACATGCAGGACGAGGTCGTCCGGCTGCACCGCGAGGAGGGCCGCACGATGGTCTTCATCACCCACGACCTCCAGGAAGCCCTCAAGCTGGGCGACCGCATCGCCCTGATGCGCGACGGCCGGGTCGTGCAGCTCGGCACGCCCGAGGAGATCGTCGGCTCGCCCGCCGACGACTACGTCCGCGAGTTCGTCCGGGACGTCCCGCGCGAGCAGGTCCTCACCGTGCGCACGGCCATGCGCCGCCCCTCGGCCGGCCAGGACGGCAGCGGACCGGCGGTGCGCCCCGACGCCACGGTGTCCGAGGCCATCGAGGCGGTCGCCCGCGCCGGCGCTCCGGCCCGGGTCGTGGACAAGGGCCGGTGCGTGGGCGTGGTCGACTCCGACACGCTCCTCGGCGTCGTCGCCGGGACGGAGCAGCCCGCTCCGCCCGGGACGGAGCAGCCCAAGGAGGCGGTGTGATGGCCACCGTCACCGCGAACCCGCCGCGCCTCGGCCTGCCCGGGCTGCTGAAGAACCGTGCGGTCCAGAAGCTGTTCCTGCTCGCCCTCGCCGCCGCGATCCTCGTGCCCCTCGCCAACGCCCGCTGGGCGAGCGGCACCTGGCCGAGCGCGCTGACCGTCGACTTCTCCGAGCCGCTCGCCAAGGCCAGCGACTGGATCATCGACAACCGCGACAGCCACCCGCTGTTCCTCTACTTCTTCGGCCACGTCAGCAACGTCGTCGTCATCGCCGTACGGGCCGTCTACCTCACCCTCCTGGCCGTCGGCTGGGCGGGCGTCACGGCCATCGGCGCGCTGGTCGCCTGGCGCGTGGCGGGCGTGAAGCTGGCACTCGGAACGGCCGCCGCGTTCCTCGCCTGCGGCCTGCTCGGCATGTGGGTGCCCACCATGCAGACGCTCGCCCTGATGGTCGTCGCGGTCCTCGCGTCGGTCGTCGTCGGCGCGCTGCTCGGGCTCGCCGCCGGGCTGTCCGACCGGATGGACCGCATGCTGCGCCCGGTCCTGGACACCATGCAGGTGCTGCCCGCCTTCGCCTATCTGCTGCCGGTCGTCCTGGTCTTCGGCATCGGCGTCCCGGCGGCCGTCCTGGCCACCGTCATCTACGCCGCCCCTCCCATGGCCCGCCTGACCTCGCTCGGGCTGCGCGGCGCCGACAAGGAGGTGCTGGAGGCCGTCGAGTCGCTCGGCTCCACGGCGCGCCAGCGCCTGCTGACCGCCCGGATCCCGCTGGCCCGCAAGGAACTCCTCCTCGGGCTCAACCAGACGATCATGATGGCGCTGTCCATGGCCGTCATCGCGGCCGTCATCGGCGCGGGCGGTCTTGGTGACCGCGTCTACCAGGCCCTGGCCTCGGTCGACGTCGGTGCCGCGCTCGCCGCCGGCATCCCGATCGTGCTGCTGGCCGTCGTCCTGGACCGCGTCACCGGCGCGGCGGGGGAGAAGCTCGGCGCCGAACCCGAGCCGCACAGCGGCCGCGGCTGGCTCTTCGCGCTGGCCGGCGTCGTCGCCGTGGCGGTCGCCGGGCGGCTCGCGGGCCGCCTCGACTGGCCCGACTCCTGGGTCGTCGGCATCGCCGAGCCGGTCAACCGCGCCGTCGACTGGATGACCGCGCACCTGTACTCGGGCGTCCCCGTCGTCGGCGGCACCGCCGACTGGGCGGGCCACTTCACCACCTGGGTCCTCGACCCGGTGCGCGACGGCCTCCAGGCGCTGCCCTGGTGGGCGGTGCTGCTGATCGTCGCCGCCCTGGCCTGGGTCATCGGCACCTGGCGCACCGCGCTCACCGCCGTCCTCGCCATGGCCGCGATCGGCGTCCTCGGCGTCTGGAAGCCGTCCCTGGACACCCTCTCCCAGGTCCTGGCGGCCGTCGCCGTGACCCTGGTCGTCGGCTTCGCCGTCGGCATCGCCGCGGCCCGCAGCGACCGGCTGGAGCGGGCGCTGCGCCCGGTCCTCGACGTCTTCCAGACGATGCCGCAGTTCGTGTACCTGATCCCGGTCGTCGCCCTGTTCGGCGTCGGCCGCGCCCCGGCCGTCGCGGCCGCCATCGTCTACGCCCTCCCCGCGGTCGTCCGCATCACCACCCAGGGCCTGCGCCAGGTCGACCCGTCCGTGATGGAGGCTTCCGGCTCCCTCGGCGCCACCAGCTGGCAGCAACTGCGGCAGGTCCAGCTCCCGCTGGCCCGTCCCGCGCTGCTGCTCGCCGTCAACCAGGGCCTCGTGCTGGTCCTCGCCGTCGTCGTCATCGGCGGCCTGGTCGGCGGTGGTGCCCTCGGCTACGACGTCGTCTTCGGCCTCGCCCAGGGCGACCTGGCGACCGGTCTGGTGGCCGGTGCCGCGATCGTCTGCCTCGGCCTGATGCTCGACCGGGTGACCCAGCCCACCGAACGCCGCGCGAAGAAGGGAGCGTGACATGCGAATCCGCAAGACTGCCGTGATCGCCGCGGCGAGCTCCCTGGCCCTGCTCACCGGCTGCGGCGCGGCCGACATGACCAAGCAGGCCTCGCCCTTCGCCAACGCACAGGGCGCCAAGACCGTGACCCTGTCCGTGCAGTCCTGGGTGGGGGCCCAGTCCAACGTGGCCGTCGCCCAGTACATCCTGGAGCACGAGCTGGGCTACCGCGTCGACACCGTCCAGGTCGACGAGGTGCCCGCCTGGGACGCCCTCAGCCAGGGCCGCGTCGACGCGCTCCTGGAGGACTGGGGCCACCCCGAGCAGGAACAGCGGTACGTCAAGGACAAGAAGACGATCGCGGCCGGCGGCGGACTCGGCGTCACCGGCCACATCGGCTGGTTCGTCCCGACGTACCTCGCCAAGCAGCACCCGGACATCACCAACTGGAAGAACCTCAACAAGTACGCCGACCTCTTCCGCACTCCGGAGAGCGGCAACAAGGGCCAGCTGATGGACGGTTCGCCGTCCTACGTCACCAACGACAAGGCGCTGGTGAAGAATCTGAAGCTGGACTACCAGGTGGTGTTCGCCGGGTCCGAGGCGGCGCAGATCACGCAGATGAAGCAGTTCGCCAAGGAGAAGAAGCCCTTCCTCACCTACTGGTACTCCCCGCAGTGGCTCTTCAAGAAGGTCCCGATGACCGAGGTGAAGCTGCCGCCGTACAAGGAGGGCTGCGACGCCGACCCGGAGAAGGTCGCCTGCGCCTATCCGCACACCCCGCTGCAGAAGTACCTCAACGCGGACTTCGCGAAGAAGGGCGGCAAGGCGGCGGCCTTCCTGAAGAAGTTCAGGTGGACGACCGAGGACCAGAACGAGGTCTCCCTGATGATCGCCGACAAGAAGATGACGCCGGAGGACGCGGCGAAGAAGTGGGTGGACAGCCACGAGTCCACGTGGAGGAAGTGGCTGTCCTGACGTTCACCGCGCCAGCAGGTCGGCGATCTCCCGCAGGGCCCGGGCGGCCCGCCGCTGGAGTCCCGGTCCGAAGGTGATCCGGGTGGCCCCTCGCGCGCCGAGTTCGGCGGGTGAGGGGCCACCGTCGGCCGGGGCCCCCACGTTGATCGGCCCCCGGATTCCGGCCCGCAGCAGCGGCAGCACCTCCGGCGGGGCCCCGATCGGGTACACACAGTCGGCTCCCGCGGCGACATACAGCGCCGCCCGCTCGATGGCCGCACCGGGATCGTCCACCCCGCGGGCGAAGGTGTCGATGCGGGCGTTGACGAACAGCCGGTCACCGGCCGCCTCCCGCACCTCGGCCAGCCAGTCGGCGTGGGCGCGGGGGTCCTTGAGCACGCCGCCCTCGGAGTCCTCCAGATTGCACCCGACCGCCCCCACCTCCAGCAGCCGCTCCACGAGGTCCTTCGGGGCGAGTCCGTAACCGCCCTCCACGTCCGCCGACACGGGCAGGTCGACGGCCCGGACGATCCGGGCGACCGACGCGAACATCTCGTCGGCCGGGACCTGCCCGTCCTCGTACCCGAGGGAGGCGGCGACCCCGGCGCTGGGTGTGGCGAGCGCCGGGAAGCCCGCGTCGGCGAACACCCGCGCACTGGCCGCGTCCCACGGCCCGGGCAGCACGAGCGGATCCCCGGGCAGCCGGTGGTGGTGCAGGGCGTGGAACACCTCGGCCTTGGTCATCGCTGGGCCCTCCCGGCCGTCACTTGTACTGGCCCGGCTCGTAGTGCCCCGGCGCCATGCGGCAGGTCACCCCGAACCGGTTCCAGGCGTTGATCACCGTGATCGCGGCGATGACCTGCGCCAGCTCGGCCTCCTCGAAGTGCTTCGCGGCGTTGTCGTAGACCTCGTCCGGCACGAAACCGTCCGTCAGGACCGTCACCGCCTCGGTCAGCTCCAGCGCCGCGATCTCCTTCGCGGTGTAGAAGTGCCGCGACTCGTCCCAGGCGCTGAGCTGCACGATCCGCTCGACGCTCTCGCCCGCCGCGAGGGCGTCCTTGGTGTGCATGTCGAGGCAGAACGCGCAGCGGTTGATCTGGGAGGCCCGGATCTTCACCAGCTCGTACAGCGCGGGATCGAGGCCCTTACGGGCGGCCGTCTCCAGCCGGATCATCGCCTTGTAGACCTCGGGCGCGTGCTCGGCCCACTCCAGGCGGGCGGGCCGCTCGGGGGCGTACTCCGTGCTTTCCGGGGCCGTCGTCTCGTCGGTGTGCGTCGTCATGCCCTCGACCCTAGGGAGGAAGCAGCCCAGGAGTATGGTCCATTTCCATGGCGGAATCATGGGCCACTCTGGGGCTCGACCTGCACGTGGAGCCGACCGGGCCGGGCCTGCGACGGGGGCTGACCGACGCCCTGCGCGAGGCCGTGCGCTCGGGCCGGCTGACCCCCGGCACCCGGCTGCCGTCCTCCCGGGCCCTCTCCGCCGACCTCGGCATCGCCCGCAACACCGTCGCCGACGCCTACGCCGATCTGGTCGCCGAGGGCTGGCTCACCGCCCGGCAGGGCTCGGGCACCCGGGTCGCCGAGCGGCGGGTCGTCCCGCCCGCCGGCGCCGCGCCCCACCCCCGCGCGCCCGGCCGCCCGGCCTACGACCTGCGCCCCGGCAGCCCCGACCTCGCGTCCTTCCCGCGCGCGCAATGGCTGAAGGCCGCCCGCCGCGCCCTCACCGCCGCCCCGTACCAGGCCCTCGACTACGGCGACCCCTACGGGCGTCCGGAGCTGCGGGCCGCGCTCGCCGGGTACCTCTCCCGGGCCCGGGACGTTCGCGCCGACCCCGACCGGATCGTGGTGTGCGCCGGGTTCGCACACGGCCTGAAGCTGCTCGCCGAAGTCCTGCGGGCGCGCGGGGCGCGAACCGTCGCGGTGGAGTCCTACGGCCTCGACGTGCACACCAGGATTCTGTCCGGCTCCGGTCTGAGCACCGAACCGCTGCCGTTCGACCGGCTCGGCACCGACCCGGCCGGGCTGTCCGGAGCCGACGCGGTCCTCCTCACCCCCGCCCACCAGTTCCCCATGGGCGTGCCCCTGCACCGCGACCGCCGCAGGGCCGTCGTGGACTGGGCGCGGAACACCGGCGGTCTGGTGCTGGAGGACGACTACGACGGCGAGTTCCGCTACGACCGGCAGCCCATCGGCGCGCTCCAGGGCCTGGACCCCGACCGGGTGGTCTACCTCGGCACGGCGAGCAAATCGCTCGCGCCCGGGCTGCGGCTGGCCTGGATGGTGCTGCCGCCGGGCCTCGCGGAGGAGGTCGCGGCGGCCAAGGGCGGCGTCGACCTGTGCGGTGCGCCGGATCAGCTGACCCTGGCCGAGTTCCTCACGTCCGGTGCCTACGACCGGCACGTCCGGGCGACCCGTCTGCGCTACCGGCGCCGCCGGGACGCCCTGGTCGCCGCCGTCACGGCCCGGGCCCCCGAAGCCCGCGTCAGCGGCATCGCGGCCGGTCTGCACGTCCTGCTGCGGCTGCCGCCGGGCACCGAGCAGTCGGTGGTGCAGGCGGCGCACTGGCGGGGTCTCGCGCTGCATGGACTCGCCCGCTACACCCACCCCGGCGCGCGGGCCGAACCCGTCGACGCCCTGGTCGTCGGCTACGGCACCCCGCCGGACCACGCCTGGTCGGCAGCGCTGGACGGACTCTGCGCGGTACTGCCGGGATGATCGCAAATGCTCCGGCTGTTCGCGGGATCCGCCCCCGAAGTGCGGGCTTTTCGGCAGGCGGAAGAGCGACTGCCCTCACGGCCGTGCGGCAGCGCTCGCCTCCGTCTCCACCGGCGCCTCCCCGAACCGCGACAACGCCAGCGCTCCCGCCACCGCGACCGCGAATCCGGCGATCGCCAGCCACCCCAGCCCCGGCCGCGTACGGTCCCCGAGCCACACCACCCCGATCAGCGCGGGCGCCACGGTCTCCCCGAGCACCAGTCCGGCCGTCGCCGTGGTCACCGACCCGCGTTGCAGCGCCGTGGTCAGCAGCAGGAACGCCGCCCCGCCGCCGAGCAGCAGCGCGTATGTCGCCGGGTTCGGGAACAGCTCACCGGGCGAGAACCCGTCGATCAGCCGCACCGACACCTCCACAACCC
>NZ_JAKEIO010000201.1 GCF_021474405.1 [Streptosporangium] indianense
GGCCTGGGGCTCGGGGTTCCGGGCCTGGGGCTCGGAGCCTGGCGCTCAGGGCTCAGGGCTCAGGGCTCAGGGCTCAGGGCATGGGGCCCGGGGTTTCGGCTGTCGGCTCCGGTCCTCGGGTTCGCGGTCCGGGGGCCTTGGGGGGCGGTTCCGCTCCTCGGCTCGGGGCTTCGTCCTCGGCTCGGGGCCGTCGCGCAAGGGGTTCAGGCGGCCGGCACCGTGGCCAGGCTTCGGCGTTCGTGTTCGCGGCACGGGGCTTGGGGGTCGGCGTGAGTGGGCAGCGTAGGCTTTGATTGGACTAGACCTGTCATCGAACGCCGACGCATGCCGACGAAGGGGCCCCATGAGCAAGCGTGCAGTCCTGGAGGTGATCGCCCTCGACGTCGAGGACGCGGTCGCCGCCCAGGCGGGAGGCGCGGACCGCCTCGAGCTGGTCACCGACATGGCGGCCGACGGGCTCACCCCGTCGGCCGCCACGGTCACCGGGATCCGGCGGGCGGTCGACCTCTCCCTGCGGGTGATGATCCGTCTCGCGGACGGGTTCGTCGCGGGTGACGTCGGCCGGCTGGCCGGCACGGCGGCCAAGCTGCGGGAGGCCGGGGCGGAGGAGTTCGTGCTGGGCTTCCTCGACGGAGGGGGAGCGGTCGATCTCGCCGCCGTGGAGCGGGTGGTGGGGGTGCTGGACGGATGCCCCTGGACGTTCCACCGGGCGATCGACCGGGCCGCCGACCGGGACGCCCTGCGCAAGCAGCTGGACGGGATGCCGGGGTTGGACACGTATCTGACCGCCGGATCGGCCCACGGGGTCGACGACGGGCTGCCCGTGCTGCTCGCCGAGGCGGGACGGTCGGGGGAACCCGGGTATGAGCAGCGGTTGCTGGTGGGGGGCGGGTTGCGGCTGGAGCATGTGCCGGTGCTGTCCAAGGCCGGGGTCGACGGGTTCCACATCGGCGGGGCGGCCCGCCCCGGGGGCTGGGACGAGCCGGTGTCGGCCGAAGCGGTCGCGACGTGGCGGGCGGCGTTGGACGCCCGTTGACGCCGTATCCCGGCTGCTGTTCGCGAACGGGTCAGTGGCCGGCCGAGGCCGGGGTGGCCACTTCGCGTGCCGGGGTGGTGGCGAACGAGGACTCGTGTACGGCGAAGACCGTGTCGCAGCGGTCCCGCACGGTGGCGTCATGGGTGGCGAGCACGACGGCGCATCCGGCCCCGCTCAACTCACGGAGTATGTCGATGACCGCCTCGGTGTTGACGTCGTCGAGGGCGCCGGTGGGCTCGTCCGCGAGGACCAGCGCCGGGCGCTGGACCAAGAGCCGGGCCAAGGCCACGCGCTGTTGTTCGCCGCCGCTCAGACAGTGGATCCGTTCCTTGCCCCTGCCCCCGAGGCCCACCCGGTCGAGAGCCTCGTCGATGCCGGGACCGGCGCTGCCCGATCTCTTCCGCCGGGGTCCGACGGCCACGTCCAGGTTCTCCTGGACGGTCGCGTTCTCGATCAGGGCGTAGTGCTGAAACAGGTATCCGAGGGTGTCGCGACGGAACCGGCGGGTCTCACCTCTGCCGAAACGCGTGATGTCGTTTCCCTGGTAGCGGATCGCTCCTGTGGTCGGTCTGTCGAGCAGGCCGAGACAATTGAGAAGGGTGGACTTTCCTGATCCGCTCGGGCCGACGAGTGCGAGCATCTCACCCCGGCCGACGGTGAAGTCGACACCGTGCCACAAAACCCGTGACCCGAACGACTTGGACAGACCTTCCGCCTCGATCACAGCATTCTCCGAACCGAACGAGGGGCTTTTGGTGGTTGCAGGGCTCATGCCGCGGCCGATCCTTCCTTCACGATACGGCGGTGGAAGAACGCGAGAGCGAGCAGCACGGCTCCGAATTCCACTGCAACCAGGGTCGTGATGACGCCGGCGTCCAGCGCGGTGAGATGGGTGGGTTGAAACGGCGTAGGTGCGCCGGCCGCCGCGTACTGTCTCAATTCCTTCTCCTGCTGCCACGCCTGGAAAGGAACCCGAGTGGCGAATATCGCGGCGATAGCCAGTTCCACGGCGAGAATGAAACGATGCGTGCTGACATATCTCCAGCCACTGATGTGGCGCGCGAAAATCGCCTGGGCGTTTCTGCGTGAGTAGATGAGGCAGACCCCGACGCCGGCGATGAGGAGAACGAGGGCGGAAACAATGAGATTGAAGACGTGAAGCCGTAGTTCGCTGACCGCGTTCCTGAGGTCCAAGGCGGTCTTCTGGCCGACGGGGCTGATTCCGCTGATATAGCTCTGCAGTTTGTTCGCCTTGATGCCGCTCAGTGCGTCATCGGGGTCAGGGAAGATCACTCCCGCCTGAGAGGCGTAGGTGGTGTATGCGTCGTGGGTGAGAAATCGCGAACCATTCGGTACGACGATGAGCACCGGGTCGCGCACCATGGACCTGTCCTCGTCGGGGCCGTGTCCGGAGTTGTAGACATAGGTGCCGGTGTTGTACCCGAAGAGGCGCTGTCCCGTTTTGCCCCTCAGTGCCTCGAGTGGGACGTTCTTGTTCTGACGTGAGCTCATGATCCTGGACGCCGTCTTCGTGATCACCGCTGTATGAGAAGCGAGAGAATCCGGGATGATGACCCGTATCGGTCGCGAGTCAGAAGCTGCGTCGTGCCCGGCTCCAGCGGTGTAGCGGCGCCCCGCCGGGTCCCGTACCGGCTGCGCGGCGAGGTACGTGTCGTTGACGATGAGGAACTCGCCGGACGGCAGACGGGCGCCGGGGGCGGAGGTCTGGAGGTCTCTGCGGCCGGCGAGGACGACCTGGCCGTCCCGGTCGGCCTGGCGCAACCAGGGCCCCACGTGCCGGTCCAGCTGTTCGGTGCGCAGGGCGAACGCGCCGCTGAGGCGGATCGAGACCGCCTCGCCCACCGTCTCGTAGACCTTCTGGTTGTCCAGGCGCATCAGCACGCCGCGGCCGGCGAGGGTGACGTTCGTGGCGATGCCGAGCGCGAGCAGGAGCGCGGGGATGCGTACGGCGTACACACTGAGGGACGCCGCCCGTGCGGGCAGCTCGCCCTTGAGGGCCCGCAGTACGTCCACCTTGTAGGTCAGGGCGAGCACCGCCGCGTGGGCCGTGAGCACCAGGATGAGCAGGAGGCCGGCCGCCACCGCGGCCACCACGGCGAACAGGCCGAGCCAGGCGAAGCCGTTGTAGAGGCCGAGCGAGATCAGCGTCACCGCCGTCACGGTGCCCGCTGCCGCGAGCCAGAAGAACGCCAGCTGTCGCAGGTCACGCAGGAGGATGCCGGTGAACGACATGCCCTGCATGCGGAGGATCCCGTACGTCTTGGCGTTGAGCAGCACGCTCGCGCCGGTGATCGTCACGGCCGCGAGTGCGACCACCCAGAAGGCCTGAAACAGCGGGTCTTCCGAGTACCGGGCGGTCAGCTCCGCGTACGACAAGGGGTGGGTCACGCTCGTGGTGAGTCCCAGGCGATCGAGCTCGCCCACCAGCGCGTCCACGGTCGCGGCTGAGCCGAACACGTAGTAGGAGCCGCGAGGATCCAGCGCTCCGACCTCTGACATCGGGTGCACGCGCGTTGCGCGGTTCCTGCTGAACTGCGGATATCCCTCGTCCAGCCATCTCTCGGTCATGGCCGTGCCGACGGAAGTCACATAGAGATGCCGGAGGCCGTCGGGATTCATCATGTCGGGCATCTCGCGGGCTACCCCGACCTTGTACTCGGCCGCGATGTTTTCGACAGCCCGGACGACTTGGGCGCCGTTCTTCGACCCGTCGGAGTCGATCACTTCGACGAGTGCTGTGTTTCCTAGTATTCCGGTCTCATCCAGGCCGCGCACGAAAAGAAAAGACAGTGCTGCGGCGAAGGCGAGAACCGCGGCGTGGACGAATCTCGTGCCTCGATGCAGCATCTCTTACCGATCCGGTCAATCCATGAGGGAACAGCCGTGGGGACGGGGAGCGCCCGCCCCCACAACTGAGTCGTCAGCAGCTGGGGTCGTAGTGGTACGAGATGGCGCCGCCGTTCTTCGTGCCCGACGCGAGGGACCACGGGCCCGGCGAAGTGCAGCCGCTCTTGAACGTCTGGCTGCCGATCTTCACGGACGACGAGTGCCAGTTCGACGCGTGCTTGAAGTTCGACCACGCCGAATTGGCACCCTGGTCGTAGCTCCACTTTCCGCCTGCCACGTCAACGGTGGTGGCGAGCGCCGGCGTGGCCGCAGCGAAAATGAGGGCCGCGGACGCGACGGCCGCCTTGACCACGTTCTTCTTGTGCATGGTGAATAACCTCTCACTGTGAGCTTTTCGTGAACTTGTCGTGTGCACCCCAAAGCTTGAACGGAAAGTGATCACGGCGCAACAGCTTGATCGTTTTCGGCTGCCGGTTGGCCGAAAAGCCGTGGGTCGCGGAGAAATGGGTGTGGCGTGAATGGAGTGGGGGTGAATTCGGACAGTGGCGAGATTTCTACTGTCGCATGGGCCACAGAGGCGGGTGCGTTGGGGCAGGAGCCGGGATTCTTGGCTTATGGTGCTTCGGGTTGTGGCCGGTACTGATCACGGGAGTCGGCCTTCACCGCCAACTGTCTTCAGGAGCCCCCTACGTGTCGACCGGCCAAAAGTTAGAGACGGCATTCCGCTTTTCCCCGCCGAGAGCGGAAATCACGGCGCGCACTGCTTCGTCCCGCGTCACCCTTGTCTGGCTGCTGCCGATGCTGTGGACGACGGCCTGCGGTCTGTGGGGGCTCGCGCGGCAGGACAGCGTGTGGCGGGACGAGGCCGCGACCTGGCAGGTGGCTCAGCGCTCGACCGCCGAGATAGGGCACATGCTGGGAAACGTGGACGTCGTCCATGGGCTCTACTACCTGCTGATGCATGTGCTGTTCGAGTGCTTCGGCCCCGGCATCACGACGCTGCGGCTGCCGTCGGTGCTGGCCACAGCGGTCGCTGCGGCCTGCGTGGCAGTCATCGGCCACCGACTGGCCGGCGCGTATGCGGGCCTGGCCGCCGGGATGGCCTTCGGGCTGCTGCCGGCCGTGCAGTTCTATCTCCAGGAGGGCCGCTCGTACGCGTGGGTCGCGGCCGGGACCGGAGTTTCCACCCTCCTCCTGGTGACCGCTCTGCAACGGCCGGTCCGCAGGCGTCACTGGGCCGCATACAGCGGCGCCGTCCTCTTCACGGGCCTGCTGAACTGGCTCTCGCTCATGATCCTCGCTGCGCACTTCGTCACGCTGCTCTGGACGTCTGCCCGGCGCACGGTCCTGGCTCGCTGGACGGTGGCGGCCGGGTGCGCAACGGCTGGTGCGCTGCCGTTGATCGTGTTCAGCCGGAGTCAGTCCGGGCAGTTGTCATGGATACCGCCGCTGTCCGCGCACATGTTGATCGGCCCCGGGGTTCTGCTGGCGATCGGGTGCGTCGGCGCGCTTCTGGACCGGCCGCGGGCCGGCCGGTTGTCATCGGCGGCCGTGGGATTGCCGCTCCTGGCGGTGCCGCAACTCGGCCTCATCGCGCTGTCGTTGATCCAGCCGTTGTTCCTGGACCGCTACATCCTCTACAGCATGCTGGGGCTTGCACTCCTGATCGGTACCCTCGTCGACGCGGCGGTACGGGCGGCCCGGCCCCGCTTCCCGGGAGCGTCGAAGGGCATCCTCCCGATGGCGCTAGCCGTGGCGATGCTGGCACTGCTGCCGCAGTCACTGGCCAAGCGATCGCCGTCGAGCAGGGTGGACGACGTCCTGGCGGTGGCCGCGGAGATACGGCACCTGAAGCAGACCGGGAACGGGGTCCTCTTCATACCGTCGGCCCGTCGGGACACCAAGTCCGTCTCCCCGGACGCCTTCACGGGCCTCAGGGACATAGCGCTGGTGGAGACACCGGTGGAGTCCGGCACTCTGAAGGGCGTGGAGGCGGCCCCGGCCCGGATACGCGCCGCGCTGCTGGCCGAGCAGCGGGTCCTTCTGGTGACGGACGCCTCTCGGGTGGCCCGGCCGGTGACGAATGCCCGGGACAGAGTGAAGACGGCCGTCCTGCGCACCTCCTTCACCCCCGTGGCCGACGAAGAGATCCGCGGCCGCAGGGTGACGGTGTACGAACGCCGGCCGACGACCCGCTGACCGCCCGTGCGCCATCAGGCCAACTGCGGTGGCAGCGGGGCCGTGTGCGTCACCGTGAGGCCTGACACCGCCCTGGTCAGAGCCACGTACAGGCGGCGCAGGCCGGTGCGTTCGTCGGGTTCTGCGTCGACCACCGCCCGGGGTTCGTCCAGGACCACGTAGTCGTACTCCAGGCCCTTCGCCAGTGACGCCGGGACCAGGGTCAGGCGGGTGTCCGTGGTCGTCTCCTCGCCGGGCGCGAGGTACGGGATTCCGGCCTGCTTCAGGGCGCCGGCCAGCTCCGGGACGCGAGCGTCCGCCGCGATCAGGCCCGTTGAGCCCTCGTGGCGCAGCAACTCGCGGCAGGCCTCGACCACGTCCGTCGTGCCGGCAACCGGCCGGACCTCGAAGTGGCCCGGGTTCTCGCGGATCGAGGCCACCGGGGTCAGCCCGGGGGCGATGTGCGGGAGCAGCCGCGAGGCGTAGGTGATGACGTCCGTCGGAACGCGGAAGCCGGCCGTCAGCTCCTCCACCAGGGCGTCCGGCTTGCCGAGGTGGGCCAGCGCCTCCTGCCAGCTCCGCGTCGCCCAGGGCGTCGTGCCCTGCGCCAGGTCGCCGAGGACGGTCGCGCTGCCGGTGGTGCAGCGGCGGCCGACCGCCCGGTACTGCATGGGGGAGAGGTCCTGCGCCTCGTCGACGACGACGTGCCCCAGGGAGTGCGTGCGCCGGATCAGGTCGGTGGCCTCGTCGATCAGGACGGCATCGGCGGTGGACCACTTCGCCGCCTTCACACTGCGCGCCGGCTTCACCCAGAGGATCGCCTTCTGCTCGTCCTCGTCGAGGATGCCGTCGGCGTGCTCGGCGAGGAACTCCCCGTCCGACAGCAGCCGCAGCACCAGCTTCGCCGGGTCGACGGCCGGCCAGACCGCCTTCACCGCCGCCTTGACCGCGCTGTTGCGGGCCACCGCGTCCTGCACCCGGTCGTCCGGCGCCTCGCCCGACCGCTCCATCTGCACCAGCACGGCGTGCGCGATGCGCTGCGGCAGGGCCTCGCGCGCGGCGCCGTAGCGGATGTCGCGGTCGAGCAACTCGCGGACCATCTCCTCCAGTTCGTACACCGGGACCCGCCAGCGGCGCGAGCCGCGCACGACGACGACCGGCTCGGTGGGCATCGTGACGTGCGAGTAGAGGGCCCGGCGCAGCACCCGCGCCAGCCGGGCGTCGCCCTTGACGACGGCCGCGGCCGCCTCGTCCGTGCCCTTGATCTCCACGTGCGCCACCAGGTCGGCGACGGTGGCCTGCTGCACGGTCAGCTCGCCCAGCGCGGGCAGGACCTGCTCGATGTAGTGCAGGAAGGACCGGTTCGGCCCGATGACCAGGGTGCTGGTGCGGGCGAGGCGCTCGCGGTGGGCGTACAGGAGGTAGGCGACCCGGTGCAGGCCGACGGCGGTCTTCCCGGTGCCGGGGCCCCCTTGCACGCACACCGTCCCGGAGAGGCCGGACCGGACGATCTCGTCCTGCTCCGGCTGGATCGTCGCGACGATGTCCCGCATCGGGCCGACACGCGGCCGCTCGATCTCCTGCTGGAGCAGCTTGCTGGTCCGGGAGGTCTCGGCGGGGTCCGACAGGTGCTCGTCCTCGTACGCCGTGATGTCGCCGCGGGTGTAGCCGAAGCGGCGGCGCAGCGCGATGTCCATCGGGTCCTTCTTGGAGGCCCGGTAGAACGGCTGCGAGACCGGCGCGCGCCAGTCGATGACCATGGGGTCGCCGTCGTGGTCGTGCACATGCCGTCGCCCGATGTAGAAGCGCTCCCCCTCCGCCCCCTCGGCCTTGTCGCTCCCCGGGGCGTGCAGGTAGTCGAGCCGGCCGAAGAACAGCGGGGTGTCGCTGAGGTCCGCCAGCGCCTTGATGCGCTCCTCGATCTGGCGGGCCAGCACCTCCGCGTTGACCCAGTTCGCGGTGACGTCGCTGATGTCGAGGGACTCGACGTCCTCGCGCATGGCACGCAGGGCGGTTCTGGACGCGGCGAGGTGGGAGCGCTCACGCGCGAGCGGGTCGTCGACGGGCGTGGACAAGGGGGTGCCTCCGGAGGGACCTGCTGAAGAGTGGGCGGTGAGATGCCGGCCGGTTTCCGTCCGGTCGGCGGCACTCCGTGAGGGAGGCGGGCAAGAGCGGAGATCTTAGAGGAGCCGGGGCGGTGACCGCGAACGGTTTTTCCGCCCCCTAGGGGACGGGCCCTTCCACCTCGGGGCACCGGGTCGGCCCAGCGGCGTACGCGGCGGCCGGGAGGTTCGGTCCGGAGACCGACGCGGGCCTTATGGGTCGAAACGCACCATGGAGACATGAGCGCAGCAACCATCCACCCCGCCCCGGCACCGGGCCGCCCGCCCGGCGCCACCGCAGTGACAGGCAGCCACCGGCACCGCCTCGGCGACGCCCTGCGCGCCGTCAAGGTCTTCGCGGGCGCCGCCTTCGACGTGATCGTCCTCGGCCAGTACGGAGAGGAAGTCGGCGTGGTCCGCCGCCACAAGTGACCCGACCGGCGAGTCCCTGGACGTGACCCGACACGCCGGCCCCCGGAAGTGACCTGACCCGTCTGTCCCCGGAAGTGACC
>NZ_JAKEIO010000202.1 GCF_021474405.1 [Streptosporangium] indianense
CGTGGACACACTCATCCAGCACCCGGCGTCCATCAGCCACCGCATCGTCGACGAGGACGACCGCAGGGGAGCCGGCGGGCGCGACCGGCTCCGGCGCCTGTCGGGGGGCCGGGCGGCGGCCGGGGGCGTACGTGTGCGGGATCGACGCGGCGATGGACGTGATCGGCGGCAAGTGGAAGGTGCTGATCCTCTGGGCGCTGAACGAGCGGCCGTGCCGCTTCGGGGAGCTCCGCCGAGAACTGCCGGGCGTCACCGAGAAGGTGCTCGCCTCGCACCTGCGGGAGATGGAGTCCGACGGGCTGGTCCACCGCGAGGCGTACGACGAGGTGCCGCCGCGGGTGGAGTACTCCCTGACGGCCCGGGGCGCTTCGCTGAACCGGGCGCTGGAACCGCTGGGCGCCTGGGGGCGGACCCATGTCGTCGGTGTGTCACCGGCTGCCGGTCAGGTGGGCGAAGACGACGACGTTCCCCTGGTACCCGGTGCCGCGTGACCAGCCGCCGCCGCAGGTGATGACCCGCAGTTCGGGGCGGTGGGAGGCGCCGTAGACCTTCTCGTCGGGGAAGTTCGTCGCGGCGTACACCTCGACGGCGTCCACGGTGAACACCGCGACGCCGCCGTCCCGCCGGTCCACCTCGATCGTGCTGCCCCTGGCCAGGGCGCCGAGGCCGTAGAAGACGGCGGGGCCGTCGGCGTTGTCGACGTGCCCGGCGACGATCGCGGTGCCCCGTTCACCGGGGGTGGTGCCGGCCTCGTACCAGCCGGCGAGGTTCTCGTCCGCGGCGGGCGGCACGTCGAGGCTGCCGGTCCTCGTCAGGCCGAGTCCGGTCAGGGGCGCGTCGACCCGGATCGACGGGATGCGGATCCGGTCGGGCGGCGAAGGCGGCAGCGGGGGCACGCCGGGGCGCTCACCGGCCCGTCCGTCCGGTCCGGCGCCGCCGTCCAGCCCGGCCCGGGCCTGCGCGGCGGACGGCTGTGGCGGGGCGTGCGTCCCGGCGGCGTCGCGCAGCAGCCACACCCCCGAGCACAGGGCGAACACCGTGACGGCCGCCATGGCCGCGTTGGCGGGGCTGCGGACGCCGATGCCGAACCCGGGGACCCTGCGCATACCCACCCCTTTCTGAGCTCCGGCCCCGTACCCCCCTCCGGGCCGCGAGGGGCGTCGGACCCGGAGGGGGAGGGGACATGCGGTACCGGCGACGGACAGCGGAGGGTGTCCGTCAGATCCCGTCGCCTCTCGCCCGGCGATGCAGGAGCCAGGTACCGCCCGCGGCGGCGACGGCGAGGGCCGCCACACCGGCCGCGGTCTGCACGGGATCGGGGCCCAGGGCGCCGCCGACCCCCGTCTTCACACTTCCTCGGGGATGCACCTGCCCGCGCACCGGCGTCAGCGTGACCACCAGGTCCCCGGTGATCCGCCGGCCGCTGCCACCGCAGGTCGCGGTGATCTCGTACGTCCCCGGCTGCGCACTCGGCGGCACCCTGAACCGCCCGGTCGCGTCCTGCCCGTGTGCGTCCGGGACCAGGCTGAGGGAGCCCGCCCCGACCGCGCTGGCGTCACCCGTCACCGAGCCGCCGCCACAGGCCGCCGTGCGCACCGTGACCCCGCCCCCGGGCACGACCGACGCCGGGGACACCTCCAGACCGCCGCCGGACGTGCCGTGGGCGGGAGCGGCGGCGAGGGCCGCGGCGGCGACGGTGAGCGCGGTGGCGGTCAGCTGCCGGGCGGTACGTCGCATCGGTGCTCCTTCGAGCGGGTCGGTCGTGCGCCTGCCCTTCCGAGGTAACGGGCCGCGGGTCGACCGCGCGCCCTGAGGGAGCGTCAGAATTGGGGTGAACGGGTGTCAGGGGAAGGTGAACCGGGCTGCTCCTCACGGTCGTTTCGCCAGGTCACGGACCTCTCTTGGGGCGAGTCGGGGAAATGCGCGGCGTGCGCGTGTGAACGGGTGACCCCGGCGTACGCGTCGCCGCTTGACCTCAACAATGGTTGAGGTACGAGGCTGTGCGGCATGAACTCCACCACCACCGCATCAGCAGCCGCCGCGACCGACCCGCTCCGCCTGACCCTCGTCGTGGGCAGCAACCGGCACGGCCGCTTCGGCCCCGTCGTCGCCGACTGGCTCCTCACCCGCATCGGGGACCGGGACGACCTGGTCGCCGAGGTCGTCGACGTCGCCGAGGCCGCGCTGCCCATGTCCCTCGAACCCACCCCGGAGGCGACCGCCGCACTGTCCGGCATCACCCCGAAGCTGTCCGGCGCGGACGCCTTCGTGGTCCTCACGCCCGAGTACAACCACTCCTTCCCGGCGGGCCTGAAGAACCTCGTCGACTGGCACTTCACCGAATGGCAGGCCAAGCCCGTCGGCCTCGTCTCCTACGGCGGCCTCTCCGGCGGTCTGCGTGCCGTGGAGCACCTGCGTCAGGTCTTCGCGGAGCTGCACGCCGTGACGGTTCGCGACACCGTCTCCTTCCACAACGCCGGCGCCGCCTTCGACGACCGGGGCGCCCTGCGCGACCCGTCCGGCCCGGACGCGGCGGCGAAGACCATGTTCGACCAACTGGTCTGGTGGGGCAGGGCGTTGCGGGAGGCCCGGGAGCGGCGGCCGTACGGCGGCTGACCCTGCGGAGCCCGCCGTGGACGCACACGCCCCGCGCGCCCGCGGCCCGTCACACCCGCGCCCGCCAGTCCCCGCCCGCGATGGCCCGCCCCCGGGCCCGCAGCCGTGCGGCGACGGCGGGCGCGGCCACGTACACCCACGCCCGCACGGCCTCCCCGTCCGCCGCCCGGACGACCTTCCGCTCGACGCGCACGTACAGACTGCGCGGATCCCCCGGTACGTACTCCTCCAGCCGGTCCAGCTCCGCGAGCAGCCCCGGGTACGTCTCGGGCAGCGCGGTCACCAGCTCCCCGCTCACCGTGCCGCCGCCCGGCTCCTCGACCGCGTAGGGGTAGCCCGGCCCCTCGTACAGCACCGCGTCCGTGAGGCTGCCCGGCTCCTCGGAGCGGGTGCGGCCGCGCAGGAAGAGGTCGTGGTTGACCTCCCCCGGACGGAGGGTGCCGTAGACGAAGAAAGGGAGGGTCACAGGAACGATTCTCCACCCTCACACACCTCCACAGCGGGGCTATGGACATGCCAGGTCCGTGCCGAATTTACTCGCGGTCAACATCAACGCCGCCCCCGGTCGACCCCACACGACCGGGTGCGCCCGTATGAGGAGACCGATGAGTCGGATACGTCATGTCCGCGGTTCCCGTCTCGCCCTCGCCGGTGTGGCCGTCACCGGCACCACCGCCCTGCTGGCCGCCGTTCTCTCCCCGTCCGCCGGAGCGGCCGACCTGCCGACCAGGTCGGACGCGATCGAGGACGCGGAGGCGGTGCTCGCCGACCGGGCCGGAGCCCTGGGCCTCACCCCGGCCCAGCGGACGAAGGTCCGGGACGTCGTCGTCGACGAGGACGGCACCCGGCACGTGCGCTACGACCGCACCTACCACCGGCTCCCGGTCCTCGGGGGCGACTTCGTGCTCCACCTGAACCCGGACGGCACCTACCGCGGGACGAGCCGGGCGACGAAGTCCCCTCTCTCACTGGCCGGCGTCACCCCGAAGGTGACCGCCCCCAAGGCCGCCGACCTCGCCGCGAACCTGCTGCGCGCGGCCCACCTCGGCGAGACCCTGGAGAAGCTCACCGCCAAGCCCCGGCTGGTCGTCGACGCCCTGCACGGCGCCCCGAAGCTGGCCTGGCAGACCGACGCGGTCGCGCACGACGAACGCGGCAACCCCGTCGCGCGCACCCTGCTGACCGACGCGACGACCGGTGCCCGCATCGACGCCTGGGACTCCCTGGAGTCGGCGTCGGGCGAGGGCAAGTCCCTCTACGGCGGCACGGTCCCGCTGGAGACGACCGCGTCCGGCTCGTCGTACCAGCTGAAGGACGCGACACGCGGCGGCACCTACACCGGCGACGCCGAGAACAAGACGGACAAGTGCCTGCTGACCATCTGCCTGACCCGCGCCCCCGCGACGCTCTTCACGGACGCCGACAACCAGTGGGGCACGGGCACGGTCGCCGACCGGACCACGGTCGCGGTGGACGCCCAGTACGGCACGGACGTCACCTGGGACTACTACAAGAAGGTCCACGGCCGCGACGGCATCGCGGACGACGGCAAGGGCTCCTTCAACCGCGTCCACTACGGCAAGGACTACAACAACGCCTTCTGGGACGACAACTGCTTCTGCATGACCTACGGAGACGGCGACGGCAAGCTCATGGGCCCGCTGGTCTCGCTGGACGTCGCCGGGCACGAGATGTCCCACGGAGTGACGTCGAAGACGGCGGCGCTGACCTACTCCGGCGAGTCCGGCGGTCTGAACGAGGCCACCTCGGACATCTTCGGCACGCTGGTGGAGTTCCACGCGCAGAACGCCGAGGACCGGGGCGACTGGCTCATCGGCGAGAAGATCGTGCGCTCCGGCCTCGGTCGCGAGGCCCTGCGCTTCATGGACAAGCCGTCGAAGGACGGCAAGTCGGCCGACTGCTGGAACGCGAAGCTCGGCGACCTCGACGTGCACTACTCCTCGGGCGTCGGCAACCACTTCGCGTACCTGCTCGCGGAGGGCAGCGGCGCCAAGACCCTCAACGGTGTCGCCTACAACTCCCCGACCTGCGACGGCTCCACGGTGACCGGCATCGGCCGGGCCGCCCTGGGCAAGATCTGGTACCGCGCGCTGACGGTCTACATGACGTCCTCGACGGACTACGCGGCCGCACGCACGGCCACCTTGAACGCGGCGAAGGACCTCTACGGCGCCGACAGCACCGAGCAGAAGGCGGTGGCGGCGGCCTGGAAGGCCGTGGCCGTGAGCTGACCGCTACCGCTCGACGGCCTCCAGCCGCACCGCGCACGTCTTGAACTCCGGCATCCGGGAGGTCGGGTCGAGCGCGGGGTTGGTGAGGGTGTTGGCGCGGCCCTCGCCCGGCCAGTGGAAGGGCATGAAGACGGTGTCGGGCCGGATGGCGTGCGTGATCCTCGCGGGCGCCACGGCCCGGCCCCGCCGGGACACGACGGCCACCGGATCGCCCTCGGCCGCTCCGAGCCGGGCCGCCAGCCTCGGGTGCAGTTCCACGAACGGGCCGGGCGCGGCGGCGTTCAGCTCCGCCACGCGGCGGGTCTGCGCCCCGGACTGGTACTGCGCCACGACCCGGCCGGTGGTCAGCAGCACCGGGTATTCGTCGTCGGGTTCCTCGGCGGTCGCCCGGTGCGAGACGGGGACGAAGCGGGCCCGGCCGTCGGGGGTCGCGAAGCGGTCGAGGAAGAGACGGGGCGTGCCGGGGTGCACGGCCGGTGCGTCATCGCGGGGCGTGCCCGTGTTCGCGGGTGTTGCATCGTCGCGGGGCGTGCCCGTGTTCGCGGGTGTTGCGTCATCGCGGGGCGTGCCCGTGTTCGCGGGTGTTGCGTCATCGCGGGGCGTGCTCGGACGCGCGGGTGTTGCGTCGCTGCCCGGCGTGCTCGGGTGGGCGGGTGCTGCGTCGCCGTGGGGCACGCCCGGGTGTCCAGCCGCTGCCTCCCCGAGGGGCGGGGTGCCTTCGCCCTCGCCCGCCGGTTCCACCGGCGCGGGGCACGGCCAGAACACCCCGTTCTCCTCCGCCAGCCTCCGGTACGTGATCCCCGAGTAGTCCGCCGCCCCGCCCGCCGACGCCCGGCGCAGTTCCTCGAAGACCTCCTCCGGGTCGGTCGGGAAGCCCTTCTCCACGCCCAGGCGGGCGGCGAGTTCGTGCAGTACCTCCAGGTCGCTGCGCACGCCGTCGGGCGGGGTGACCGCCCGGCGCCGCAGCAGCACCCTGCCCTCCAGGTTCGTCGTCGTACCCGTCTCCTCGGCCCACTGAGTGACCGGCAGGACCACGTCCGCCAGTTCCGCCGTCTCCGACAGCACCACGTCACAGACCGCCAGGAAGTCCAGCGACCGGATGCGCTCCTCGATGTGCGCGGCACGCGGCGCGGACACCACCGGGTTGGACGCCATCAGCAGCAGCGACCTGATGTCGGTGCCCAGCGCGTCCAGCAGCTCGTACGCACTGCGCCCCGGGCCCGGCAGACTGTCCGGGTCGACGCCCCACACCTCGGCGACGTGCGCCCGGGCGGCCGGGTCGTCGAGCTTGCGGTAGCCCGGCAACTGATCGGCCTTCTGCCCGTGTTCGCGCCCGCCCTGTCCGTTGCCCTGGCCGGTCAGGCAGCCGTACCCGGAGTGCGGACGGCCCGCCCGGCCGGTCGCCAGGCACAGGTTGATCCACGCGCCCACCGTGTCCGTGCCCTTGGACTGCTGCTCGGGCCCCCGGGCGGTGAGCACCATCGCCGACTCCGGCTCGCAGAACAGCCGCACGGTCTCCCGCAGTTGTGGAACGGACACCCCCGTGATCCGCTCCACGTACTCCGGCCAGTGGGCCATCGCGGCGGCCCGGGCGTCCTCCCAGCCCACGGTCCGCTCCTGGACGTACTCCTCGTCCACCCGCCCCTCGGCGATCACCAGGTGCAGCAGGCCCAGGGCGAGGGCCAGGTCCGTGCCCGGCCGGGGCGCCAGGTGCAGGTCCGCCTGCTCGGCGGTCTTCGTGCGGCGCGGATCGACGACGATCAGCGTGCCGCCGTTCTCCTTCAGCTCGGTGAAGAACCGCAGCGACGGCGGCATGGTCTCCGCGAGGTTCGACCCGACGAGGATCACGCAGCCGGACTTCGGGATGTCCTCCAGCGGGAACGGCAGCCCGCGGTCGAGCCCGAACGCCTTGATGCCGGCGGCCGCCGCCGACGACATGCAGAAACGCCCGTTGTAGTCGATCTGGGAGGTGCCGAGCACGACCCGCGCGAACTTGCCGAGCGTGTACGCCTTCTCGTTCGTCAGCCCGCCCCCGCCGAACACCCCGACCGCGTCCGGGCCGTGCTGCGCGCGGGTGCGGCCCAGCCCCGCGGCGATCCTGCCCAGCGCCTCGTCCCAGGAGGCGGGCACCAGCGTGCCGCCCACGTCGCGCACCAACGGGGAGGTCAGCCGCACGCCGGGCGCGAGCACGGCCGCGGCCGTCCGCCCCTTGCCGCACAGGGCGCCCCGGTTCACCGGGAAGTCCGCGCGCTCGCTCACCTCGACGGTCCCGTCCGGGGCGGGCGTCAGGTTCATCCCGCACTGCAGGGCGCAGTACGGGCAGTGCGTGGGCGTCGCGGTGTTCTGCATGCCGTCCAGCGTGCGTCGGCCGTGTTACGCCGGGGACGGCTCCCTGTTACGCGGCCGGGACGGCAACCTCCCCGCCGCCGCCCCGCCCGCGTGAGGCGGGAGCCCCCGGCCTGGTCGGGCACACGCCTGCCCACCTTCACGTCGCCGCCGACCGCCACGGACGTCGCCCGTGGGACGAGAAACGCCACTCGGTGTGATCCCCGGCATCGGCCGCACGCACCCCGCGGCTGACCCGGCTCGTCGGCCGGGCCAAGGCCATGGACCTGGTCCTCACCGGCCGCACCGGGGACGCACAGGAGCGGGCGCTGAGCCCGGCCCGGTCAACGGAGAGGGTCCCGGCCCGTCGCCAAGGCCCTCTCCACCCCCGGCTCCCGCGGCCCGAGGAACCGCGGGTCCGGCCGGAAGGCCGCGTCCAGCGCGGCCTTCCCGGCGGCGAGGATCTCCCGGGCGCCGCCGTAGTACCAGGTCGCGTCGTGCACGGCGTCCACCCCGACCCCGTACGACGCGACCCCCGCCGCCTCGCACAGCGCCACCGCCCGCCGGATGTGGAAGCCCTGGCTGATCAGCACGGCCTCGTCCACCCCGAAGATCTTCTTCGCGCGCACGCACGAGTCCCAGGTGTCGAACCCCGCGTAGTCGCTGACGATCCGCCTGTCGGGCACCCCGTGCCGCGTCAGATACCCGCGCATCGCGTCCGGCTCGTCGTAGTCCTCACGGCTGTTGTCCCCGGTGACGAGCACCACCTCGACCCGCCCCTCCCGGTACAGCCGCGCAGCGGCGTCGAGCCGGTGCGCGAGATACGGCGAGGGCTCGCCGTCCCACAGCCCCGCGCCGAACACCACGGCCACCTCGGTACGCGGCACATCCGCCGCCGTCCGCAGCCGGTCGCCCGCCACGGCGTACATCCACGTCGCCGGGAGCAACGCGAGCACGCACCCGGCCATCACGGCCTGCACCAGCCGCCGCTGCCCCCGCCGGGTACGCGGCAGCCACGGTCCGCGCAACGTCACACGACGCATCGGACGGTCCCTCCCCAGGTCGGCCCCTCGACAGTCAGGGACGTCCTCCCGGGCCGCCCGGTTCATCCGGCCCCACGTGACCAGCTTCACTCGGTTCCGGGAAACCGCAGCTCACACCACCTCACACACCGCCCGCTCCCCATCGTGAACCGCCGGAAAACACCCGTGACGCCCGTGCAACGGGAAGGCAACGTGCCGCCGCGACCATCGGTGCATGCCCAGTCAGCTCAGCCTCGTCCCGCCGCCCGCCC
>NZ_JAKEIO010000203.1 GCF_021474405.1 [Streptosporangium] indianense
GACCACGCCCCCCCCCCGCGACCTCGCCGAAGCGGTGGTGGATCTCGCGGTCTCTCGCGGTCATGGCCCTCGCCCGGTCGATGGGGGTGCCGGACGAGCCACACGAGCGCGTCCTGGTGGTCCGCCGGTTCCGCCGGTCATGCGCAGGTGACCGGCCGGGAGCGCAGGGGGCCGTCGCGCGCAGGGCCCGGCGGTCCCTCTTCCCTGCTGCGCTGCCTGTTGGGCGGCCCCGTAAATGGGTACCCACCGGCCATGCGAATCAGCGTGGTGGACGTGGGATCGAACACGGTCAGACTTGTGGTCGCGGACGCGGCGGACGGGGTGCCGCTGCCCGTGCACACCGCCAAATGGCGACTCAGGCTGTCCGAGCAGGTCACACCGGGGGGACCCATCCCGGAGCGGGCCGTGGCGCAACTCGTGGACGCGGTGGCCGAGGCGAGCAGGACCGCCACCCGCTGGGGTGCGGCCGACCCGCCGGCGTTCGCGACGGCCGTGGTGCGCAACGCACCGAACCGGCACGAGGTGCTGCGCACCGTCCGCGCCCGTACCGGCGTCGACCTGTGCACCCTGCCGGGCGAGGTCGAGGCCGAACTGACGTTTCTCGGGGCCCGGCGCTGGATGGGCTGGCGCTCGGGGCCGCTCGCCCTGCTCGACATCGGCGGCGGCACCCTCGAAGTCGCCTTCGGGCGCGGCCGGTTGCCGGACTTCGTGGCGTCCTTGCCGCTGGGGGCGCGGCGGTTGACGCACGAGTTCTTCGACGACGAGGACCCGCCGTCGCCGGAGCGTGTCCGTGCACTGCGCCGCAAGGTACGCCACCAGTTGCGGGACGTGGCAGCGCGGATCCGGTGGGAGGGACCGCGCACCGCGGTCGCCACCTCCCGCACCTTCCAGCAGCTGGGCCGGCTGTGCGGCGCGGCGCCCGGACGCCACGGACCCTTCGTGGACCGCCAGATGCGCCGCTCCGACCTGCGGACGGCGATCACGCAGCTGGCCGCTCTGCCCGCCGCCGAACGCGCGCACCTGCCGGGCATCTCCGCACCGCGCGCCGCACAGAGCCTGGCCGGAGCGGTGGTGGGGCACACCGCGCTGAAGCTGACCGGCATCAAGGCCGTCACGGTCTGCCCCTGGGCGATCCGAGAGGGCGTGCTGCTGCGCCACATCGAGGACGGCCCCTCCTGGTGGGCCGAGGTCGCCAGGAGCAGTGAGGAGGCCGCCCCCGCCGACCCGGTGCCGCTGCGCATCGCCCGGGCCTCCAGCTGACCGCCCCCGCCGTGACCCGCTGACCGGACCACCTCCACCACGACCGGACGTACCGCACACGGAAAGGAGCACCCTGTGACCCAGCACCAGGATCAGCACCGCGACGAGGACCGGCAGGGCAAGCCGGCCGAGACAGCACTCGAAGAGGTGCTGCGGGAGGTCGAGGACGCCGAGAAACGCGCCCGGGACTCCGCCGAGGAGCGCCGCCACCGGGGCGAGGCCGGGGATGCCACCACTCCGAACACGCGTGCGCAGGAGGAGTCCGAGGGGGACTGACGGGTACCGGGCGGGCCCGGGCTACGGGGGCGGCGGTCCGCGCGGCCGCGCGGCCAGGGCCCGGGCCACACCGAGCATGTTCGCCGACATGGCCCGTCCGGTCGACCGCGACCAGTCGTGGCCCCGCTCGGCGTCGAGGAAGCTCGGCCCGGGCCCCGGCCCCTGGTTCCAGTACGTCCAGGCCTGGCCCGGGATGGTGCAGCCGATGTCCTCAAGGCCTCTCGTGATCTCGTCGATCACATGATGGGCCCCGTCCTCGTTGCCGGTGACGACCACGCCCGCCACCCGGTTGTAGGCCCCCGGCCGGCCCTCCTCGTCGGTCTCGGACAGCATGGCGTCCACCCGTTCCAGGACCCGCTGCGCCACCGAGGACGGCCCGCCCAGCCAGGTCGGCGAGGCAATGACCAGGATCTGCGACTCCAGCAGGCGTGCGTGCACCCCCGGCCACGCATCACCGTCGTCCACCGGTTCGCTGGTCCCTCCCGGAGCGATGTCCAGGTCGACGGCCCGTAGGACGTCGACGTCCACGCCGTCCTTCCGCAGCTGCTCGACCACGACGTTCGCCAGCGCCTCGGTTCGAGGTTTCGGGTGACTTCTTGAGGGTGCAGTTCACCACCAGTGCCTTCATGACCCGCCGGAGTACCCCCTGGGCGGGTGTCACGCTGCGGGTGACCATGCGCGCCGCGCGGGTACCCGGCGCGCATGGAGCACGAAGGACCACCACTTCCCACCCCGCGCGGACCGCTGAGCAGGGGCGTCGACGCCTATCTGCGGGGCGCAGGCCGCCTGCCCCGCCTGGAGGAGGTCGCCCGCGCCGAGGTGTACGGCGACGACCTCCAGCTCGCCCTCTACCTGTGCTACGAGCTGCACTACCGCGGCTTCGCGGGCGTTGCCCCGGAGCGCGAGTGGGATCCGGACCTGTTGCGCGTCCGCGCGGCCATGGAGCACCGTTTCCTGTCCGCCCTGCGCAGTGACGCACACGTCCACGACAGCGTGGACGAGGCACTGGCCGGGCTTCTGGTCGAGCCCGTCGAGGGCACGGGCGTCAGCCACTTCCTGCGGGACGAGGGCGAGCTGTGGCAGGTGAGCGAGTACGCGGCCCAGCGCTCCCTCTACCACCTCAAGGAGGCGGACCCGCACGCCTGGGTGCTGCCCCGGCTGTCGGGCCGGGCGAAGGCGGCGATGGCGGCGGTGGAGTTCGACGAGTGGGGCGGCGGCCGCGCGGAGCGTGTGCACGCCCGCCTGTTCGCGGACCTGATGGCGGACCTGGGCCTGGACACCGCCTACGGCCGCTACCTGGACGCGGCGTGCGCGGAGGCCCTCGTCACGGTGAACATGATGTCGCTCTTCGGGTTGCACCGGGCCCTCAGGGGCGCCCTCGTCGGGCACTTCGCGACGGTGGAGATCACCTCGTCACCGGGGTCGCGCCGGCTCGCCGAAGCGATGCGCCGCACCGGCGCGGGGCCCGCCGCCGAGCACTTCTACGACGAGCACGTCGAGGCGGACGCGGTCCACGAGCAGGTGGTGCGGCACGACGTCATCGGCGGACTGCTGGAATGCGAGCCGTATCTCGCCCCGGACGTCGCCTTCGGCATCGACGCCACGGAGTTCGTGGAGGAACGCTTCGGCGCCCGGCTCCTGGCCGACTGGCGCGCAACTCGTTCGTCACTGCATGCTCCCCTCGCCCAGGAAGCAGCTCATATCTCCTGATGTCCGGGGTACCCGGCGTCCGTGATTGCACTGGTACTCCCGGGCGTGTACGCCCCACAGGAAGACACCGAGCTGCTGGCCGGTGCCCTGTCCGACGAGCCGCTGCCTCCGGGTGCGCGCGTCCTCGACGTGGGCACCGGCAGCGGCGCCCTGGCCCTGGAGGCCGCGCGCCGGGGCGGCCGTGTGACCGCCGTGGACGTGTCCTGGAGCGCCGTGTGGGCCGCGCGGCTGAACGCCCGGCTCGCGGGGCTCCCGGTCCGCATCCGGCACGGGAACCTCTTCGAGCCCGTGCACGGAAGGACGTTCGATCTGATCCTGGCCAACCCGCCCTACGTGCCGTCGCCGGACGGCCATCACAGGCCGCCCCGGGGTGCGGCCCGGGCGTGGGACGCGGGCGCCGACGGGCGGCTGGTCGTCGACCGGATCTGCCGCGAAGCGCCCGGTCTGCTGCGGCCGGGCGGGGTGCTGCTGCTCGTGCAGTCGGCACTCAGCGGCCCGGATCTGACCGTCGAACAGTTGCGGTCGGCCGGTCTGAAGGCCGCGGTGACCCGCCGGCGCCGCATCGCGCTGGGGCCCGTGCTGCGCGGCCGGGAACGCTGGCTGCGGGAGCGGGGACTGCTGCCCGCCGCCGAGGACAAGGAAGAGTTGGTGGTCGTCCGTGCCGAACTCCCCGTCTGACCGGTCCGCGGCGCCGCGCCGCGTCAGCGTCCAGCGCAAGGGCCCGCTGCTGATGGAGGGCCCGGTGGAGGTGGAGCTGGAGGACGGCTCCGTCGTCTCCTCCGACCGCTTCCGCGTGGCCCTGTGCACCTGCCGCCGCAGCCGCCGCTACCCGTGGTGCGACACCAGCCACCGCGACCGGGCCTAGCCCGGACTCAGCACGACCGGCCTGGACACCCTGACCCCAGCGCGCCCGGGCGTGAGAGCCCGGGCGTGGAACGACCCAGGGGCCGGCGGGCGGCCCCACTCCGCCCGCCGGCCCCCTTGCGCGAGATCGCGACTCCTCGTGACAACGGCCCGGCTCCCCAGCCACGGCCCGCTGTGCTTCACGGGTACGGCGCGATCCCGGTCTGTGGGCTCAGCCCTCTCAGAAGGAGAAGACTCCCGTCCCGTAGGCGTTCTTCATGCAGTCGTTGGAGAACGTGCGCTCGTAGGAGACGCGCTTGCCCTGCCAGACTCCGTCCACCGTGACGACCACGGGGTCGTACTGCTTGGTGCACATCACGCCGTCCCTCGCCGTCAGGGCGTTGAAGTCGCCGCCGACGCCGCGCAGTTCGGCACAGGCCGCGCCGGCCGCCGGGTGTGTTCCGGTGGGCGTCGGCGCACAGCTCAGGGTGACCGCGCGTTCGGGAGTCGCTGCGATCGCGCTCTCCCCGTGGCCCACCGTGAGGACGAGGGCCGAGGGGGCGTAGAGCGCGGTGGGGGCCTGACCCGGAGAGGCGAGCGCGGCCCCGGAGAGGGGTCCGCAGACGGCGGTGGCCGTCATGCCGATGGTCGTGGCCCAGCGCGCGGTGGTCCGCATTGTGTGCATCCTTCCGCATCGATTACAGGGTGCGCCGTCCCGTGCTCGGTCGGTGCCCGGAGCGGCGAGCGCGAGTCTGCCGAGTCCGCAGCGGAAACACACATCGACCCCACGGGTTTCAGTAACATTGCGTATTGAAACAGTGGCGTGAAGTTACGGAATCTGCGCGTGTGAAGCCCGTAACTGCGCGGTTCCCGGGGGCGTGAAGCGGCCAGATGGCCGATTGCCGCGGGTTCGTTAATAGGCCTGAAACATTCCGATTCCGCTCTCGGCCGACTGCTTTGCGACCCCTTGTGTTCATGGAACGGCCGAGTAATCGTCATTACATGATTACGAGACAGCAGCGAGAGAAGCTCCGCGGCTGGTTCGCCGGCCGCCTGCCCGACGACCTCTTCGAGGAGCTGACCGAGATCACGGTCGACCGCGAGGAGATCACCGTCATCGGCCGCATCCCCGCACCCCGACTTGCCGGGGACGCCCCGGCCGCCGAGCGGGACGCGGCCCTGGAGAGCCGTGCACAGGAGTTCCGGGAGCGCACCCGCGAGGACCGGATGGCCGTGGCGCGGGAGGCCGAGCAGCGGTTCGGCCGCAAGGTGTCCTGGGGCGTGGAGTGCGGCGGGCGGCGGACCCTCTTCACGCACGTGGCCGCACCCGTCATGACACGGCTGCGCCAGCCCGAACGCCAGGTCCTCGACACCCTGATCGCCGGCGGCGTCGCCCGCAGCCGCAGCGACGCGCTGGCCTGGTGCGTGCGTCTGGTCCAGCGCCACACGGACGACTGGCTCGCCGAGCTGCGCGACTCCCTCGAACACGTCCAGCGCGTCAGGGCCCAGGGCCCGGACACCGAGCCGGACCCCGCACCGCGCACGGACGAGGAGGAGTGAGGGGTTGTCAGACCCTTCGGTTACGTTGCAGGCATGAGCGACTTCATACTGGTGGCCGGGGCATGGCTCGGGGCGTGGGCGTGGGACGAGGTGGCCGTGGAGCTGCGCGGCGCCGGGCATGACGTCCACGCGCTGACGCTGTCGGGACTCGCCGAGAGACGGGACACACGGCCGGACGGCCAGCAGACGCACGTCCGGGACATCGCCGAGGAGGTGGAGCGGCTCGATCTGCGGGACGTCGTCCTGGTCGGGCACAGCTACGCCGGTATCCCGGTAGGGCAGGCCGCCGCGCGGATCGGCGACCGGCTGCGGCGCGTGGTGTTCGTCGACGCCAACGTACCGGTGGACGGTGAGTCGTTCCTGTCCGGCTGGCCCAGCGAGCACGTACGGCGGACGATCGACGCGCAGGGCGGATACTGGCCGCCGCTCGGTCCCGAGGAGTACGCGGGGCAGGGCCTGACGGACGAGCAGATCGCCCGGATCGTGGAAGCAACCCCGCACCCGGGCATCACGCTCACCGAACCGGCCGTCCTCGACCGCCCCCTGGGCGAGCTGCCGGCGACGTACGTGAAGTGCCTCCTGGACGGCGACGAACCGATGCCGGCGGTGGCCGCGCTGCTCGGGAGTGACAGCTGGGAGCTGGTGACGCTGGACACCGGCCACTGGCCGATGTTCTCGCAGCCGAGCGCCCTGGCACGCGTGCTGCACGAGGCGGCGGCCCGCCCCTGATCCACCGGAGCGCATACCGCTCGGTATCGTCGCCCCCACGGCACGGTCTCGACGAGGAGACGACGAGAGGCGGGGCGTACGGTGGGCAAGCACTGGGCGGACTTCCAGTACGAGATCTATCTGAACGGGATGACGGGCGCCGTGCCGCGGCTGCCCACCGATCTGACCCGGCTGGAGGAGCTCACCGAGCAGCGGCTCGGGCCCGGCCCGGTGGGCTATGTCGCGGGCAGCGCGGGCGACGGCAGTACGGCCCGGGCCAACCGGGCGACCCTGGAGCGCCGGCGGATCGTCCCGCGCATGCTGCGGGACGTGCACGACCGGGATCTGTCGGTCGAGGTCCTGGGCCGTGCCCTGCCGGCGCCCCTCGCGCTGGCGCCGGTCGGAGTCCTGTCGATCATGCACCCGGACGCCGAGTCCGCCGCGGCCCGGGCCGCCGCCGCGCAGGGCGTGCCGTACATCCTGTCGTCCGCGTCCAGCACCCCCATGGAGCAGGTCGCCGAGGCGATGGGCGATGCCGAGCGCTGGTTCCAGCTGTACTGGCCCAAGGACCCCGAGGTGGCCCGCAGTTTCCTGAACCGGGCGAAGGCGTCCGGGTACACCGCGCTGGTCGTCACCCTGGACACGCCGCTGCTGTCCTGGCGGCCGCGCGATCTGGACCAGGCGTACCTGCCGTTCCTGCACGGGGTCGGCACGGCCAACTACTTCTCGGACCCGGCCTTTCGGGCAGGTCTGGCCAAGCCGGTGCACGAGGATCCGAACGCGGCCGTGATGCATTTCGTCGGGATGTTCTCCGACCCGGCCAAGAGCTGGCCGGACCTGGCGTTCCTGCGGGAGAACTGGGACGGCCCGATCGTCCTCAAGGGCGTCCTGCACCCGGACGACGCGCGCCTGGCCGCCGACGCGGGCATGGACGGTGTGGTCGTCTCCAACCACGGCGGCCGTCAGGTGGCCGGGTCCGTCGCCGCGGCCGACGCCCTCCCCCGCGTGGCGGAAGCCGTGGGTGACCGGCTCACCGTCCTCTTCGACAGCGGTATCCGCACCGGCGACGATATCGTCAAGGCCCTCGCCCTCGGTGCCCGCGCGGTTCTCGTCGGCCGCCCGTACGTCTACGGCCTCGGGCTCGACGGGCGGGCCGGTGTCGAGCACGTCATCCGCTGTCTGCTCGCCGAACTCGACCTGACGCTCGCCCTGTCGGGCCATGCCACGCCGAGCACGGTCGGTCCGGCCGACCTCGTCGAGGATCCGGTGTGAGCCGGGGATCCGTCTGAGGGGTGGGCTGCGCGGCGCGTTCGCCGCGCAGCCCCGTTCGGGTCCCGAGGCCCTGCATCACGCGGTGCTGCCCCCGGACAGGGTCACCTGCCGGGCGGCCGGGTCGTCCTGCCCCTCGATCGAGAAGGATCCCTCCGCCGTCGGCAGCGGCTCCGACTGCCAGCGCTGGGCGTCGGAGGAGCCGTCGCGCACCTTGACGACGATGTCGGCGTCCGGGTCGTCGTCGGCCGGGGCCAGGGCCAGTTGCTCGTCCCAGCGGGGCAGCAACTCCCCCTGCACGGTGAGGTCGTAGCGCACATCGTCGCCCCGCTCGGCATCGTCGTCGGCGCAGCTGCCGAGGACGACGACACCGGCGTCCTTGTGGGAGTCCAGACACAGCCCGGGGTCGGCGACGCTGCGCAGCAGCCCGTCGTCCTCGTACGTCCACTGCTGCGTCCAGACCGTCGAGCACTGCGCCAGCTTCGTGCCCGAGCCCTCCTTCGGCAGGTCGCGGATGTCGAGGCAGAGGTCGGCGCCGGTGTTGCGCAGCCGTGTCACCCCCTGGGCCGCGGGAAGACCTGCGGTGCCGGGCGGCGCCGCCGAGGTGGGCCCCTTGCCGCCGGCAGCGCTGTTGGAGCCGGCCGGGTCGGCCTCACCGCCGTCGTAGGAGGACGCGCTGATGATGAGCACCGTCGCCAGCACCCCGGCCGAGACCGCGCCGACACCCGAGAGCAGCGCCCGCGGGGAGCGCAGCCCCTCGGGAACCCGGCGGGCGGGCACGGGGAGCCGGGACAGCAGCCCGTGCCGCCCGCC
>NZ_JAKEIO010000204.1 GCF_021474405.1 [Streptosporangium] indianense
GTCCCCGGGCGGGCGCCCACACCTCCAGCTCCAGCCCCCCGTCCTCCCCACGTACCGGAAGCACGGCACCCGCGCGCGCGAACACCGGGATCCGCGACAGGGGCGCGTCGACCAGCACCTGCCCGGGCCCCTCGTACGCCTGCCCCGTCGCGACGTCGTACCAGCGCCCCCGCGGCAGTCGCACGGCACGGCGGACGGCGCCCGGCTCCAGGACCGGCGCCACCAGCAGGCCGTCACCCAGGAGGAAGGCGTCCTCACAGTCACGCAGCATCCGATCCTCGGGCGCACCCCACCACACGGGCCGCACATAGGGCGCTCCGGTCCGTCGCGCCAGATGCGCCAGCGTCACGAAGTACGGCAGCAACCGCCGGCGTTCGACGAGCGCCGCGCGCGCGTGCCGTACCACCTCGCCACCGAACTCCCAGGGCTCCCTGCGTCCCGCCCGCAGGCTCGCGTGCGTACGGAACAGCGGCAGATACGCGCCCAGCTGGAACCAGCGCAGATACAGCTCCGGTGACGGATCCCCGTCGAACCCCCCGATGTCCGGCCCCGAGTACGGGACACCACACAGCCCGAGCCCCATCACCAGCGCCAAGGACGCCCGCAGCCCCGGCCAGCCGGTGGCCACGTCCCCCGACCACGTCCCTCCGTAGCGCTGCATCCCGGCCCACCCGGAACGGGAGAACAGAAACGGCCGCTCCCCGGGCGCGAGCCCGCGCACTCCCTCGAAGCCCGCCCTGGCCATGCACAGCGCGTACACATTGTGCGCCTCACGATGATCACCACCGCGGCCCTCCAGGGAGTGCCGGGCCGAGCGCGGCAGCGTCGACTCACCGAAGGCGGTGAACGACGTGGGCTCGTTCATGTCGTGCCAGAAGCCCGAGATGCCCTGGGCGAGCCGCTCCTCGTACAGACCGCCCCACCACTCCCGCACGCGCGCGTGCGTGAAGTCCGGCCAGACCACCTCCCCGGGCCACAGGACACCCTCCACCACCTCCCCGGAGGCGTCCCGCACGAACGCGTCCTCCGCCACCCCGGCGTCGAACACCGCGCCGCCCGGCAGGGCCTTCACCGCCGGGCCGACGACCGACACCAGCCGGACGCCGTCCCTCCTGAGTTCCTCGGCCAGGACCGGCAGCTTGGGAAAGCGGTCATGGTCGACGGTGAACACCTGATGCGCGTCGAGGTGGTCGATGTCCAGGTGCACGGCATCCAACGGCAGACCGTGCTCCATGTAGCCCGCGACGATCCGCCGGACCTCCTGCTCGCTGCCGAACCCCCACCGCGCATGATGGTGCCCGAGCGCCCACGCGGGCGGCAGCGCCGGCGCCCCGGTGAGTGACGCCCAGGCGAGCAGCACACGTGCGGGAGTGCCCACCATCACCCAGCAGCGCAGCGGACCTCCGTCCATCCGCAGCTCGCTCGTCCCGACCCGGTCGTGCCCGGACCCCGCCCCCTCCTCGCCCTCCCGCAGCGTCACCGTGCCGTCCCACGCGTTGTCGTGGAACACCAGATGCGTACCGCCGTCGGACACCACCACCTGCACCGGCATCGTGATGTACAGCGGGTCGGTCCCCGGCACGAACGCGCGGCCGGGATCGGTGTTCCACAGCCGGTAGGTCCCGTCCGGCAGCCGAGGACCCGAGCTGCGCCCCCCGAGCCCGAAGAACCGGGCGTCCGCGCCCACCTCCGACCGCTGCATCCACCGCGCAGGGCCGCCGCCGACCGGCTCCCACCACCGCGGCGGCAGATCACGCCGCAGGGTCACACCACCCGGAGTCCGTACCTCCACCGCGCCGTGCCGCGAGACCACCACCGTCACCCGCTCGGCCACCACACGCCAGCCGCCGTCCTTGTCCGGCTCCAGGACCGCCCGCGGATCCGGCTCCGGACAACGGCCGGCCAGCGCGTAGGACGGCTCCGGCCCCGCCCCGTCCCACCCCCAGAACACGGCCCCGTTCACCGCGACCAGAATCCGCAGCTCCGACCGGCTGAACCGGACCACACCACCCCCTGGCTGCGGCTCCACGTCCGCCACGGGCCCGGGCACCCGCGCACGCTCGGCCCCCCGCGCCGGCAGCCCGGTGGCGTCGGCCCGGCGCCTGCGCCACGCTGCTCGTACGGTACGCACACCCTGCGCCGCCCCCACCGAAGCCAACGCTTTCATCGAACGCACCAGGTCACGACCGTTCATGCTGCTCACCCTGCCACTGACGGCCCAACGCGGACGTGTCGTTCAACTGCCGTTCACCCGTGCCAGGACCACATCTTCACGACACGGACTATGTGGGGCGCACCCTGGTGCCGAAGTCGATCACATGGCATTGTCCGTGCCAGCCGCTCACGCGCACACCCCAGCCCGTGCGCGGAGGACGCACACGACGCGCACAGTCCGGGAGCCGACCATGTCGACCGTCAGTCACCAGCCGCTCTGGCAGCCCGACCCCGAGCGCATCGCCCGGGCGCGGATCACCAGGTTCCAGGCCTGGGCCGCCGAGCACCACGGCGCCCCCGCCGAGGGCGGCTACGCGGCCCTGCACCGCTGGTCCGTCGACGAGCTGGACGCCTTCTGGAAAGCCGTCACCGAGTGGTTCGACGTCCGCTTCTCGCACCCCTACGCACGCGTGCTCGGCGACCGCTCGATGCCGGGCGCCGAGTGGTTCCCCGGAGCGACCCTGAACTACGCCGAACATGCCCTGCGCGCGGCCGCCACCCGCGCCGACGAACCGGCCCTCCTGCACGTCGACGAGGCCCATGAACCGCGGCCCGTCACCTGGTCCGAGCTGCGCCGCCAGGTCGGCTCACTGGCAGCCGAACTGCGCGCCCTCGGCGTACGCCCCGGCGACCGCGTCAGCGGCTACCTCCCGAACGTCCCGCAGGCGGTGGTCGCGCTCCTCGCCACCGCGGCGGTCGGCGGCGTCTGGACCTCCTGCGCGCCCGACTTCGGCGCCCGCAGCGTCCTCGACCGCTTCCAGCAGGTCGAACCCGTCGTGCTCTTCACGGTCGACGGCTACCGCTACGGCGGCAAGGAACACGACCGGCGCGAGGTGGTCGCCGAACTGCGCCGGGAGCTGCCCACCCTGCGCGCCGTGATCCACATCCCGCTCCTCGGCACCGAGCCGCCCGAAGGCGCCCTGGAGTGGTCGGCACTCACCTCCGCCGACGCCGACCCCGTCTTCGAGCAGGTGCCCTTCGACCACCCCCTGTGGGTGCTCTACTCCTCCGGCACGACCGGCCTGCCCAAGGCCATCGTCCAGTCCCAGGGCGGCATCCTCGTCGAGCACCTCAAGCAACTCGGCCTGCACTGCGACCTCGGCCCCGAAGACCGCTTCTTCTGGTACACCTCGACCGGCTGGATGATGTGGAACTTCCTCGTCTCCGGCCTGCTCACGGGCACCACGATCGTCCTCTACGACGGCAGCCCCGGCTATCCCGACACCGGCGCACAGTGGCGGATCGCCGAACGCACGAAGGCCACCCTCTACGGCACCTCCGCCGCCTACGTCATGGCCTGCCGCAAGGCCGACGTACACCCCTCCCGGGACTTCGACCTCTCCTCCGTGCAGTGCGTCGCCACCACCGGCTCGCCCCTGCCCCCCGACGGATTCCGCTGGCTCCACGACGAGGTCCGCGACGACCTGTGGATCGCCTCCGTCAGCGGCGGCACCGACGTGTGCTCCTGCTTCGCCGGAGCCGTACCGACCCTCCCGGTCCACGTCGGCGAACTCCAGGCCCCCTGCCTCGGCACCGACCTGCAGTCCTGGGACCCCAGCGGCAGCGCCCTCGTCGACGAGGTCGGCGAACTCGTGGTCACCAACCCCATGCCGTCGATGCCGATCCACTTCTGGAACGACCCCGACGGCAGCCGCTACCACGACAGCTACTTCGACACCTACCCCGGCGTGTGGCGGCACGGCGACTGGATCACCCTCACGTCCCGCGGATCCGTCGTCATCCACGGCCGTTCCGACTCCACGCTCAACCGCCAGGGCGTCCGCATGGGATCCGCCGACATCTACGAAGCCGTCGAACGCCTCCCCGAGATCAAGGAGTCCCTCGTCATCGGCGTCGAGCAGCCCGACGGCGGCTACTGGATGCCCCTCTTCGTGCACCTGGTCCCGGGAGCCGTCCTCGACGAGGCTCTGCTGAAGCGCATCAAGCAGACGATCCGCGAGCAGCTGTCCCCGCGCCACGTCCCCGACGAGATCATCGAAGTGCCCGGCGTCCCGCACACCCTCACCGGCAAGCGCATCGAGGTCCCCGTCAAACGCCTCCTCCAAGGCACCCCCCTGGAGAAGGCGGTCAATCCCGGCTCCATCGACGACCTCGGCCTGCTGAACTTCTACGAGGAACTGGCCCGCAAACGCGCCTGAGGCCGCCGGCCCCCTCTGAGCGCAGGTCACAGCACACCTGCTGTGACCTGCGCTCTCCGTCATCGATGCCTCGAACGGTCACCAACTCGACCCTCACTGTCAGTGGCGGCGGTTACTGTGAGTGAGCATTGATCGACCGTCCACAGGGGGAACGATGACGCACACCGACCACCGGACCATGCGACGCGTCCTGCACCGCGAAATGACCGGCACCATCGGCCTGCTGGCCGACGAGCACGACTTCCGGGCCATGCGGCGCTACCGCAGCTTCACCTTCCACGATCACGCGACCTACCTGAAACAGGTGGAGGCCCTCCTCAGGACCAGGGCCCTGCAAGGCAGCCACACCACCGTGGCCCTCTTCGACCCCGAGGAGTACGCGGACTTCTGCACCCGCAAGGACCTGGACCCCGACACACCGTCGAGCCGATCCCGCTTCACCGCCCAGATCGCGACGACCGGCCCGACCCTGCCCTACGACGGCCGCCCGCTGGCCGACCTCCTCCCCGCCCTCGTGGACGAGGCCGTCCGGCATGCCACTTGGGAGTACGCCAGCACCCTCCTCGCCCGCCTGGGCGCCTGCACCACCTGCGGCGAGGACATCGGACGCGCCGCCTTCACCCGAGCCGCGGAACTCCTCGTCCGCATCCTCGACACCGCACCACCCGGCCACCGCCACCTGGTCTGCAGTGTCACCGGCTCACCCGAAACCCTCGTCGCCGCCCTCCACATCACCGACGACGGAACCGGCATGGAACTGGACGAGACCGAAGCCCTCGAATTCACCACCGTCCTGGCGCTCGGCCTGGCCACCGAGGGCCCCGGAGGACTCGTCATCCGCGCCACCGCCCCCGGCACACCCGACCGTCTCTACGGCTGGCGCGTGCGCGCCTACGCACTCGAACCCCTCACCGCGGGAGAGGTCTTCGACGCCTACTGCACCGACGTCGAATCCGGCGACCTGATCGCCCCCGAATCCAACGTCGACTACTGCGCACCACCCGATCTGGGGGAGGAGGACGGGACTCAAGGGCACCGGCACTGAACGCGCGAGGGGCGCCCCACCTCAGTGGAGCGCCCCTCCCGGAAAACGGCCGACGGCCCGGCCAGGCCTACTCGCCCGACAACACCGCCTGCGCCGCACTGCGCGCTTCCTCGGCGCTGTCCGTCGCCCGCGCCGCAGCAGCGGCCCGCTCGCACTGCGCCAGCGTGTACTTCGCCAGCGTCGCCCGGACGTAGGGAATCGAGGCGGCACCCATCGAGAGAGAGGTGACACCCAGACCGGTCAGCACACACGCGAGCAGCGGGTCGGACGCGGCCTCACCACAGACGCCACAGCTCTTGCCCTCGGCCTTGGCCGCCTCGGCGGACAGCTCCACCAGGTCGAGCAGGGCGGGCTGCCAGGGATCCTGCAAACGGGACACCGCACCCACCTGACGGTCGGCGGCAAACGTGTACTGGGCGAGATCGTTCGTGCCCAGCGACAGGAACTCGACCTCCTGCAGGATCGAGCGAGCCCGCAGCGCGGCGGACGGGATCTCCACCATCGCGCCGAACTTGGCCCGCAGCCCGGCCTCACGGCAGGCGTCCGCGAAAGCCCGGGCATCCGTACGGTCCGCCACCATCGGCGCCATGACCTCGAGGTAGACCGGCAGCCCCTCCGCGGCCTTCGCGAGCGCGGTCAGCTGGGTGCGCAGCACCTCCGGGTGGTCGAGCAGCGTCCGCAGACCCCGCACACCGAGCGCGGGGTTCGGCTCGTCGGACGGCGTGAGGAAGTCGAGCGGCTTGTCCGCACCCGCGTCCAGCACCCGCACCACGACACGCCCCTCGGGGAACGCCTCGAGCACCTGCCGGTACGCGGCGACCTGCTTCTCCTCGGAGGGCGCCTGCTTGCTGTCGTCCAGGAAGAGGAACTCGGTACGGAAGAGACCGACCCCCTCGGCACCGGCTTCGACGGCGGCCGCCACATCGGCAGGGCCGCCGATGTTCGCGAGCAGCGGCACCTTGTGACCGTCCGCCGTGGCGCCGGGCCCGGTCGAGGCCGCCAGCGCCGCCTTCCGCTCGGCAGCCGCCGCTTCGAGCTGCGCCTTCTTCTCGTCGCTGGGCTCCACGAAGATCTCTCCCGTGCTGCCGTCGACGGCGATCATCGTGCCCTCGGCAAGCTCACCGGCACCCGGCAGCGCCACCACGGCCGGTACCCCGAGCGCCCGGGCCAGAATCGCGCTGTGACTGGTCGGCCCGCCCTCCTCGGTGACGAAGCCGAGCACCAGAGTCGGATCGAGCAGCGCCGTGTCGGCCGGCGCGAGGTCGCGGGCGACCAGGACGTACGGCTCGTCGCTGTCGGGCACGCCCGGCATGGGCACGCCCAGCAGCCGGGCGACGATACGGTTCCGCACGTCGTCGAGGTCGGCCACGCGACCGGCGAGGTACTCACCGGCGCCCGCCAGCAGCTCGCGGTAAGAGGCGAACGCGTCGTACACCCCGCGCTCCGCCGTGCTGCCGACGGCGATCCGCCGCTCCACATCGGCCATCAGCTCGGGGTCCTGGGCCATCATGGCCTGCGCCTCGAGCACCGCCTGGGCTTCACCGCCGGCCAGGTTGCCCCGCGCCATCAGGTCCGCCGCCACCGCCTCGACGGCCTTGCGGGCGCGCCCCTGCTCACGCTCCGCTTCCTCCGCCGGTATCTGCTTCGCGGGCGGCTCGAGCACCGCCGTTCCCATGTGCCGAACCTCGCCGATGGCCACACCGTGGCTCACGCCGACGCCTCGCAGCGTTGTCTCCATCTGACCCGTCTCCGATAGAGCGGCGGCCCCCGCCGCCGCGGTGGTTGTCGTACTCGCCGTCTCACAGGACGGCACAGGAGTCACTTCCAGAGGAAGAGACTGTCGCCGGCCTTCACATCGCCGTTGTCGCGAAGATCGGAGAGAGCTTCGGCCGTGGCCTCCAGTGCCACGACCGGGCAGATGGCGGACTTGCCGGCGGCCTCGACGGCAGCCGGGTTCCAGCGGACGACACCCTGGCCGCGCCGGACGGTGTCGCCCTTGTTCACGAGCAGCTCGAAACCCTCGCCGTTGAGCTGCACGGTGTCGATACCGAGGTGGGTGAGCACGCCGTGTCCGTGTTCGTCGACGACGACGAACGCGTGCGGGTGCAGGGAGACGATGACGCCGTCCACGGGAGAGACGGCCTCGGAGGGCTCACGTACGGGGTCGATCGCTGTGCCCGGGCCGACCATGGCCCCGGAGAAGACCGGATCCGGCACTGCAGCCAGTCCGATGGCGCGTCCTGCCAGCGGGGACGTCACGGTGGTCATGGGAAGCCTCCCAGGGGTGGAGATCGATATGGCCGTCCCTGTGGCACCGGGCGGCACACTGTTCAGCAGCGTATGTCACCTGAAGTGCCGGTTCCGCTGAGCACTCCGAAGTGGTCTAGACCATACCCCATGGCGATTTGCACCCGCTCCAAGCCCGCGTGTACAGTCGTACTCCTGCTTGGGGCTGAGCGACGCACTCGCGTGCCGGCCGGGCAGCAACCAACTTGTCAGATCCTATCTCTGGGTCGCCTTCTGCATGCCTGCAGGACGGTGGTCGGAGGGCCGGAAAAACACTGATAGAGTTTGGAACACCGAAGGGAAGCGCCCGGAGGAAAGCCCGAGAGGGTGAGTACAAAGGAAGCGACCGTTCCTTGAGAACTCAACAGCGTGCCAAAAGTCAACGCCAGATATGTTGATACCCCGTCTCCAGCATTCGCTGGGACGAGGTTCCTTTGAAATAACACAGCGAGGACGCTGTGAACGGTCGGGCCTATTCCGCCTGACTGTTCCGCTCTCGTGGTGTTCATCCCGATTACGGGAAAACATTCACGGAGAGTTTGATCCTGGCTCAGGACGAACGCTGGCGGCGTGCTTAACACATGCAAGTCGAACGATGAAACCCTTCGGGGTGGATTAGTGGCGAACGGGTGAGTAACACGTGGGCAATCTGCCCTGCACTCTGGGACAAGCCCTGGA
>NZ_JAKEIO010000205.1 GCF_021474405.1 [Streptosporangium] indianense
TCAGATCTTTCCGATCCGATTTCCTCGGTGCTTTCCAGGTTCCCGCTTCCGCGTTTCCCTTTCCGGCGGTTCCGACTCTATCAGATCCTTTCGGGCCTGATCCCCGGTCAGCGGGGTTTGTCTTTGCGGCTGTTGGGCCGTTCCGACGTGTCCAACCTTAGCGCGTCCTCTCGGCGATTCCCAAATCGACGCCGTTGGAGTCGATCAGATCGTCGAGTCCCAATTCGAATTGAATTCGGGCGTGCCGAAATCAACCCTGTCGGGAGGTCGAGCTGGTGGTTGGAGTGCCGCTGCTGCGGCGGAAGTGTTGTCGAAGAACCGTTACGGCTCGGCGGCAACCCGAAGAACTCTACGGATCCGCCAGGGGGGTGTCAAGCGCCCCTGTCAAGATCTTTTCGGACCGGGTGTCAGTCCAGGTCGGTGAGGCGACCGCCGGCGTCCGGCTGTGCGTGCTCGACCCTGCGCAGCAGGCGCGTGAGCACCTCGCCCAGCGCCGTGCGCTCGTCCGGTGACAGGTCCTGGAGGAGGTCCTCCTCGAAGACCGTCGCCATGCGCATCGCCTCCAGCCACTTCTCTCGCCCCTCGGATGTCAGTTCCACGATGACGCGTACGCGGTTCGACTCGTCTCGCTCACGGGTCACCAGGGATTCGGCGACCATGCGGTCGATCCGGTGGGTCATCGCGGCCGGGGTGAGGCCGAGGCGCTTGGCGAGGTCGCTGGGGCCCAGGCGATAGGGAGCTCCGGAGAGGACGAGGGCCTTGAGGACCTCCCACTCCGCGTTGCTGATGCCGAGGGCCGAGGTCTGCCGTCCGTAGGCGACGTTCATACGGCGGTTCAGACGGGAGAGCGCCGAGACGATCTGCTCGACCTGGGGGTCGAGGTCCTGGAACTCGCGCTGGTACGCGGCGATCTGCTCTTCGAGGGTCGGCTCGCTGGGGCCGGCGGTGTCGCCCATGTGCGCAGTATCGCACGCCCCTTCTTTGCCTTGAAGTCCTTGGGTATGTACTCTTTAGCTTCGAACTTTAGTTTCGAAGTCTTCACTCCTAACTTGTGAGAGAGGTGAACGTGACCAGGGCGATGGGCGCAGCGATGCGCCGGATTCACGTGGGTAACGCACTCAGCGCGTTCGGGCTCGGCTTCACGGTCCCGTACCTGTACGTCTACGTGGCGCAGGTGCGAGGGCTGGGAGCCATGACGGCGGGTCTCGTACTCGCCGTCTTCGCTGTGGCCGCGCTGATCGTGCTGCCGTTCGCCGGGCGGGCCATCGTCCGGCGCGGCCCGCTGCCGGTGCTGCTCGCCGCCCTGGTCACCGCCGCTCTGGGTGCGCTCAGTCTGGGGATCGCCGGCAGCGCGGCGGCCGTGCTGGTGTCGGCCTCCCTGCTGGGGGCCGGGCAGGCCGTGATGCAGCCGGCGCTCGCGACGATGATCGTCGACTGCTCGTCCGCGGAGACGCGGTCGCGTGCCTTCGCCATGCAGTTCTTCCTGCAGAACCTGGGGCTCGGCGTCGGCGGCCTCATCGGCGGGCATCTGGTCGACACCACCAGCGCCGCGTCCTTCACTCTGCTGTTCGCGATCGAGGCGGCGATGTTCCTGCTGCTGGCCCTGGTGATGACGACCGTGCGGATGCCGCACGCGCCGCGGATCGAGGACGCGCCCGCGGCCGGGCGGGGCAGCTGGAAGCAGTTGCTGGGCAACCGGGCCATGGTGCAGCTGTGCGTGCTGGGCTTCGTGCTGTTCTTCGCCTGCTACGGGCAGTTCGAGTCGGGGCTGAGCGCGTACGGGGTCGAGGCCGCCGGGATCTCGACGTCCGCGCTCGGGACCGCGCTGGCCGCCAACACGCTGATGATCGTCGTCGCGCAGTTCGCCGTGCTGCGGTTCGTGGAGCGGCGCCGTCGCTCGCGCGTGATCGCCGCTGTCGGGCTGATCTGGGCCGTGGCGTGGGCCGTCGCCGGGTACGCGGGGCTCGGGCACGGGAGCCAGGAGATGGCGACGGCCGCGTTCGTCTCGACGTACGCGCTGTTCGGGCTGGGTGAGGCGATGCTGTCGCCGACCGTGGCGCCGCTGGTCGCGGATCTCGCGCCGGAGGGCATGGCCGGGCAGTACAACTCCGCGTTCGCCCTGGTCAAGCAGCTGGCGCTGGCCGTCGGGCCTGCGGTGGGCGGGCCGCTGGGTGCCTCACTGCACGCGCCGTACATCGTGGCGTTCCTGGTGTTCTCGCTGGGGATCACCGTCCTGGCCGTGCGGTTGGGGCGGCAGCTGACCGAGGTGCAGGACCAGCCGTGGCTCGCCAAGAGCCGGGTCGTGGCGCGGGGTGGGGCACCCGTTTCCGCGGACGTCTGATCCCGGTCCCTTCTTATGTGACCTGCGTGCGCGGCAGGGCGAACTCACACCAGACCGCCTTGCCGCCGCCGGGAGTACGGCGGCAGCCCCAGTTCGACGCGATCGTGGCGACGATGGCGATGCCGCGGCCCGATTCGTCGCCCGGTTCCGCGCGGCGGCGTCTGGGAAGGTGGTCGTCGCCGTCGGTGACCTCGATGATCAGCCGTCTGTCCGTGCGGCGCAGGCGCAGACGCATCGGCGGGGTGCCGTGCTGGAGGGAGTTGGCGACCAGTTCGCTGGTGGCCAGGACGCCCAGGTCGTGCAGGTCGGCGGGGAAGCGCCAGCTGGTCAGGACACCGGAGGCGAAGGCACGCGCGCGGGGGGCCGCTTCGACACCGCCCAGCAGTTCCAGGGCGGCGTTGCGGAAGAGCTCGCTGTCCGGGCCGGTGCGGGCGGGGTGCTGGAGGACCAGGACGGCCACGTCGTCGTCATGGTCGGGGGTCACTCCCGCGGAGCGGACCAGGCGGTCGCAGACGACCTGGGGAGTGCCGGTGGCGCCGGCCAGGGCGCGTTCCAGGGCGGCGATGCCCTCGTCCAGGTCCGCGTCGCGCCGCTCGACCAGGCCGTCCGTGTAGAGGACGGCCGTGGAGCCGGGGGCGAGGGGGATCGAGCCCGAGGCGTGCATCCAGCCGCCGGTGCCGAGCGGGGGGCCGGTGGGTTCCTCGGCGCGCAGGACCGTGCCCTTCTCGTCCCGGACGAGGATCGGGAGATGGCCCGCCGAGGAGTAGATCAGCTTGCCCTCGTTGGGGTCGTGGATGGCGTACGCGCACGTGGCGATCTGGTTGGCGTCGATCTCGGCGGCCAGGCCGTCCAGGAGCTGGAGGACCTCGTGCGGGGGAAGGTCGAGGCGGGCGTAGGCGCGGACCGCCGTGCGGAGCTGGCCCATGACGGCCGCCGCCCGGACGCCCCTGCCCATGACGTCTCCGATCACCAGGGCCGTGCGGCCGCCGCCCAGAGTGATGACGTCGTACCAGTCGCCGCCGACCGCGGCTTCCGTGCCGCCGGGGTGGTAGGTGGCGGCGATGCGCAGGTCGTCCGGCTGTTCGAGCTCCTGGGGAAGCAGGGAGCGCTGGAGGGTGACGGCCGTTTCGCGCTGGCGGCGCTCGCTGGCGCGCAGGCGCTCGGCGGCTTCGGCGTGGTCGGTGACGTCGGTGGCGAAGACGAGGACGCCGCGGCCGTCGCTGCCGCCCTTGCCGTCGCCCTGGGCGACCGGGGTGCAGGTGAAGGTGTAGGAGCGGCCGTCGGGGGCCTTGCGGGACTTGACCGTACGCGGCTTGCCGCTGCGCTGGACCTGGTCCAGGAGGGGGAACAGGCCGAGGGCGTCCAGCTCGGGGAGGGCCTCGCGGGCGCGTTCGCCCAGAGGGCGGATGCCGAAGGCGCTCGTGTAGGCGTCGTTGACGTAGGCGATGCGGTGCTCGGGGCCGTGGACCAGGGCGACGAGGGAGGGGACGCGGTCGAGGACCTCGCGCACCCGCAGGTCGTCGACGGCGGGAACGGACGGTGCCTCGTCGGTCAGTTGTTCGGCGCGGGCGGCGGGTACGGAGCCGTCCCCCCGCCAATCCGGGGAGGCCGTCTGCTCGGTCCGCGCTGCGGCGCGGCGCTGCGTTCCGGGGAGCCGGGCGCTCCAGCGCGTGAAGTTCACGAATCCTTGCCTCGTGTAGTGGGCGGCGGCCGGCACCGGAACCGGCCGGGGCCCCGAGGGGCCCGCACCGGGGCGCGTGGTGGCGAGCCCGCGGTGGTGGACCAGTCTGGCAGGGCGCGGACCGGACCGACATCCGTCAGACGCCGGGCCGACCGCAGGAGTTCCTGGGTCCGGTCAGGACGACCCCTTCGGGTTCGGCGGGGGGTCGAGAGAAGGCTTTCCACCGGCCGCGAGTTCGAACTCCGCCCGGGGGTGTTCGAGTGAACCCAGGGAGACGATCTCCCGTTTGAACAGGCCGGCCAGGGTCCATTCGGCCAGCACCCGCGCCTTGCGGTTGAAGGTGGGCACGCGGCTGAGGTGGTAGGCGCGGTGCATGAACCAGGCGGGGTAACCCTTGAGTTTGCGTCCGTAGACGTGGGCGACCCCCTTGTGCAGGCCCAGGGAGGCGACCGAGCCGGCGTAGGCGTGCTCGTACGTCTCCAGCGGTTCGCCGCGCAGGGAGTGCACGATGTTGTCGGCGAGGACCTTGGCCTGGCGGACCGCGTGCTGGGCGTTGGGGGCGCACTCACGGCCCGGCTCTCCGGCTGTGACGTCGGGGACTGCGGCGGCGTCTCCCGCGGCCCACGCGTGTGGTGCGCCGTCGACCGACAGTTCCGCCGTGCACGTCAGGCGACCGCGGCCGTTGCGGGGCAGGTCGGACGCGGCGAGCACCGGGTGGGGTTTCACGCCCGCCGTCCAGACGACCGTACGGGTGGGGAAGCGGGCGCCGTCGCTGAGGACGGCGACCCGGTCGGCGCAGGACTCCAGGCGGGTCTCGAGGCGGACGTCGATGTTGCGGCGGCGCAGCTCGGTGACGGTGTAGCGGCCCATCTCCTCGCCGACCTCGGGCAGGATCCGCTCGGAGGCCTCGACGAGGATCCACTTCATGTCCTCGGGCTGGACGTTGTGGTAGTACCGCGTGGCGTAGCGGGCCATGTCCTCCAGTTCGCCGAGTGCCTCCACGCCCGCGAAGCCGCCGCCGACGAAGACGAAGGTGAGGGCCGCGTCGCGGATCGCGGGGTCGCGGGTGGAGGAGGCGATGTCCATCTGCTCGATGACGTGGTTGCGCAGGCCGATGGCCTCCTCGACCGTCTTGAAGCCGATGCCGTGGTCGGCCAGGCCCGGGACCGGCAGGGTGCGCGAGACCGAACCGGGGGCGAGGACGAGCTCGTCGTAGGACAGCCGCTGCCCGCCCGTGCCCTCCTCCTCCGTGGCGAGGGTGGTGACGGTGGCGGTGCGTTTCGCGTGGTCGACGGCGGTTGCCTCGCCGATCAGGATCCGGCACCGGTCGAGGACGCGGCGCAGCGGTACGACGACGTGCCGGGGGGAGATCGCGCCCGCGGCGGCCTCGGGGAGGAACGGCTGGTAGGTCATGTACGGGTCGGGGGTGACGACGGTGATCTCCACCTCGCCCCGGTCCAGCTCCCGTTTCAGTCTGCGCTGCAGGCGCAGGGCCGTGTACATCCCGACGTAGCCGCCACCGACAACGAGAATGCGCGCACGTTCCTTCACCATCCCATGACGCACCCGTCGCTTGCGTTTGTCCACAGCCTCGACGAATTGTGTGACCGGAGCGGGAGAGCGCGCGGAGTTGGCCGGATTCACGACCTGCGAGGCATTCACGCAGGTCAGAAGGGGCGGCACAGGGGGCGCGCGGGGGCACATTCGGGACGTATGCGGCCCGTACTCCGATCGGTGGGCGCTCCGTGCGGAACCTGCCCCTTCTGAATTGACTCCCTCTCAACTATGTTCGTGTGTCGACGGGGTGTAGGGGGAAGCGCTCACCGGGTCCGCGACGGGCGGGCCTCGGGCGGGCCGGTTCCCGCGTCCCGGCATCGAATGGCGGGGAGTCTCCGGGGGGAGACGTCATTACCGGGGGAATGCTTATGCATGTTCAGGACTCTCATTGGTCGCCCGCGTCCGCAGTGGCGGCGGGCGGTATGACGATGAGTGCGACGACGGGCGGCGGACGCGACGGATCGCGGACGACGCCGCTGCGCGTGGACGCTCAGCGCAATCTGGAGCACGTGCTGCGCGCGGCGCGTGAGGTCTTCGGCGAGCTGGGGTACGGCGCGCCGATGGAGGACGTGGCGCGGCGCGCGCGGGTCGGCGTGGGCACGGTGTACCGGCGGTTCCCTAGCAAGGACGTCCTGGTGCGGCGGATAGCCGAGGAGGAGACCTCCCGGCTCACCGACCAGGCGCGGGCGGCGCTCGGGCAGGAGGACGAGCCGTGGTCGGCGCTGTCGCGCTTCCTGCGGACGTCGGTGGCCTCCGGCGCGGGGCGGCTGCTGCCGCCGCAGGTGCTGCGGGTCTCGGTCGAGGACGGCGCCGGTGAACCGCGGGTGCCGCAGCAGCGGACCCAGCCGGCCACGACGGAGCTGCGACTGGTGCCCGACCAGCCCGTCGCGGTCGCCTCGGTGCCGGCGGTCGCGGCCGAGGACGACGCCGGGACGGCGGCGCTGCTGGAGGTCGTGGGCCGGCTCGTGGAGCGGGCGCGTGCGGCCGGTGAACTGCGGGCCGACGTGTCGGTGTCGGACGTGCTGCTCGTGATCGCCACGGCCGCGCCCTCGCTGCCGGACGCGGCCCACCAGGCGGCCGCGTCGGCACGGCTGCTGGAGATCCTGCTGGAGGGGCTGCGCTCGCGACCGGCGTGAGCCGTCGGGGCCGTGATCCGGGGCGGGCGAGCCCTGGCCGGAGAGGTTTCCGGGCTCGGACGGGACGTCCGGGCCCGGTCCGGGCTACCGCCTCCTGGAGAGAAACGTTCCTTCGAGCCTTCCCCGAACGGGTGACGGCCAGTACTGCCGTGCGGCAAGTCCCCACGGATGAGTGATCATCCGAACTTCAGGGGTTCTGACCGGAAATCCCTATGGCACGCTGACCCGGTGGTTTGGACGGATGGAGCGGCTGCCGGGGGCTTGCCGCGATGAGCGTTGACGGGCAGGACGAGTCGAGCGGCGGAGGACACCGCGACGCCGCGGCCGGCGACCCGGCCCCGCCGCAGGTGCCGCCTCAGGGCGGACGTGCGAGCGTGCCGCCCGCCGGGCACCCGGCCGACGTTTCGGTCCCGGCCCAGCGCAACGGACGTGAGGACGGCGCCCCGCCGTCCGAGCCGCCACCCTCCGACGCCGGCCTCATCGACCGGATGCGCGCGGGGGACGACACGGCGTACGAGGAGCTGTACCGGCGCCATGCGCAAGCCGTGCGCCGTTACGCGCGCACCTGCTGCCGCGACGCCCACACCGCGGACGACCTGACCGCCGAGGTCTTCGCCCGGATGCTCCAGGCCGTGCGCGGCGGCGCCGGTCCCACGCACGCCGTCCGCGCCTACCTGCTCACCTCCGTCCGGCGCATCGCCGCTGCCTGGACGAGGTCGGCACGGCGCGAACAGCTCGTCGACGACTTCGCCGTGTTCGCCGCCCAGTCCGCGCACGGGCCCGACGTGTCCGGCGACGACACACGCGAACAGGGCGCGGACGTACGGGCGATGCACGAGGCCGAGCAGTCCATGGCCATGCGGGCGTTCCGGTCGCTGCCGGAGCGCTGGCAGGCCGTGCTGTGGCACACCGAGGTCGAGGACGAGTCCCCGAGCGAGGTCGCCACGCTGTTCGGTCTGGACGCCAACGGCACACGCGTCCTCGCCAGCCGGGCCCGCGAGGGCCTCAAGCAGGCCTACCTCCAGGCCCACGTCAGCGCCACGCTCACCGGTGACGAGGAGTGCGCCCGCTACGCCGACCAACTCGGCACGTACGCCCGCGGGCGGCTGCGCACCCGGGCCGAGCGGGGGCTGCGCAAGCACCTGGAGGAATGCGCGAAGTGCCGTCTGGCGGCGCTGCAGATCGAAGAGGTCGCCGGCGGTATCCCGGCCGTCGTGCCGGTCGCCGTCATCGGCTGGTTCGGCGCCGCCGGTTACGCCAAGGTCGCCGGGCTCGTCGCCGGGGGCGCGGGAGCGGCCGGTGCGGCGGGGGCGGCAGCGGCTTCCGGGGGCTCGGCCGCTGGGGCGGCCGGTGCAACGTCCGGTGGAACGGCCGCCGCGAGTGGCAGTGCGGCCGGTAGTGGTGCGGCGGGCGGCGGTGCGGCCGGAGGCGGGGGCGGTGCGGTGGCCTCCGAGGGGATCGGGGCGCCGGTGAAGGCCGGTATCGCGGCCGGGGTGGTCGCCGTCGGGGTCGTAGCCGCGGTGGTGATGGCACTGGCCGGCAACGACAAGCCGAAGGTCGAGGCCAAGGCCGACCCCGCGCCTCCTCCCCCGTCGTCGGTGGTGCGCCCCGGTGAGCCCACGCC
>NZ_JAKEIO010000206.1 GCF_021474405.1 [Streptosporangium] indianense
ACCGTCATCCCCGTCAATCCCAGCTTCGTACGAGACGGAGGCCGCCGCCATGCAACCAGTCCGAGGCCCGGCGCCGGGCGGGGCGGCGCCCCGGGGCCCCCCCGTGGGGGGCTGGGGTGACTGGGGGGTTGCTCGATGGGAGTGCGGCTCATGGTGGTCGACGACCACCGTTTGCTGGCCGAGGCACTGGCTTCGGCGCTGAAGCTGCGGGGGCACCGGGTGCTGGCCGCGGCGGCGCCGGCCGCGGGCGCGGCGGAGCTGGTGATCACGCGGGCGCCGGAGGTGTGCCTGCTGGGGACGGCGGCGCCGGCCGAGCCGGGGGTCTTCGACCCGGTGGTGCGGATCAAGCGGGAGCGGCCGCAGGTGGCGGTGCTGGTGCTGGGGCCGGTGCCGAGCCCTCGGGGCATCGCTGCGGCGTTCGCGGCGGGGGCGTCCGGCTATGTGCGGCACGACGAGCGCATAGAGGGCGTCGAGCGGGCGATCATGAAGGCGCGGGCGGGAGAGGCGGCGGTGGCGCCGCAGCTGCTGCAGGGTGCGTTCGGTGAGTTGCTGAACCCGGCGGCCCAACCGGACGACGAGGGCCAGCGGTTGCTGCAGATGCTCACACCCCGCGAGGTGGAGGTCCTGGTCCGGGTCGCCGACGGCGAGGACACCCGCCTGATCGCGGCGGGCATGGGCATCGCCCCGTCCACGGCGCGTACGCATGTCCAGCGGGTGCTGATGAAACTGGGCGTGGGGTCGCGTCTGGAGGCGGCGGCGCTGGCGGCGCGGACGGGGTTGCTGGACCGGGCGGGGCCGGTACAGCGGGAACCGTGAGGGGGGCTTCGCCTGTTTCGCCGGGTGTGGGTCGGGGCCGCGTCGGGGGGTGTCCGTCCTCGGAACGGCGCGACGGACCCCGTCACCTACTGACCGGCGTTGACGCGCCAACCGCTGCGGGCGGACACCCCCCGACACGTCCCCTTGCGTCCGACGGCGGTTGCGGGTGCGTCTCCGCTTAGCTGCGCCCCCCGTGCCGCTGGGGCGGCACGGGTGGGCGCAGCGGGTACCCCGCTCCGCCGGGTTGCGGTCCCACTCGGCCTCAGCCGGGACGCCCCGCACCGGACACCCCGGGTCACTCCACCCGCTCGTCGTCCTCCGGCTCAACCCCGGGCGGCGGCGGCGCCGCAGGCCTCAGCTTCAGCCACACCAGGAAGAACACGCCCAGCAGCAGCATCCCCAACCCGGTCCACAGATTGATGTTCACTCCCTCGGCCTTGTCGATGTCCGCGTCGGACGCAGTGAACCCCGCGATCGTGACGATCACGCCGTAGACCACGAACAGCCCGCCGATGATCCGCCGGATGTCGAACAGCCGCGCAGCGGTCGCCGACTTGCCCTGCAGTTCGGTGACTTCCCGCTGCAAATCCTTCTCGGAGTAGAACTCGGACATGTGCGATCACACTCCTCGGTCGGGGGTCGGTCAGAACGAGAACGGGATGTAGCAGGCCGCGGCCAGGACGATCGCGCCCCAGCCCAGCAGTGCCGGCTTGCGGTACCAGGCCTCGTCCCCGGGCGCGGGCGGCTCGGCCATGCCGGGCGAACGCGTGCCGTAGACCAGCCCCTGCAACTCCTCGGCCGGCTTGGGCGCCGTGAACAGCGACACCGCCACCATCACCACCGCGCCGGCGACGAAGCCCGCGATCGCCGAGACGAAGTTGGCCCCCTGGTCGGAGGGGATGTCGACGATGTCCTGCTTGTAGAGGACGAAGTAGTTGACCATCGCCGCGGTGGTGCCCGCGATCAGCCCCCAGAAGCCCGACTTCATCGACGCCCGCTTCCAGAACATGCCGATGATGAAGACGACGAACATCGGCACGTTGAAGAAGGAGAAGAGGGTCTGCAGGTAGGCCATGATGTTGGAGAACGAGCGGGCGAGGAACGCCGTGCCGATGGAGGCCAGGACGCCGATCGCGGTGATGAGGCGGCCGAAGCGGACGTAGTACCCGTCCTCGCGGCCCCGCACGACGTACTTCGCCCAGATGTCCGTGGTGAACACGGTGTTGAACGACGACACGTTGGCCGCCATGCCCGCCATGAACGCCGCGAGCAGACCGGTGACGGCGATGCCCAGTACACCGTTGGGCAGCAGCTGCTCCATCAGGTAGGGGATCGCGTCGTTGTACTGGAGGTCGGAGCCGGACGTGCCGATCTTCGGCACCAGCACGGCGGCGACCAGGCCCGGGATCATCACCAGGAACACGATGAAGATCTTCGGGAACGCGGCGATCAGGGGGGTGCGCTGCGCCGCCGAGAGGTTCTTCGCGGACAGCGCGCGCTGCACCTCGGCGAAGTTCGTCGTCCAGTAGCCGAAGGAGAGGACGAAGCCGAGGCCCAGGACGATCGTGAGCCAGTTCGCGCCGAGCGGGTTGTCGCTGCCGATGCCCGTGCCGCCCCAAGAGGTCATGAAGTCGGCGCCGTGGCTCTTCGTCAGGGAGTCGGACAGGCCGTCCCAGCCGCCGACCTTCTTCAGCCCGAGGAAGGTGATGGGGATGAGCGCCGCCAGGATCACGAAGAACTGCAGGACCTCGTTGTAGATCGCGGAGGACAGACCGCCGAGGGTGATGTACGCCAGCACGAAGAAACCGGCGACGACGATGGCCACCCACTCCGGCCAGCCCAGCAGTGCCTCGACGACGATGGCCAGGGCGTAGAGGTTGACGCCGGCGATGAGGATCGCGGCGAAGGCGAAGAGGACCGAGCTGAGCAGGTGCGCCGCCCGGTCGAAGCGCATCAGCAGGAACTCGGGGACCGAGCGCACCTTGGAGCCGTAGTAGAAGGGCATCATCACCAGGCCGAGGAAGACCATGGCCGGGATGGCGCCGATCCAGTACCAGTGCGTGGTGTAGACGCCGTACTGGGCGCTGTTGGCGGCCATGCCCAGGATCTCCGTGGCGCCCAGGTTGGCCGCGATGAACGCGAGACCGGTGACCCAGGCGGGCAGGGAACGGCCGGAGAGGAAGAAGTCGAGACTGGTCTTCACCGAGCGCCGGGCGGCGAATCCGATGCCCAGGACGACGAGGAAGTAGATGCCGAGGATCGTGTAGTCGAGCCAGTTGGTGGGGAGTCGTAGCTCGGCCGACAGATAGGTGGGGGTGTGCATGAGCCCTCGCTTCGTTGCGCGAACCGATACCTCGCGGGATCTTCTTCTCCGCGTTCAGCAATTGAACCGTTTGGTGATGCACTTTGTTTGATTGTGATGTTGTGGTCTGGGGTGGCTTGTGTTTTTATATGTTGGGTTCTGTTTGAAGGACAAGGAGTCCGGCGTGAAGAAGACCTCGACCCGGCTGGCCGACGGTCGCGAGCTCATCTATTACGACCTGCGCGACGACACCGTGCGGGACGCGACCGACCGCCGACCGCTGGACCGCACGGTCACCACGTCCGAGATCCGCCGTGACCCCCTCCTCGGTGACTCCGTCGCCATCGCCTCCCACCGCCAGGGCCGCACCTACCACCCGCCGGCCGACGAGTGCCCCCTGTGCCCCTCCGAGGGTGAGCGGCTGAGCGAGATCCCCGACTCGTCCTACGACGTCGTCGTCTTCGAGAACCGCTTCCCCTCACTCGCCGGCGACTCCGGCCGCTGCGAGGTCGTCTGCTTCACCTCCGACCACAACGCCTCCTTCGCCGACCTCACCGAGGAGCAGGCCGGCCTGGTGCTGGAGGCGTGGACGGACCGCACCTCGGAGCTGTCCCACCTCCCGTCCGTGGAGCAGGTGTTCTGCTTCGAGAACCGGGGCGCCGAGATCGGCGTGACCCTCGGGCATCCGCACGGCCAGATCTACGCCTACCCCTTCACCACTCCCCGCACCGCGCTGATGCTCCGCTCGGCCGCGGCCCACAAGGAGATGACCGGCGGGGAGAACCTCTTCGACGCGGTCCTCGATCGGGAACGCGCGGGCGACCGGGTCGTCCTGGAGGGCGAGCACTGGGCGGCCTTCGTGCCCTACGCGGCGCACTGGCCCTACGAGGTCCACCTGTACCCCAAGCGCCGCGTGCCCGACCTGCTCGGCCTCGACGAGGACGCGCGCACAGAATTCCCCAAGGTCTATCTGGAACTCTTGAGGCGCTTCGACCGGATCTTCGGGGAGAGTGAACCTCCCACGCCCTACATCGCGGCCTGGCACCAGGCCCCGTTCGGCTCCCTGGAGGAGTTCGACGGCGTCGTGCGCGAGGACTTCGCACTGCACCTCGAGCTTTTCACCATCCGCCGCACTTCCGGCAAGCTGAAGTTCCTCGCGGGTTCCGAATCCGGCATGAACGTGTTCATCAACGACGTGCCGCCGGAGCGCGCGGCCGAGCGACTGCGAGAGGTAGCGAGTTCATGAGCGGGAAGTACCTGGTGACGGGCGGCGCGGGATACGTCGGCAGCGTGGTCGCCCAGCACCTGCTGGAAGCCGGTCACGAGGTCGTCGTCCTCGACAACCTCTCCACGGGTTTCCGCGAGGGCGTCCCCGCGGGCGCGTCGTTCGTCGAGGGCGACATCCGCGACGCCGCCAAATGGCTGGACCCCTCCGTCGACGGCGTGCTGCACTTCGCCGCGTTCTCGCAGGTCGGCGAGTCGGTCGCGAAGCCCGAGAAGTACTGGGACAACAACGTCGGCGGCACCATGGCGCTGCTGGCCGCGATGCGCGAGGCGGGCGTGCGCAGGCTGGTGTTCTCCTCGACGGCGGCGACGTACGGCGAGCCCGAGCAGGTCCCGATCGTCGAGTCGGCTCCCACGTCCCCGACCAACCCCTACGGCGCCTCGAAGCTCGCGGTCGACCACATGATCACGGGCGAGGCCGCGGCGCACGGCCTGGGCGCGGTCTCCCTGCGCTACTTCAACGTGGCGGGCGCGTACGGCGCGTACGGCGAACGCCACGACCCCGAGTCCCATCTGATCCCGCTGGTCCTCCAGGTGGCGCAGGGCAGGCGCGAGGCGATCTCGGTCTTCGGCGGCGACTACCCGACACCGGACGGCACCTGTGTGCGCGACTACATCCACGTCGCGGACCTGGCCGAGGCCCATCTGCTGGCCCTGACGGCCGCCGCCCCCGGCGAGCACCTGATCTGCAACCTCGGCAACGGCAACGGCTTCTCGGTCCGCGAGGTCATCGAGACGGTCCGCCGCGTCACCGGCCACCCCATCCCCGAGGTCGTGGCCCCCCGCCGGGGTGGTGACCCGGCGGTCCTGGTGGCCTCGGCCGACACCGCCCGCGAGAAGCTGGGCTGGAAGCCGTCCCGCGCGGATCTGGCGGGCATCGTCGCGGACGCGTGGGACTTCGCGCAGAACATCACAAGGGAGCAGTAGTGGGCGCACAGCAGGTGCGGGACGGTTTCGAGGAGCTCTACGGAGCCGCCCCCGAGGGCGTCTGGGCGGCCCCGGGCCGCGTCAACCTCATCGGTGAGCACACCGACTACAACGACGGCTTCGTGATGCCCTTCGCGCTGCCGCACACCGCCGTGGCGGCAGTCTCCCGGCGCACGGACGGCGTGCTGCGCCTGCACTCGGCGGACGTGGAGGGCGGGGTCGTCGAGCTGCGCGTCGACGAGCTGGCGCCGGGGTCGGACCGGAGCTGGACGGCGTACCCGTCGGGTGTGGTGTGGGCGCTGCGCGAGGCCGGTCACCCGGTCACCGGCGCCGACATCCACCTCGCCTCGACGGTCCCCTCCGGCGCGGGCCTGTCGTCGTCGGCGGCGCTGGAGGTCGTGGTCGCGCTGGCCCTCGACGACCTCTTCTCCCTCGGCCTGCGCGGCTGGCAGCTGGCCCGCCTGTGCCAGCGCGCGGAGAACGTCTACGTCGGTGCCCCCGTCGGCATCATGGACCAGACGGCGTCGGCGTGCTGCGGGACCGGCCACGCCCTGTTCCTCGACACGCGCGACCTCTCCCAGAAGCAGATCCCCTTCGACCTGGCGGCCGAGGGCATGCGCCTGCTGGTCGTCGACACGCAGGTCAAGCACTCCCACAGCGAGGGCGAGTACGGCAAGCGCCGGGCCGGCTGCGAGAAGGGTGCGGCCCTGCTGGGCGTCGACGCGCTGCGGGACGTGCCCTACGCGGAGCTGGACGCGGCGCTGGCCCGCCTCGGCGACGAGGAGGAGGTCCGCCGCCTGGTCCGCCACATCGTCACGGAGAACGAACGCGTCGAACGGGTGGTCGCCCTCCTGGAGTCGGGCGAGACCCGCGCGATCGGCCCGGTCCTCGTCGAGGGCCACGCCTCCCTCCGCGACGACTTCCGCATCTCCTGCCCCGAACTGGACCTGGTCGTCGACACGGCCCTGGCCAACGGCGCGCTGGGCGCCCGCATGACGGGCGGCGGCTTCGGCGGCTCGGCGATCGTCCTCGCGGAGGAGGCGGACGTGGACACCATCACCAAGGCGGTGACAGAGGCTTTCGCCTCGGCGGGCTTCACAACCCCCCGCGTCTTCGAAGCGGTCCCGTCCCCGGGCGCCCACCGCCTCCCCTGACCAGCCACTTGAAAGCGGCGCCCTGGTACCCCCGAAGGCGCCGCTTTTCACCAGCCCTGTCAGCGGTTGACGGACTGGATCTCCTGGACCGGCACCTCGGTGGTGGTGGCGAACGTGCCGTTGGGCAGGTCACCGCCCGTGCCGCCCGCGCCCTCCCAGGTGATCTCCCAGGTGAGGGTCGCCTGGAGGCCGTAGGTGCCGTCCCCCGAGGAGCGCAGGTACCGCACCCCGCACGGTGGCGTCAGCTCCGCCTTGCCCCGGGCGTACGGCTCTCCGATGGAGCCGTCGTCGTCGATCAGGCACTCACCCGACGCCGGGAGGGTCTCCGCGTCCGCTGTTCCCGGAGCGAGGTGCAGGCTCACCGGCTTAGCCGTGGTGGTCGCCCACAGCCCCGCGCCGGGCAGACTCGCCGTGACGGAGACCGGCTTGAAGGCGCCCTTGTCCAGCCAGACCCACGTGGGCGCGTTCACCGTCGACCTGGCCTCCGGAGCGAGGGAGATCTTCGTCGGCGGCACGACGGTCCGCTGGTGCGCGAGCCCGGCGAGGGTCTCGGTGTCGATGGCTTGAGGAACACCGGGGTTCTCACCGTTGTCGACCCAGAAGGGGTCACGCCTACAGTTTCCGGCGGCGGGGTCGTCCTCCATCTTCGGGTTCGTGACGGCGACCCACCACATGCCCTCGTCGTTCTTGTCGACGTTGAAATTCTTGTACGGGTGGCCTCCCTTGTAGCGCGCCTTGTCGTCCGCGACGCCTGCGGGCGCACCACCGACCGAGTCGTAGATCGACCAGTTGGCCTCGGTGTAGGTCTTGAAGTCCTTGGCCTTCCAGTAGGGCTCGTACCAGCAGGCCGGGGGCTCCCAGTCCACGGCGGTGGACGTGATCGGGCCACTGTCTTGCGAGGGGGCGCTGCCCTTCACGTGGAAGCTGACACGCGACTCCAGTACAGGTCCTGAGGAGTCACCGGACGTTTCTTCGGCCTGGTCTCCGTTGCTTCCGATGCCTCCGGCGACAGCTGTGTCCACACCGAGGAGGAGCATCGTGGCGGTCAGAGTCCCGAGCGCGACGCGCCGTGTCACGGCTGGCACCTCTGGGAACCGCGGTCCTCGTGCAGGTTCCAGATCTGCCAGACGCCTTGCTTGTCCTTCTTCACGCTGGCGTTGTAGTACACGTAGCTGTCAGGCGAGGTCGCGACCACCTTCACCTTCTTCGTCTTCAGGTCCTTGACGTTGGCCTTGCTCTCGTCCACGCAGTACGTCAGGGCCCCTGACGTCTTGTCGAACACCGTCACCCGGCGATCGAAGTAGCGCAGGGTGCCGGCCCAGCTGGTCTGATGGGCGTTGTTGTCCTTGGCGTAGGCGTAAACGCCCCTCAGCGCGGAGTCCTTGTAGTAGAAGCCCATCCCCGACTTCTTCAGATCGCCTGAGGCCACGGCCTGCCACACGGTGCTGACGGCCCGTTCGTTGTCCGCCAGAATCGCGTCCTTGACGGAGTCGCCGGTCTGCCGGCCCTCGAACACGAGCTTCATGTCCCCGGGCAGCTTGATCTCCGGCCGATCGATCCCGTCCGCCGACGCGGAAGCCGAAGGGGAAGCCGAGGCCTTGTCGCCCGAACCCGCACCGGGGATCTGGTCGGACGATGACGAGCCGTCACCTCCCCCCGAGCCACAGGCGGTCAGCAGCAGGGCCGCGGATGCGGTGAGCGCGGCTGTCACGAGCCGAGCGGGGCGGTTCACTGGGTCTCCCGTTGATCATGTGGGGGGATTACTCAAGCGAACCAACGCTATCGGTGAGTGACACCCGTCTGTCACCGAGGGGTTCGCCCCCGCAACGCGCCCCCGGTTCGCCC
>NZ_JAKEIO010000207.1 GCF_021474405.1 [Streptosporangium] indianense
CTGCGCTCCCATCTGTCGGGTTCCCTGCCCGACTACATGGTGCCCGCCCTGTACGTGCCCCTGGAACAGCTGCCCCTCACCCCCAGCGGCAAGGTCGACCGCCGCGCCCTGCCCGCACCCGACCCCACCACCACCCACACCGACACCGACCACACCCCGCCCCGCAACCCCACCGAACAGACCCTCACCACCGTCTGGTCCGACGTCCTCGGCACCCCCCGCATCGGCATCCACGACAACTTCTTCGACCTCGGCGGCGACTCCATCCTCGCCATCCAGGCCGTCTCCCGCGCCCGCCGGCACGGACTCCACCTCACCTCCCGCCTCCTCTTCCTCCACCAGACCATCGCCTCCCTCGCCCCCCACGTCACCACCGGCGAGGAGCCGTCGGCGGACGCACCGGCCGAGGTGTCGGGGCGGGTCGGGCTGACGCCCATTCAGGACTGGTTCTTCGCCGAGCACACCGTCGACCCGGACCACTACGGCATGTCCCTCCAGATGGAGCTGGCGCCCGACACCGACACGGCGCTGCTGGAGCGGGCGCTTCGCGCGGTCGTCGCCCACCACGACGCGCTGCGCATGCGCTTCGTCCGGGAGGACGGCACCTGGATCCAGGAGTACGGCGACACCGATGCGGCAGCGCTGCGGCTGACCGTACGGGACGTGTCCGCGGTGGCCGTCGAGGAGCAGGACGCCGAGCTGCACGAGGCGGCCCTCGTCGCCCAGCGTTCCCTGGACCTGGAGAGCGGCACCGTGGTCAAGGGCGTGTTCTTCCGCCTGGGGGCGTCGCGGCCGCCGCGGCTGTTCCTGGCGGTGCACCACCTGGTGATGGACGGGGTGTCCTGGCGGATCGTCCTGGAGGACCTGTCCACCGCGTACGCCCAGCTCGCCGACGGGCGTCCGGCCGACCTGGGCCCGCGGACCAGCAGTTACCAGCAGTGGGCGGACCGCCTGACCGCGCACGTCCGCTCCGGCGCCCTCGACCACGAACTCGGCCACTGGCAGGAGACGGCCGCCGCGGTCCGCCCCCTGCCGCGTGACGGGCAGGGTGACGAGACGGCCACCACCTTCGGCCGGGCCGCGGTGACGTCCGTGCGGCTCGACCGGGCCGCGACGCAGGCCCTGCTGCACCGCGTCCCCGCCGCGTACCGCACGCAGATCAACGACGTGCTGCTCACCGCGCTCGGCCGGGTCCTGCGCGACTGGGCCGGCGATCCGGTGACCATCGCCCTCGAAGGGCACGGCCGTGAGGAGCTCTTCGATGACGTCGATCTGGCCCGCACCGTCGGCTGGTTCACCACCATCCACCCCGTCACCCTGGACGTCCCCGACGGCGACTGGGGCAGGGCCCTGAAGTCGACGAAGGAACGGCTGCGGGCCGTCCCCGGACGCGGCATCGGGTACGGGGCGCTGCGCCACCTCTCCGAGCCGGGCAGTCCCGCGCGCACCGCCCTCGCCGCCGCCCCGCAGCCCGAGATCAGCTTCAACTACCTCGGCCAGTGGGACGGCGCCACCAGCGACGACGGGCTGGTGCGGGCCCGTCTGGCCGCACTCGGCGCCGACCAGGCCCCCGATCAGCCCCGGCCGCACGTCATCGACGTCGTGGCCGCCACCGAGGACGGCGAACTGCGCGTCGACTGGATCCACGCGCCCGCCGTGCACCGCACGCCCACCGTGCGGCGGCTCGCGGACGCGTTCCTCGCCGCGCTGCGCGAGGTGGTCGATCACTGCCTGCGGCCGGGCAGCGGAGGCGCGACCCCGTCCGACTTCCCGCTCGCCGGGCTCGACCAGGCGGCCGTGGACCGGATCGCCGGGGACGGCCGGGACGTCGAGGACGTCTTCCCGCTCACGCCCATGCAGAGCGGCATGCTCTTCCACACCCTCTCCGACCCCGGCGCCTACGCCGAGCAGATGTCCTTCGAACTGGACGGAGTCGCCGACCCCGTTCTGCTCGCACGCGCCTGGCAGGCCGTCACCGACCACGTCGGCATGCTGCGCACCGCGCTGGAGTGGCGGGACGTGCCGCGCCCGCTGATGGTGGTCCGCCGCCGGGCCGAGCTGCCCGTGACACACCTTGACTGGCGTGCCCTGCCCGCCGCCGAGCGGGACGAGGCGGTGCGCCGACTGCTCGCCGAGGACCGCGCCCGGCCGGTCGACCTGACCAGTGCTCCGCTGATGCGGCTCACCCTGGTCCGGCTGACGGACACGTCGGTGCGGCTGGTGTGCGCCTTCCACCACGTCCTGCTGGACGGCTGGTCCACGTTCGACCTGCTCACGCAGACCTACCGGGCGTACGCGGACCTGGCCGCAGGCCGGGAGCCCACGCTGCCCGCCCGCCGGCCGTTCGGCGCGTACGTGGAGTGGCTGGAGCGGCAGGACCTGGCGAGGGCCGAGGCCTACTGGCGGGACGCCCTCGCCGGTTTCGGGGCGCCGACCCCGCTGCCCGCCGTCCGGCACTCGCCGTCCGGTCACGGCACGAGGTCCACCGCCCGGATCGCGCGCCGTCTGTCGCCGGAGGCCTCCCGCGAGCTGTTCGCGTTCGCCCGGCGGCACCGGCTCACGGTGAACACCGTGCTCCAGGGCGCCTGGACGCTGCTGCTCGCCCGGCACGCCGGGGTGGACGACGTCGTGTTCGGCGCCACCGTCTCGGGCCGTCCGGCCGACCTGCCCGGCGCGGAGTCGATGATCGGCATGCTGATCAACACCCTGCCCGTGCGGGTGCGCGTCGACGAAGCCGCGCCGGTGGCCGACTGGCTCGCCGGGGTGCAGCGGGCGCAGGTGGAGGCGCGCCAGTACGAGTACGTGCCGCTGCCGCTGGTCCAGGCGGCCGGCGAGGTGGAGCGCGGCACGGACCTGTTCCGCACGCTCGTCGTCTTCGAGAACTACCCGATGGACGACGAGGCGGCCGCCGCGCACGGACTGCGGGTCCGCGGCCTGACCGGCACCGAGGCGACCAACTATCCGCTGAACCTCATCGCCTACGGCGGTGACGAGCTGGCCTACACCCTCGCGTACGACGCGGAGCTGTACGACGCGGACACGGCGGCCCTGCTCTGCGGCCACCTGGAGACCCTGCTGACCGCGCTCCCCGTCACCGGAGAGGCCACGCCGGTGGCGGCGCTGCCGCTCCTCACGGCCGCCGAGGCGGACCTGACCGTACGCGCCTGGAACGACACCTCCCGCGCCCTGCCCGAGGCGTCGCTTGCGGAGCTGTTCGCCGCGCGGGCCGCGCGGCACCCGGACGCCGTCGCCCTGACGTACGGGGAGGAGGACGTGACGTACCGGGAGCTGGACGAGCGGGCCGGCCGGCTCGCCCACCACCTCGTCTCCCTGGGCGCGGGTGAGGGCACGTGCGTCGGCCTGTTCCTGGAGCGCGGCGCGCACGCGGTCACCGCGGTGCTCGCCGTGCTGAAGGCCGGTGCCGCGTACCTGCCGCTGGATCCCGGCTACCCGGCGGACCGGCTCGCCCACATGATCGGTGACGGCGGTGTCGGACTGCTCGTCACCGAGGAGGGGACGCGCGACCGGCTGCCGTCCGCCGCGGTCCGGACCGTCGACCTGGACCGGGACGCCCCGGCGATCGCGGCACGGCCGGCGACCGCGCCGCCCGCGTCCCCGGCACCGGACGACATCGCGTACGTGATGTACACCTCAGGCTCGACCGGCACCCCGAAGGGGGTGCTCACCCCGCACCGGGCCGTGGTCCGGCTGGTGCACGAGGCGCCGTACACGGACGTCGGGCCGGGTGACACGGTCGCCCAGTTCGCCTCGCTGTCCTTCGACGCGTCCACGTTCGAGATCTGGGCGGCCCTGCTGCGCGGGGCGCGACTGGCCGTGCATCCGCAGGGGCTTCCCGCGACGGCCGAACTGGGCCGGTTCCTCAAGGAGCACGGTGTCACGCACCTGTGGCTCACGGCGGGCCTGTTCCACCAGGTCACGGACGACGACATCGGCGTGTTCTCGGGGCTGCGGCAGCTCGTCGCGGGTGGTGACCGGCTCTCCCCCGAGCACTGCGAGCGCGTCCTGAACGCCCACCCCGGGCTGCGGCTCACCAACGGGTACGGCCCCACCGAGGCCACCACGTTCACCACCACCCACGACGTGCGCCGCTCCCCGGGCGGCGGCTCGGTGCCCCTGGGCGTCCCGCTGCCGAACACCCGTGTGTACGTGCTGACCGAGGGGCTCACCCCCGCGCCGGTCGGCGTGCCGGGCGAGCTGTACATCGCCGGCGACGGTCTGGCCCAGGGCTACCTGGGGCGGCCGGGGCCGACGGCGGAGCGGTTCGTCGCCGCCCCGTTCGGCGCCCCCGGCACCCGGATGTACCGGTCCGGGGACCTGGTGGCGTGGCGGGCCGACGGCACCCTGGAGTTCCTCGGCCGCAGCGACGGCCAGGTCAAGATCCGCGGGTTCCGGGTCGAGACCGGCGAGGTCGAGGCGGCGCTGGTGACGCACCCGGCGGTCGGGGACACCGCCGTCGTCCCGCACACGGACCCTGCGTCGGGCCGTACCGTCCTCGTGGGCCATGTGGTCCCCGTCGCGGGAGCACCGGTGCCCACGGCGGCTCAGCTGCGCTCCCACCTGGCGTCGTCGCTGCCCGAGCACATGATCCCGGCCCTGTTCACCACGCTGGACGCGCTGCCGCTGACCGCCAACGGCAAGGTCGACCGCAGGGCGCTTCCCGCTCCGCGGCAGGGCCTGGCCACCGGCGCGGAGTACCAGGCACCGGCCACGCCCACCGAGGAGCTCATCGCCGAGGTGTGGCAAGAGCTGCTGGGGGCCGAACGGGTCGGCGTCCACGACGACTTCTTCGCGCTCGGCGGCGATTCCCTGCTCGCCCTGCGCACGGTGTCGCGGATCAACGCCCTGTTCGGCACCGCGATGTCACCGCGCGCGCTCTTCGAGGGGCCGACGGTCGCCGAGACCGCGGCCGGCGTCGAGGAGCTGGTCCTGGCCGAACTGGAAGCGGCCGCCGCGCAGGCCTGATCCACCCGGTTTCCCTCCCCTCCCGTTCATCCCTCACCCGAGAGGTTCCCTCGTGTCCAACCCCTTCGAGAAGTCCGACCGTTCGTACGACGTCCTCGTCAACGAGGAGGGCCAGCACTCGCTGTGGCCCACCGGCACCGCCGTCCCGGCCGGCTGGGAGACCGTCCTCGCCGACCGGCCCCGGGAGGAGTGCCTCGCCTACGTCGAGGCGAACTGGACCGACATGCGGCCCCGCCGCCTGCGCTCCGCCACCGCCTGAGCCCTGGCCGCCCCTGCCCCGCGCCGCCCCTGACCGGCGCGGGGCGGGACGGGCCTCCTTCTCGACCGCCGCACAGCAACTTCCTGGGGGATCCCGCCACATGAACACGCCGTCCTCTCGCGCCGACCGGACAGCCGCTCTTCCCGAACGACTGCGCGAGGCGCTCGCCCGGCGGCTGGCCGGCCAGGGCGGAGCCGCCACCGCCGCCGCGCCGCTGGTCCCAGCGGTGTCCCGCGACGGCGATCTGCGGCTCTCCTTCGGCCAGCAACGCCTGTGGTTCCTGGAGGACTTCGCGCCCGGCGGCGCCGACTACCACTCGGCCCTGCCCGTGCGGATCAGCGGGCCCCTCGACACGGAGGCGCTGCGCGACGCGGTCCGGAGCCTGGTCTCCCGTCACGAGGCGCTGCGGACGACGTTCGGCGCCCGTGACGGCCGGGGTGTGCAGATCGTCCACGATCACCTCGACCCCGAGTGGGTGACCGTCGACGCCGACGGCGAGGAGGCGGCACGGGACGCCGTGCGGGCGGAGATGGTGCGCCCGTACGACCTGCGCACCGGCCCGCTCGTCCGGGTGCTTCTGGTGCGCCTCGCCGCCGACGAGCACATCTGCGTCCTCGGCATGCACCACATCGTCACCGACGGCTGGTCCATGGGTGTCGTCACCCGCGAACTGAGCGAGCTGTACGCCGCCCGCACGGAGGGCCGCGCACCCGTCCTTCCCGAAGTCACCGTTCAATACCCCGACTTCGCCGCCTGGCAGCGCGCCCGCCTGGAGGACGGCGGACTGCTGGACGAACAACTCCACTGGTGGCGCGAGCAGCTGAACGGCATCACCCCTCTCGACCTGCCCACCGACCGGCCACGCCCCGCCGTGCGCTCGTCGGCCGGCGCGGTGTACGGCTTCGACCTGCCCGCCGAGACGGTCACCGGGCTGAAGGGTCTGGCCCGCGAGCGGAACGCGACGCTGTTCATGGTGCTCACGGCCGCCGTGAAGGCGGTCTTCGCCCGCTGGTCCGGGCAGGAGGACATCGCCGTCGGCACGTCGTCCGCGGCCCGGGGGCACCAGGAGCTGGAGCAGCTGGTCGGCTTCCTCGTGAACACCGTCGTGCTGCGCACCCGGGTCGAGCAGGAGCTGACCTTCGCGGAGCTGCTGGGCCGCGTCAGGGACACCGTTCTCGACGCGTTCGCCCACGAGGACGTCCCCTTCGACAAGCTCGTCGAGACGCTCCAGCCCGAGCGCGACCCGAGCCGCACCGCGCTCGTGCAGGCCATGGTCGTCCTGCAGAACGCCCCGGCCGATTCCCTGGCCCTGCCCGGCGCGGCGGTGTCCCCGTACCCGCTGGAGCGCGAGGCCTCCCTGTTCGACCTCACCTTCGAGTTCGAGGAACGGGACGGGCGGCTGCACGGCCTGGTCGAGTACAGCACCGAACTCTTCGACGAAGCCACGGTCGCCCGGCTGGCCGGGCACCTCGGCGTGCTCCTGGCCGGCGCGGTCGCCGACCCGGACCGGCCCGTCGCGGCGATGCCCCTGCTCACCGACGAGGAGCGCCGGCAGGTCGCCGTGGAGTGGAACGCCACGCAACTGCCCGTGAGGGACGGCTCGTTGATCCACGAGCGGGTGGCGGCGCAGGCCGCCCGCACCCCCGACGCGGTCGCCGTGATCGCGGAGGACGCCACGCTCAGCCACCGGGAGCTGGACGAGCGGGCCAACCGGCTCGCCCACCACCTCGTGTCCCTCGGTGCCGGGCCCGGCTCCCTGGTGGGTCTCAGCCTGGAGCGCGGCTCCGCCATGGCGGTCGGGCTGCTCGGCATCCTGCGGGCGGGCGCCGCGTACGTGCCGCTCGACCCGGGCTTCCCGGCCGACCGCCTCGCGTACATGCTGGCGGACTCGGGGACCCGGATCGTCGTCGGCCAGCCGGCCGTGCGCGACCGGCTGCCCGCCGACGAGGGCCTGCGGTTCGTCGACCTGGACGCGGAGCGGGACGCGATCGGGCGGCTGCCCGTCACCGCACCGGCCACCGCCGTCACCGCCGGGGACCTGGCCTACGTCATCTACACCTCCGGATCGACCGGTGAACCCAAGGGCGTCGCCGTCGAGCACGGCAACGTCCGGCACATCCTCAACGCCTGGGACGAGCGGTACGGGCTGGAGGAGATGAAGCCGCGGTTCCTGTCGGTGTCCAGCCTCTCCGTGGACCTGTTCTTCGCCGACCTGATCCGTTCCGTCCCCTTCGGCGGGGCGCTGGTCATCGCGTCGAAGGACGTCACCACCGAACCGTCTGCCCTCCTGGACCTGATCGCCGAGACCGACGCCACCGGTCTGGAGATCGTCCCCTCGCTCCTGAACGCCGTCCTTCAGGAGGTCGAGCGGCGCGGTACGGCGTTTCCGCCGCTGCGGCTGATCTCGGTCGGTTCGGAGGGCTGGCGGGTCGAGGACTGCCGTGCCCTGCTGCGCCGCATCCGTCACGACTGCGTCGTCGTCAACGCGTACGGCGGCACCGAAGCGACCGTCGACTCGACCGTCTTCGCCCCGGACGAGGAGAGCCTGCGCGGCCGCGGGTACGTGCCGATCGGCCGTCCGCTGCCGAACACCCGTGTCTACGTGCTGGACGCACACGGGCAGCTCGTCCCGCCGGGTGTGCCGGGCGAGATCTGGATCGGCGGCGACGGCGTGGCGCGCGGCTACCACGGGCGTCCGGAGCTGACCGCCGAGCGGTTCGTCGAGAGCCCCTTCGTGCCGGGAGACCGGCTGTACCGCACCGGCGACCGGGCGCGCCGGCTGGCCTCGGGGGACCTGGAGTTCCTGGGCCGGGCCGACGACCAGGTCAAGATCCGGGGCTTCCGTATCGAGCTGGGCGAGGTGGAGAGCGCGCTGCTGACCCACCCCGGCGTGCGCGACGCGGTGGTACTGGCCTGGCAGGACGACACCGGCCGGCGACGTCTCGTGGCGTACGTGGTGGCCGAGGGTGCCGACGCGCCGGTGTCCGACCTGCGCTCCCATCTGTCGGGTTCCCTGCCCGACTACATGGTGCCCGCCCTGTACGTGCCCCTGGAACAGCTGCCCCT
>NZ_JAKEIO010000208.1 GCF_021474405.1 [Streptosporangium] indianense
GGCAGGGGGTGCGGAGGTAGGGGGGTGGCCGACGGAGGAGGACAGATGGCGAACGGCCGATGACGAACTGCCTGGCGGAGGCCGGCGCCGCCTTACCGCCCGGAGTCGGTCCCCGCGGCGGCGACGGTCTCCGGCTCGCCCGTACGCTGCACCGGCATGACCGGCTGCACGGCGCCCGTACCCGCACCCGCCGCCCGGCGTCCACGCCCGGCCAGCCGGCACCCCAGGCACTCCTCGTGCCCGCCCGGCGCCGCCGAGTCCCGCACGCGCCAGCTCCACTCGGCCCGGGGCCGCACCCCCGGCCCCTTGCCCCACCCGGCGAGGTGCAGGGCCCAGGTGACGAGCAGAGCCACGACCCCGATCGCCAGCCCGCCGGCGATCAGCACACCGGAGACCCTGACGATCCCCAGCCCCGCCACACCGGCCCCGACCGAGGCGATGGCGCATCCGATCCATCCCGCGACCGTGTGCCCGTGGTCATACTGATGTGCACTCACGTGTCACTCCCTCGCGCCCGCGCCTGAGGACTCCGACCCATCGAATCCCTCACCTGCTAAGACTTTTACAGCCCAAACATCTCACGAACTAAGGGATCTGGGAATGCAAGCGAAGCCTCGTCCGGCCGCCACACCGGAGCAGGCACTGTCGGCCATGGACCAGCTCATCGCGACTCACCTGGTCGGACAGCATGAGATCGCCCAGCAGGTGGGCCTGAGTGTGACCGACCTCACGTGCTTCGCCTACGTCATCGAGGCCGGCGAGAACCTGCCGACGGCAGGCGACCTGGCGGCCCGGGTCCACGTCACCACGGGCGCGGTCACCGGCATCCTGAACCGCCTGGAGCGCGCCGGCTACATCACCCGCCGCCCCGACCCGGAGGACCGCCGCCGCATCCGCGTCGCGGCCCTGCCCGACGCGGTCGCCCGGGTCCGAGAGGTCTACGAGCCGTACTACGCCCGCCTCACGCACCTCTTCGCCGACTACTCACCGGACGAGATCGCGGTCCTGCACGACTGGTTCACCCGCGCGAGCACCCTGGCCGCGACCTACCTGGAAGAACACTGCCGCCCCGACTGACGGACCTACCGGGTCTGCCGAGAGTGCCGGCTCGCCCGTCGGCGCACGGTGAAGACACAGGCGAGCATGCCAAGCGCCCAGGCGATCAGGAGGGCTCCCCACAGCGGCATGGTCACGATCGGCACGAGCAGGCGGATCTCGACGTCGGAGCGGTTCTCGAAGATGAAGACCAGAGCGACCGCGGTGATCAGAACGAACGGCAGGAAGCGGCGCACGCCGGGCCGGGCGAGGAACGACGGGCGCGATTTGTGGTCCGGGCTGGTCTGAGCCATGAGGCACCTCTCCCTCACATCACCCTGCCTCCAGCGTCCCCTTCCTCGACACACCCCGCCACGGCAGCGCGGCCATCACCGCCACTCCAGGACATCCCCCACGCTCAGCGCCCTCTCCGCGCTCCCCGCGGTGATCTTCTTCGGAGTTGCGCCGGGAGCGATGGCGGAGACGAAGAACTCGAGCCGGGTGCCCTGGAGCGAGGCGAAGATCATCTGCTTGCCCTCCCGCGCGATGGCCCGCACGGTGTTCTTCCGGTCCGTCGCCGGGATGATCGGGCCGCCCACGGCGCCCTTCGGGGCGTCCGCCGTGCCGTCGAGCCGGGAAGCGTCGAGCGTCCAGAAGGAGTTGTTCCGCTTCGGGTCATCGGCCTTGCCGAGTCGGGGGCCGCACAGCACCGTCCGGTCGTCGACCCAGCCGTAGGGGTAGCAGTCGGCGTCGAACGGAATGGCGGTTGCCCTGACGCGCTTGGCCTTGAGCAGCGCAGCGCCGCGCTGTGGCACGTCGACCACGTTGTAGCCCTGCCAGGTGATGAAGGCGGTCGCCTTGCGCCCGTCGGGACTGATCCGGACTTCCTTGCCGAAGAGCCCGCGCACCGGGTCACCCGCGAGCGCCAGGCCGGCCCCGTCCATGTATTCGCCGTCACCGCCCGCCTGTTCGGTCACCGCGTGATCTCCGGCGACGGAACGGCTGGCGATCCGCACACGATCCGAGGAGTCGGTCTCGGTGAACCAGACGGCACTGCCGTCCTGGGCGAAGACGGCGTTCTCCTCCTTGGGCGTGTCGCCGAAGTCCTCGCCCTGTTCACCGGACAGCTTGGTCAGCTTGCCGCTGGTGTCGACGTAGCCCACCCCGGTCGCCTCGGTCTCCCGATCGATGAGGACGACGGCCATCCGGGAGAAGTCCTTGTCGAAGAGTTGCCGCAACCGGGTGGCGGCGACGGCGCGCGGCCCGTCCTCGGACGTGCCGGCACCGGGGAAGTTGTCCGCGCACAGCTCCACGAGCGGGGAGGCGACGTCATCGGCCTCCGCGACCACGGCCTCGGCCGGGACGGTGAAGGTCCGGGAGACGGTCTGTTTCCACGTGGTGGGATCCCAGCCCGTGACCGTCACGCTGGCCGGCTTGCTCGCGGGCACGGTACACGAGGCGGTGACGAGCACACCCTTGTCCGGGAAGGCCCCGCTCCCCTGGCCTGCGTTCTTTCCCCCGCCCTGCTGCCCGGCAGTCGCCTTGGCACCCTTGGCGCCGGGATCGGCGTCCTCATGGCCCCCACCACACCCCGCGACGAGCGGAAGCAGCACCGCGGCGACGGCCAGCACGGCCCTGCCGCCGCCCCGCCGACGGCTGCCTCCATGGCCCTCTGTTCGCCTCACGCCCACGTCCCCCTCGCGATGTCCTGCCCAACAGCGGCCACGTGATCGTAATGCGAACTGATGTGGTCGGGCGCGGAGTTAGAGAACGGCCGAGGAGCCGTCGGACGTGGACCGGTTGTCCCGACGGGGCACCGCACCGCTGGACGTCACGCGAGGGTCTCCCTCCACCGACGTGCGCTGACACCATCCTGTAGCCGGACGCTCCGATGACATCGTCGGCGCTTCACCTGTACGCGTTGGTGTCAATGGCTGACGCCAAAGGCCCCCTGGGTTGATCCCAGGGGGCCTTTGATCTGTGTGCACTCGGCAGGATTCGAACCTGCAACCTTCTGATCCGTAGTCAGATGCTCTATCCGTTAAGCTACGAGTGCTTGTTCTGTTTTATCGCCGCTCCCGGGCCTTCCGGCTCGCTCGCGGCGACAGGAAGAACATTACATGACTGCCGCCGCCATGTGAAATCCGTTAGCCGCACCCCTTGTGACCTGCTGAAACAGTCCCCAAGGGCCGTTCCGGCCCGCGCGGCGTCCCTGGTCGGACGGGCTGGTCGCGCGCGTCCGGACGGTTGACGGCTCGTACGCCGGGCGGGCCTTGCTGTCCCCACCGTGCGGGTCACCGTCACGCGTCGCGAGGGCCGGGTACGTGCTCGACCGTCCGCGGTCCCTGAGCGACTCCTGCACTCAGACGGAGAAAAAGCCACAGAAAAAGCTCAGGGAGTCCGGTACGTCTTACCGGACTCCCTGAGCTGAGTGCGGAGGCGGAGGGATTTGAACCCTCGATGGGCTTTAAGACCCAAACCGCATTAGCAGTGCGGCGCCATAGACCGGACTAGGCGACGCCTCCAGCATCACTCCCGCGCGAGCGCGAGCGGTGCGTGCCGATGATGACACAGTCGAGCGTGCTGTCACCAATCGACCCCCACGGTACTAGGCGGGAAGGGCGCAGGGCAAAGGCCTTGTCAGGCCCGTACGGGTACCGCTCGGACGTTCGCGCGCAACATCCCGCGCCGCGTCGCGTTAGACAGCGCATGTTGCGTGCCACTTCCCGGGCCACGGCCCGCCCCGCCCTGCGGCGCCTCCTCCTCGGTGCCGCCGCCTCCGTCGCCGTCGCCGGGTCGCTGACCGCGGCGCCCCCGGCCGCGTACGCCCAGGCCGACGCGACCGGTCTGCCGTCCCCGGCCGCCCGGCCCGGTAACGGCCCGGACCGCGATCACCTCACCGTCACCGTGCGCAACGCCGGCGGCGGGGCCGACGGGACGTTCAAGCTGTACTGCGACCCCGACGGCGGCAGCCACCCCGACCCGGGCGGCGCCTGTGCCGCCCTGGAGCGGGACACGCGCTCGGGGACGGACGTCTTCGCCCCCGCGCCGGAAGACGGCTTCTGCACCATGCAGTACGGCGGGCCCGCCACCGCGCACGTCACCGGCACCTGGGCCGGCCGGCCCGTCAACGCCAAATACGACCGTCGCGACGGCTGCCAGATCTCCCGGTGGGACCGGCTCGTGCCGCTGCTGCCGGACATGAAGGCCACAGGGAAGGGCTGACGCCGACCGTCAGCGAGGGAGGGGGCGGACGGTCGCGGTCCTTTGCGCCACACTCCGCCCCCATTCCGCCAGCCGGGTGCGGCTCGGCCGAAAGGTACAGAAACGCCGCTCTCGTAAAGGTCCCGCGAAGGTCCCGCGACGTCGTCGCAGGAGGGCGGGCGTTTCACGGTCCCCCGGTCGCCGGTTCGGGGTCACTTCCGCGTGCGGCCTCCCTCTCATCCGGCGTCGCGAGCGCAACCACAGCCCTTAGACTCCCTCGCGTGACACGCCGCGGGACGGTTGGCAAGATGGCCCGAGCGGTCGGCAAGGTGCGGTAACAGGGAGGAAGCGTCTCGTGAGCAGCAGGCCATCCCGAGGCGCTGCTCGCCTCGCAGCCATACTGGATGCCCTCCCCGACGCGTTGGTGCTGGTCAACGCCAACGGCACGGTCGTCAACGCCAACACCATCGCCCTGGAGGCCTTCGAGACCCCGGGCACCGCTCTCGTGGGGCGCGGGCTCCTCGATCTGCTGCCGCAGTTCGACTCCAAGCTCATCCCCGGCTCCATGCGCCGGCCGGAACACCTCGATCCGCACGCCCGGACCAAGCCGACCCGCATGATCGCGCGCAGGACCGACGGGACCGAGTTCCCCGTCGAGGTCACCAGTGCGAATCTCGAGAACGGACAGCAGGCCTACGACGGTTACGGCTACACCGGCGACGAGCTGCTCATGCTCGTCGTACGCGATCTGTCCGGGACCGTGGACACCGAGGCGGAGCTCGCCCGGTCCCAGCGGCAGACCGAGATGATCCTGCGGGCCGCGGCCGAAGGCGTCGTCGGCACCGACACCGACGGGCGGATCGTGCTCGTCAACCCGGCCGCCGCCCAGATACTGGGTTTCCGGGCCAGCGACCTCGGCGGGCGCGTACTGCACGACCTCGTGCTGCACTCGCGCGCCGACGGCTCGCCCTTCCCCTACGAGGACTCGCCGCTCGCGGACACCCTGCGCTCCGGGCGCAAGCACCGGGTGCGCGGGCAGGTGCTGTACGCCAAGGACGGCGGCAAGGTGCCGGTCGACCTGACGACCGCGCCCGTGCGCGACGGCGACCAGCTCGTCGGCGCCGTGATGACCTTCACCGACCGGCGGCCCTACGACGCCGTCGTCGAGGAGAAGGAGGCGGCGCAGAAGCGGCACGAGGAAGAGCTGGAGCGGATCGCCGAGGAGCACGCCTCCGAGCTCACCGCGCTGCGCCAGCAGCACGTCACCGAGCTGGAGGAGCTGACCGAGCGGCACGCCGAGGAACTCGCCGCCAACGAGGAGCGGTACGCCGCGCTCGGGGAGCGGGAGAAGGACCGGTTCGAGGCGCTCGCCGCCCGGCACGAGCAGTTGCTGACCCTGCTCGGCCGGTCGCTGCGCGGCCCGCTGGAAGAACTGCGCCGCGAGCTGGCCGCGCTCGCCTCGGACGACGCCGGGCAGCTGTGGCCCGAGGCCAACCAGGTGCTGCACCACCTGTCCGCCGGCTACTCGCGCATCACGACCCTGATCGACAACGTCCTCGGGTACCAGCGTCTCGACGCGGGCGGCGAGGACATCGCCCGTACGAAGGTGATGCTGGACGCCGTCGTCGCCGCCGGGGTCGACGGGGCGGTCGAGCTGATCGGGCCCGGGCGGGTGCAGTTCGCCGTGCACGCGCCGCCCATCGAGGCCGAGGTCGATCCGCGGCTGCTCGCCACGGCCCTGGCGCACCTCGTCGCCGACGTGGCCGGGGTCGACGCGACCGGCAATACGCCCGTGTCGGCGGGCGGTTACCTGGACAACACCGTCGTGGTGGCGGCGGCCCAGCGCGGCGAGGTCGTCCGGATCGAGGTGCGCGGGCCGTACGCCGGTGGCGACACCGTGCACGAGCCGATCGTGCGCGGGATCGTCCGGGCCCACGGCGGCGTGCTGCAGACGCACGACGTACCGGGGATGAGCGGGAGCGCGTACGTCCTCGAGGTGCCGATCGGCGGTGGGGCCGGGGCCGTTCCCGCCCAGCAGGTGGACGAGTCCGCCGCGCTCGCCGTCGTCGACCCGGCGGAGCCCGCCGCCGTGGACCCCGCGGCCGTGGATCCCGCTGCCGTCGGTTCCGCCGGGCAGGGCTCCGGTGGGCGGCGCCGGGCGCGCCGGGCCACCACCGACGCCTTCCTGGACGGGGACGTTCCGGGTGAGGGTGACGGGGCCGGTGCTCCCGGAGCCGACGGGGCCGCGCCCACCGGGCGGCGCAGGCGGCGGGCCGCCGGGGAACCGGCCGCTCTTCCGGCGCAGGCGTCCGGTGAGGAGGCCGCTGCGGATGCTGTGGCGGGTGCTGCGGCGGGTGCCGCGTCCGGCGGCACCGGGCGACGGCGGCGCGCGGCGGAGGAAGCCGGTGCGGAAGCCGTCGGCACCGCCGTCCAGGGTGTCGCCGAGGGGGCCGTGGTGACGGCCGCCGAGCACGCGGCCGGGGCCGCCGCCTCGAACACGGGCCTCGGCGGAACCGTGCCGCCGCAGGGCGTGCCCGCGCCGTCCGGGCGGCGGGCCCGGCGTGAGCCGGGGGAGCAGGCGGCGCTGCCGCCCGCGCTGCCCGCGGCGTCGTCCGGTGGTGAGTCCGCCGGTTCGGCCGATGCGGCCCAGGGGCAGGACCGGCAGCCGACCGGGCGCCGACGGCGTGCGCTGGCCGCCGCCAACGAACGGGCGGCCGCCGCGCAGGAGGCGGCAGCGGCCGGGCCGCGTCCGGTGTTCGCCCTGCCGCCGGCCGGATCCGATCAGACTCCACCCCCGACCCAGCAGGAAGCCCCGGCGGAGGCCGCCCCTGGCCTGGCTCCGGCCCAGGGGCAGGTGCCGGCTCAGGGGCAGGTACCCGGACAGGGCTTGGCTCCGGCCCAGGGGCAGGTGCCCGGACAAGGCCTGGGGCAGGTGCCCGCTCAGGGGCAGGTGCCCGGACAGGGCCTGCCTCCGGTGCAGGGACAGACGCCCGGGCAGGGACAGGGCCTGGCTCCGGTTCAAGGGCAGGTGCCCGCTCAGGGGCAGGTGCCCGGACAGGGCCTGGGGCAGGTGCCGGCTCAGGGGCAGACGCCCGGGCAGGGGCAGACGCCCGGGCAGGGCGTGGCGCCCGTGCAGGGGCAGGTGCCTGCTCAAGGGCAGCCGCAGCAGGTCGTGGCGGCCCCCGGGGCGGCCGGCTCCGGTCACGGGACCGCCGACGAGGGGCGGCACGACGCCGTTCCGCACGACCAGTCCGCCGATCACACTCCACCGCAGCCGCATCCGACCAGTGCGCCGACCGGCCGTCGGCGACGGGCCGTCGCGGCGCCGCAGCCGGCCGAGGGGGCCGCAGCGCCGGTGCCTGGAGCTGCCGACCAGGTGGGCCCGGTGCCTGCGGGTTCCGCGCCCGCGGGTCCGGGCGGGCCCGTACCGCCGGGTTCCCTGCCTGCCGCCGCCGTGCCGGCGGGGTCCGTTCCCGGCGCGGCCGCGCAGGGTGCTGCCGCGCAGCAGGACGCCACCGGCCAGTTCCCGCTGGGGCAGGCCGCGCCCGTACAGGCCGGTGCCGTGCAGGGCGGCGCCGTACCGCCGCAGGGCGTCGCCCCCCAGGTGCACGCGCCGCAGGGCGTGTCCGTACCCGCTCAGGGCGGGCTCGGACAGAGTGTGCAGGCTGCTCTCCCCGGGCAGGTCCTGCAGCCCGCGGCCCCGGCCCAGCCGCTGCCGCAGCAACCCGCCGTCGGCCGGCCGCTCCCCGCGGAGGCGGCTCCGGGGCAGGCCGTCCCGCCCCAGGGCACGAACGGCCAGGGAATCCCGGCGGCTCAGGGCGTCCCCGCAGCTCAGGGAACTCCACCTCAGGGCAATCCGGCCCAGGGCACGAACGCCCACGGCATCAACGCTCAAGGCATCAACGCCCAGGGCACGCCCGCTCAGGGAGTTCCCGCCCACGCAACCCCGGCCCACGGAGCCCCCGCCCAGAACCCGAACGCCCACGCGGCCAACGCCCAGAACCCGAACGCCCACGGAACCCCTCCGCACCTGT
>NZ_JAKEIO010000209.1 GCF_021474405.1 [Streptosporangium] indianense
GGGTCCGGGACGGTGGGGCACTCGGGCGGGCGGAGGGTGTCCGCGACGGCTTCGGTGTGGCGGCCGGGCGCGACGGCTCCGGGTGCGCGGAGGAGGACCCGGCGGAGACGTCCGGCACCACCCGGTGTCCTTCTGTGAAGTACGCGTACCAGGCCCTGACCGTGCGCAGATAGGCCGCCGAGTGGTTGTAGCCGAGGATCGCCCGGTCCAGCTCGGCGGGGACGGACAGGTCCCGGCCGCCGGCACACAGGTACCGTCCGGCGGCGAGGGCCGCGTCGAAGACGTTGTTCGGATCCGTACGCCCGTCACCGTTGCCGTCCGCGCCCCAGCGGGCCCAGGTCGACGGGATGAACTGCATCGGCCCGACCGCGCGGTCGTACGCCGTGTCCCCGTCGTGGACACCGCCGTCGGTGTCCCGGATCAGCGCGAAGGCCACGCCGTCCAGCCGCGGCCCGAGGATCGGTGCCACGGTCGTACCGTCCGACGTCACCCTGCCGCCCCGCGCCTGCCCCGACTCCACCTGCCCGATCGCCGCCAGCAGCTGCCAGCGCAGCCGGCAGCCGGGAGCCTCGCGCGCGAGCCGGTCCTCAGCCCTGCGATAGGCAGTGAACACACTCGCCGGCAGCGCGCCACCCACCTCCACGGCCGCCCGGCCACCCGCGTGCTTCCCGGTCCGCAGGGGCGGAAGCTCCGTGCGGTAGGGGGCGTCGCCGGACACGCTCGGTCCGTGCTCGCCCGGTACCTGACCGGGCGCCGGTACGGAGGCCCGCGCCGGGATCACCCCCGGCCCCTGCGACGCGGTGAGCGCCGCCATCGCCACCACCACGGCCGCCGTACCCCTGACACGTCTGCCCCTGTGCCCTGCCACGTCCTGTTCCCCTCCCTGTGAACTGTCTGTCGTCTGCTCTACGGGGGAGGGCGGGGGGTCCGTCGCGGGAAATTGCGCACGGTGCATATCGGGGTTTCCGCGGGCGGGTGACGAGGGGCTGGGCCGCTCCGAGTCAGTGTGTTCCCAGGCGTCCACCGAGGCACGAGGGACGAGCCCTTCGGCCCCCGGCAATGGTCAGGCAGAGGCGCTCCAGTCCCTTGATGGGGTGACCATGTCATTGGTCGGAACGCAGATGGCCGTGGACTCACGGGGCACGACGTGCCAGGCCCGTCGGCGCCGTCGAGGACCCGGATCGCGTCGCGGAGGATCTCCCGGGACATGCGGTAGCTGAGTGTCAGCCGTGAGGACCGGCCACGGATATGGACGCCGAAGCTGCCGAGGGTGACCTGGCTGTCGTAGATCCGCTGGTGCGTGTCGCCGACGAGGAAGGGGTCGCCGGGCCCTGACGGCACCACCCCGGAGACAGAGGAGTCGGGCGCTGCACGCCGGGTTCTGTCTCCGGAGCTCCGGACGACGGCCATCCACGCACGAGATCAAGCCAGTTCATGCTCAACTGCGTTGCGCCTGCAACGCAAGGTACGCAAGGATGTTCGATGAACTGTGAGGCGCACGTGCCGTGTGAGTACGCTGCAGTGATCGCGCGGCGCTATTGCGCAACATGCTTACGGGGGCAGGGATATGAAGTTCGACATGGGGTCGACGACCCTTTCGGAGCTCGGGAAGAGCACCGTCGGCTCGTCGGAGGATCTGGGCACGCTGATCACGTGGCTGATCCAGTCGGCGGAGCCACTGGAGGGCAAGTTCAACGGCGCGGGCAAGGCAGCGTTCGACACCTTCAAGCTCAACGCCGATGAGATCACGGCTGCGCTGAACAGTTCGCTCAGCGCGATCCTGGGCGGCCAGTCGGGCATGGACACCGCATTCGGCACCGGTGACGTGGAGCTGGAGGACAACGCGCATCAGAACATGGGTGCTGCCAACTTCGACGCGGCTCGCTTCGGCGCGCGGTAGCCGCCGTAGCCCACGGCGGCGCGCATGCGCCGTCCACGCGAAGCCGCCTTCGTCGTCACCGTTTACAGGGGGAATCCAGCCATGCCGCAGAACCAGGACCGCCGTTCGTACGACACCGGTGCTTCCGGTGAGGTGCAGATCAGCTTGCACAGCGTCATCGGACAGTTGGAGCGGGTGCTGAGCGACCGCGACCGCGCGGTGAAGGCCGCGATGGCCGACTTCACCGCGGACGGCGTCGCTGACGAGTATCACGGCAAGGAGGCTCGCTGGCACCGCGCCGCCGGTGAGGTCCGCGAGATCATCCGCCTGGTCCGCACCACGATGGAGCAGAACGACGGGACTGCGCAGACGACCCTGGCCAAGGCGCGGGCGGCCGTCGACAACATCGGCTGAGGCAGAGCACGGGGCGCTAGTAGGAGCAGGGAAGCGGGGGCTGACGCATGCCGGCGTGGGACATTTCTCCGTCCGGGGTCCAGGGTGTGGTCTCGAACGTGGGCGACGTCATGAAGGTCCTGGACGAGATCGTCCAGGCGTACTCGGGTGACGTGCAGGGGGCGGCCACCTCGGCCGGGACGCTCGCTCCGGGTGGGGCAGGCGGTGAGCACAAGGGGCAGACCGGGTTGGTCGCCGCAGCGCTCGCCGAGTTCATGGAAGGCACCGCCGACGAGCTGAAGTTCATCGGCGAGCGCGTCGGCAAGTCGGTGAACGGCGCGGTAGAGGCCACGGTGGCGTACCGGGACGGTGACCTGGAGATGGCTGCGGAGGCGCAGCATCGGGCGGCCGGACTGATCAGGCCCGACATGCCGACCGGCTGGAAGGCCGGCCGCCTGTGATCGAGCCGGAGTCCATCCCGCTGTTCACCGGCGATCTCGGTCAGCTGGAACAGCACACTGACGCCTTGCGCAAGGAGGCGGACGGCATCCGCCAAGCCGGTGGGGAGGCGCATCGGCAGTTCCAGGGGCTGTCGGCCTTCTACCAGGCGCCCGAAGCAGAGGATCTCTTCGCATCCACCAAGCCGGTACGCGATGCCGCCGACCGGTTCGCGGACAAGGTCGCCTCGGTGGCCGACGCGCTGCGGACGTACGCGGCGGAAGTCGCGCCGATCGCACAGCGGTTGGAGCAGTTGCAGAGCCAAGCGACCACGTTCGTCGCGGGCCTGAAGACCGACAGCGGAGCGTTCGACGAGAACTGGACCGATGACGCTGACAAGGTCTCGCAGCACAAGGCCCTGAGGCATGACGTGAACGTCGCGCAGGAGCAGTTCGCTGCTGCCGAGATCGCCTGCAGCAACAAGATCACGGCACTGGTCGGCGGCACTCAGTACGTGATGAATACCGGGGCCAAGCAGCTCATACCCCGCGGCGCGGAGCTCTACGGCTACAGCGCCGATGTACTGGACCAGGCCAAGGAACTCCCCTGGGGCACACCGGTCACCCAGTCCCACGACTGGTGGGACCCGGACGACCTCGGCTACTACGCCAAGAGCTTCTTCTGGGACGGCATCGTCGTCGACAACGTCTGGGGCACCATCGACGGCCTCGCGACCCTGACCGGCTTCCACGGCTCGGACCGGGCGGGCCAGGCCTGGGAAGGCGTGGTCCGGGCGATTGTCGGAGCAGAGACCTATCTCATGGAGTCGGGTGGCCGGAAGCCCACCGGGGTCTTCGCATCGGACTTCGCGCAAGAGAGCAAGGGGTACGCCAAGGAGTTCGCCAAGGGCTTCGTCGCCTGGGACATGTGGGAGGAGAACCCGTCCCGGGCAGCGGCCACCGTCGTCTTCAACGGGCTCACCCTGGGCGCCGGGCCGCTCAAGGTCGCCTCCGCGGGCAAGGCGGGCACCGCCGCCAAGGTGGCCACCACGGTCGCGAAGGTCGGCGAGGTGATCGACCCGGTCGGCGCCGCGGTCAAGGTGACGGGGCACGCCGTGCCTACCATCGCCAAGGTCGCAGAGAACTTGAGCGGAGTGCACAACGTCCCCGACCTGCGTGCTCCGCACAGCGTCTTGGAACTCGACGACGGCTCCAAGCTCGTCATCGAGAACGGCGAGTTCATCCCCTACGACCAACACGGCAACGTCGTCAGTGACGCACCGAGGGCGGAACATTCCACGGTGACCGGGGATACGCCGGAGGAGTTGGCAGGGCGAGAACGAGAACTCGCAGGAGTAGGTGGCAGGCCACAGTCACCACAGGCATCCATGCACACAGGCGGCGGATCCGCTGGAACGACAACCGATACTGGTGGCAGCGTTCAAGGACACACCTCGCATGCATCGTCGCCCCGCCAAGGAACAGGCGATGCCAACGGGTCCGGCAGTGGCCACGAGCCGTCAAGATCTGCCGCGAGGTCAAGCGGTTCAGATCCCGATTCCGGAGGAACGAATTCCGCCGGAGACCGGGAACTCACCGCCGAGGAACGAAAGCGCCTCCGGGACGAGCACGTTTGGAAGGCCAACAACGACCCGGCTTGGCGCGAAGAACACTATGACGCTCTCGACCGACGCAAGGAAGCCGCAAGGATCGTTGACGGTGTCGAGTTGCCCATCCTCGCCAGGGACGCGAACGGCAAACTGGTATCCAAGTACGACCTGCCGAGCGGGCCGTCGGATGTCAAGTACGGTCGGACGCCGCTGGGGCCGGACTCGGCCGACCCCGTGCATCGTCCCGAGCTCGACAGGCTGGCGAAAGACCGCAAGGTGGCAGGGCACCTCACCGATGCGTCAAAGGCAGTCGAGGATGCCCCCACACCTGAAGCGCACGAGGCCCTCAAGAGAGCACAGGAGGCATACGCCGAGCAGCTTGGCGATGTGCCCAACAACAGCAAAATATCCGAGAAGCTGGGCGAGAAGGCAGCTGAGCTGCACGTGGTTCCGCACGAGTTCCCGGGCGCCGAGTGGGTGCCGCTTCCCAAGACGCCCAATGGCGCTGACATGTTCGACCAGGTGTACAAGCTCGGAGATGACGGCGGCTATGTGATCGTCGAAGCGAAGGCACCCTCGGCGGATCTCGGCTGGCGCAGAGGGGCAGGCCCCTACGAGGGCATGATGGTCAAACAGGGCACGAAGGAATATTTCTACACTATTCTTGAAAAGATGTGGGCGCGAGGCGGGAAAGACACTGAGATCGCCAACGCGCTCGAAGACGCCCTGGAAGACGGAAAGCTGCAGTACGTCCTGGTGAAGGCGAATGAGAACACAGGGTCCTACGCTGGTGCTGTGATGGAATACTTCAAGATCGGTTAGAGGAGGGGTTCAGTGGTCACGAGCGTTCCGCGCCATGGCTTCCGCACGGACAACGCGGCCGAGGCCATGGCGCCGCTCATCGATGGGACGCGTCGGGTTCTCGACCGAATGGAACGGTCGGAGATGTCCCGCCATCGGGCGCTGAGCAGCACGCTGACCATGGCGAAGTGGTACTGCCTTACGGATCCCGAAGCAGCGAAGCTTGAGACGTGGGAGGCCTGGGTCACAGCGATGCAGGTCGGCTGTGCTCTGTTCGACTCCGCCACTGCCGCCGAGGGACCCGTACCGTGCCGGATCGGGAGCGCGGGCGAGGTGAAGAACCTGCCGGCGACGGGGCCGACGCCTTATACACATGCGGGGGCGTGGCTCACGGCGGTCTATCTGGCGACGATCTGCCGCGAGAACGACCGTCTCGATCGACTGATGCGGGTACCTGTGTCGTTTCTGCGTGAGTCTGTTCCCGAGGGCGCGGTGTTCGACGGCTACGTCTACGACTGGGTAGAGGCTCTCCAGAGCTTCTGGGCCGGTCGAGCGACGGAGATGTGGGACAAGCTGGTAGCGGCGGTCAAAGGCACCGATCCCGAGCAGGAGGGCGTCGTTGACAAGGAAATGATGCTGAAGGTCCTTTATCCGCCACTCGAACTTTTCCATCGCTTCCAGCTGCGGGAAACAGAGCAGTTCAACAGCGCACTGGTCGACGCCGTCACCGGGCACAAGCAGTACTGGGCCGGCGACGAGGCGCGTGCCTTGAGCGGTGACGGCCTAGTGGCCCTCGGTCCCCTCGCTTTGGCATGTATGGCTTACGACAACGAATTCCCGATCGAGGTCGAGTCCGAATACTTGCCCAAGCATCTGCTGAGGCGCTCATGGATCGGCGAGTTCGAGACGTGATCCACGTTCTCCGCGAGACAGGCGGCCGAAGACCATGACAGCTCAGGACTACGACAACCAGTTGCTGGAATCGGTCTCCGTCCGCCGCCGTCGCCTCCGCGACGCCCTTCTTTTCGGCGCGCAGCGGCAGCGCCGGTCGCTCGATGAGCGGATGGGGAAGATGTTCGCCGGAGTCGTGATCGCGGCAGTGGTGTGCGCCGGGTGTGTGGGCTGGTCGTTCGTGTCGCACCGGGTCATCGGGAAGAGCCCGTACGGCGCGTCTGTGCCGTCCTCGGGGCAGAACTCCCCCAACCCTGCGGCCCCTTCAGCCAGTCCTTCTCGATGATAGGTTCGAACGCGTGATGTCCACGGGGTCCTTGAGTCGTTCGGCGACCAACAGCCGTACGGCGTTGAGCCGGGTCACCCTGGTCGGTGAGCGGCGTCGGGTCGACCTCGTGCTGCCTTCGCGGGAGCCCGTCGGGGTTCTGCTGCCGGAGATCATGCGGCTTCTGGACGACCGCGTAGGGGACCGGCCCGAGTTGCGGCACCTGGTCACCCCGGACGGATCCGCGCTCGCGCACAACAGCACCCTTGAGTCGGCCGGTGTGGCCGACGGGGCCGTGTTGCGGCTCGTGCGGGTGGAGGACGCCCCTTCCGCGCCCGTCGTCCATGACGTCACCGACGACGTCGCCGACGATCTCGACATGCGCCTCTGGCGGTGGCGGCCTGCGGTGCGGCGCGTTGTCGCCGGGTGTGCGACAGTCCTCTGGGCCTTGTCCGCCGGGCTCTTGGCTCGGAACCACTTCACACTGTCATCGGTCGGTACGGGACTTCTCGTCATTGCCGCGGCATGTGCCCTGGCCGGTGCCCTCCTCGGGCGGGTCCGGCGGCACGCGCTCGCTGCCACCCTCATCGTCACGGCCGCGACCCTTGCCGTCCTGGGCACTTGGACCTGCGCCGACGCCCACGACTGGGGCGGCGCGGTGCGGCTGGCGTGCGTCGCGGGTGCCGTGACGCTGGCGCTGCTGCTCGCCGGGTGGTTCACGCCGTTCGGACGTGGGGCGCTGATCGGCGCCGGGGCTGTCGCCGGTTGCCTTGTGGCGTGGGAGGCGGCTCTCGGGCTTCAGGGAGGGGCGGAGACCGCTGCCCAGCAGGCCCGGATCGGTGCTCTGCTCGCCGTCGTCTCTGTCGTCGCCCTCGGGATGCTGCCACGGCTCGCTCTGATGGCGTCGGGACTGACCGGGCTGGACGACCGGCGTACGGGTGGGGTGTCGGTGAGCCGGTACCAGGTGGGTACGGCGCTCGCGGCCACCCACCGTGGGCTGGTGCTGGCCACTGTTGCTCTTGCCGCATCCGCAGGTGCGGCCGGCGTGCTCGTCATGGGCACCGTGTCGGTGTGGACCGTGCCGCTCGGCATCACCGTCATGGTGGTCCTCGCCCTGCGGGCGCGTGCCTTTCCGCTCACCGCCGAGGTCGTGGTGTTGCTCCTGGCGGCGGCCGTGGTCGCGGTGCGGCTCGCCGTGGTGTGGGGTGACCATGCCTCGGCCGCTGGAGGTCCTGTCGCCGTGCTCGGATTTCTCGCCGCCGTACCTCTGGTGGTGCTGGCCGTGGAGCCGGCCGAGCATGTGCGGGTGCGGCTGCGGCGCGCCGGTGACCTCCTGGAGTCCGTGGCCGTGATCGCCCTGTTCCCCTTGGTGATCGGCGTGTTCGGGGTGTACGGGCGACTGCTCGGCACCTTCGCGTAGGACAGGGTGACCGGCATGACAGGAGGCGGGGACTGGCAGCACGACGTGCTGCGCGAACTCACCGACCCGGAGACGGTTAACGTGCCCGAGCGCCCGGCCGTCCAGGCTGCTGCCTCCGGCCTGCCTGACTCCGCACCTCCCCCGGCGCCGGCCCGCCACCGGACCCCCCCCCCCCCCCCCCCCGACGGGGGTGGGGGGCGCCG
>NZ_JAKEIO010000210.1 GCF_021474405.1 [Streptosporangium] indianense
CCTCGGCACCGAGCGGCCCGACGGCGACCACAACGGCTCCGCACTCCACTACGCCGACGCCGACCCCGTCGTCGACCAGCACCACACCGACCACCCGCTCGGCGTGCTCAACTACACCGACCCCACCGGCCACCCCTACCACCGCCTGGACCGTGCCACAGGACGTCACCGCTGGTGGCGGCCGTTGGTCGGCACCCTGCTCCTGGCCGTCGCCTACTGTGTGCTCGTCCTGGTGCTGGCCGTCGCCTCCTACGTCTTCGGAGCAGTGCTCGGCGTCCCCGAACTTCCCGACGGGGGACCCGACTTAGGGGTACTGGGGAACACCGCGACGGACCTGGTGTCCCTCGCGATAGCCCTGCCCCTGGTGCTGCTGGCCACGCTGTGGCCGGCGAGACGGCCCGCCGGCACCGTCACCTCGGTCACCGGGCGGCTGCGGGTCCGCTGGCTCGGGTGGTGTCTGCTGGCCGGGCTGCCGCCCGTCCTCCTGCTCACGGTGATCGCCTTCTTCCTGCCGGGCGACTCGGACGCGTCCGGCACCTGGGTGGGCTGGGGTTCCTTCCTCACGGCGCTGGCCGTCCTGGTCCTCCTCGTCCCGCTGCAGGCAGCGGCCGAGGAGTACGTCTTCCGGGGCTGGCTGACCCAGGCGGCCGGGGCGTTCGTGCGCTCCCCGTGGATCGTCGTGCTCCCGCAGGCCGTGCTGTTTGCCGCCGCCCACGGCTGGGGCACCCGCTGGGGCTTCCTGGGTCTGCTGGTGAACGGCCTGGTGGTGGGCCTGCTCACGATCCGCACCGGCGGTCTGGAAGCCGCCATCGCCCTGCACGTTTTGAACAACCTGCTGGCCTTCGGCGCCTCGGCCGCGGTCGTCGACGGACTCGCATCGGACGAGACCGCGGCCGACGCGCCCTGGCCGCTGGCCCTCACCGCGGTGGTCACCGACCTGCTCTACGCCGCGCTCGTGCTGTGGCTGGCCCGGCGGCGCGCACCGCAGCGCCTCTGGTCCCCGGCACCGTACGACCCCGCCCGCACGGCCTGACGGCCAAGCCCCCGGCACCGTACGACCCCCCGCACGGCCTGACGTCCGGCCCGGGGAACCCCTGGCGTACGCTGGGCTCGTCCGTCCACAACCCTTACGAAAGGGACGCCCGGTGACCGAGAAGGCCGACCTTCAGCCCATCCTCGACCGTGCAGCCGCCGGTGGGCGGATCACCCCGGACGAGGCGCTCGTGCTGTACCGGGACGCTCCCCTGCACGCCCTGGGAGCCGCCGCCGACGCGGTGCGCCGCCGCCGGTACGCCGGGACCGAGCACATCGCGACGTACATCATCGAGCGCAACATCAACTACACGAACGTCTGCGTCACGGCCTGCCGCTTCTGCGCGTTCTACGCCGCCCCCAAGGACACCGCCAAGGGCTGGACGCGTGACCTCGACGACATCCTGCGCCGCTGCGCGGAGACCGTCGAGCTGGGCGGCACGCAGATCATGTTCCAGGGCGGCCACCACCCGGACTACGGCGTCGAGTACTACGAGAAGCACTTCAGGGCGATCAAGGACGCCTTCCCGCAGCTGGTGATCCACTCGCTGGGCGCGTCCGAGGTCGAGCACATGGCCCGGATCTCCAAGGTGAGCGTGGAGGAGGCCATCCAGCGCATCCACGCCGCCGGGCTCGACTCCTTCGCCGGTGCCGGTGCCGAGCTGCTGCCCGAGCGGCCCCGCAAGGCCATCGCCCCGCTGAAGGAGTCCGGCGAGCGCTGGCTGGAGATCATGGAGATCGCCCACAACCTGGGCGTGGAGTCCACCTCCACCATGCTCATGGGCACCGGCGAGACCAACGCCGAGCGCATCGAGCACCTGCGCATGATCCGGGACGTCCAGGACCGTACGGGCGGCTTCCGCGCCTTCATCCCGTACACCTACCAGCCGGAGAACAACCACCTGAAGGGCCGCACGCAGGCGACGCTCTTCGAGTACCTGCGGATGATCGCCATCGCGCGGCTGTTCATGGACAACATCGCCCACATCCAGGGCTCCTGGCTGACCACGGGCAAGGAGGTCGGCCAGCTCTCCCTGCACTACGGCGCGGACGACCTCGGCTCGATCATGCTGGAGGAGAACGTGGTGTCGTCGGCCGGTGCCAAGCACCGGTCCAACCGGATGGAGATCATCGATCTGATCCGGAAGGCGGGCCGGGTGCCCGCCCAGCGCGCCACCACCTACGAGCACCTCGTCGTCCACGACGATCCCGCGAACGACCCCGTCGACGACCGTGTGGTCTCGCACATCTCCTCCACGGCCATCGAGGGCGGCACGGCTCACCCCGAGCTGAAGCTGCTGGCCCCCAACTGACCCCACCGTGCTGACGATCCACGCCGCCCCGCTGGTCCTGCCGGCGGGCGCGGACCCCGGCACGGACGCACCCGTCGTGGACGGTGCCGTCGTGGTGGACGGCGACCGGATCATCGCCGTCGGGCCGTTCGAGGAGACCGTCGAGGACGCTCCGGGCGCGCGGGTGCGGCGCTGGCCCGGCGTGCTCACCCCGGGGCTGCGCCAATGGCACGCGCTGTGGCTGCTGCGCCAGTGCTACCACCCCGACCCGCGCGAAGCCGACGAGCTGGGTGAACAGCCCCTGTGGGGCGAGCGGTTGGCCGCCCTGGGCGACCTCACCGAGACCCGCTGGTCGGGCAGTGTGCGGCGCGGAGTGCAGCGGATGCTGCGCTACGGCACGACCGCGGTCGCCTCGCCCGGAGCCCGTTTCCGCGACCCCTTGGTGGCCACGGCCGTCGCCCGGTCCGGGCTGACCGTCGTGGGCACCGCCGGGGCTCCCGGCACGCTCCTCGGTGAGCGGCCCGACCTCGACCCGTTCGCCGAGGGGTACGACCTCCCCGGCACGGTCCACGGCTCGTTGACCGTCGGTGGCCGGGCCGACCTGGCCGTGTTCGACGTACCCGGCGAGGCGGCCCTGCGCGAGCGCGGCGCGGTCACCTGCGTGGCGACCGTGCTGGGCGGCCGGCTGGTGTACCGGGCCCGCTGACCCCGGGGCCGGATCAGCCCGCGAAGGCCTTCCCGAACGCCCCGGCCTCCTGCGTCACCCCGCTGCAATCCGTCGCCGCCTTCGCCGAGTCGGAGCCGTCCGCGCACTGCCGGTCCCGGGCCGTCGCCCACATCGACACCCAGGCGATGCCCTTCTCCTCGGCGAACGCCCGCACCTCGGCGGCGTCCGCGAGCGTGAACGTCTCGTTCGCCACGTCGTTGACGCCGATCATCGAGGTGAGCGCCATGCCCCGCCAGGCGGCCGGGTCCGAGGTGCCGAAGGTCTTCTTCAGCTGGGCGTGCGCGGCCTTGGCGGCCGTGAGGGCGTAACCGCCCATGTCACCGTCGTACGACGAGCCGTAGTTCATCGTCATGAGGTTGACGGTGGAGACCTGTACGCCCTTGTCGTTGGCGGACGCGAGCAGCGCGAGGCCGTGCTTGTCGAGCCCGGACGGCATCACCGGGAGCGTGAACGAGACCTCCAGGTCGGCGCGTTCCTTCTGCAACCGTGCGATCGCCTCCGAACGCAGGGCGATGGAAGCGGAGTCGGACAGTTCGTCGCCCTCGATGTCGAAGTCGGCCAGGGTGGCGCCCGCCGCGTCGAGGGCCTCGCCGTACGCCGCCGTCAGCTTCGCGGCGTTGTCGCAGTTCACCGCGAGTTCCTTGCCGGAGGCGCCGCCGAAGGAGACCCGGACCCGGGCGCCGTCCGCCTTGAGCTTCGCGATGCGGGAGGCGACCTTCGCGTCATCGACGGCGTGCGTGCCGTTCCAGCGCGGTGTGCAGTCGTCGCCGTCGGCCAGGACGAACGCCAGGTTGTACGTCGTGGGGGAGCCGGCGGTGTCGGTGCCGGCGGCCTCGGTGGCGCTGAGGTACGGGGCGTACGAGGTGCCGGCCGCGGCCGTCGCCGTGGGGGACGTGGCGGCCTCGGCGGCCGGCCGGGCGGCGTCGCCCTGCCCGGAGCACGCGGCGGTGGCGAGGGCGAAGAGACAGCCCAGTCCGGCCGCCACCGGTTTCCGGTAACTCCTCATGACGTGCGCTCCCGTTCTCGTGAGGATGGTGGTCGGACAGGAAGTACGTTTCCCGGCAGCAAACGTCTCACGAGGTCGGTTGCGGGCGGCGATTTCCGCGGGCTTTCCCGGGAACTCTCGGAGAAAGGGCGGGTTGCGTCGTTTCTCGCGGGTCTCTCACAAGAAAACCCGAGTTTAGAACACATAAGGCGCCCTCCTGTCCGGGGAATGCATTCCGGGCCTGCCACCGAAATCCACGCCCCTCGCGGTCGCCGCCGCAAACGCGGCAACGGGTACGTGGCCGTCCTCGCCGCCGCGTTCCCTGGGGTGGGGGACGTCCCTGACGCCGTCGCGGTTGCTGCCGTTCGCGGGTGCGGAGCCAGGCCCCCGGAGGTCGCGAGCGCCACCACAGGCCCTGTGGTCGGCGGGGTTCGTCGCGCCGCTGAGGTACGCCAGGGCCGGCACGCGAGCAGCCGCGGCTCCTGCCCGGAGGGCGGGCTGCAAGAATGGGCCCGTGACCCGCGCATCCCTGGACAAGCAGCCGCACGAAGTCGCCTCGATGTTCGACGACGTGGCGGAACGGTACGACCTGACCAACGACGTGCTGTCCCTCGGCCAGGACCGGCGGTGGCGCAAGGAGGTAGCCAAGGCGGTCGACGCGCGCCCCGCGCAGAAGATCCTCGATCTCGCGGCGGGCACCGGCACGTCCTCGCTGCCCTTCGCCCGCACCGGCGCCTACGTCGTCCCGTGCGACTTCTCGCAGGGCATGCTCCAAGTGGGCAAGCAGCGCCAGCCCTGGCTGCCGTACACCGCCGGCGACGCCACGCGGCTCCCCTTCAGGGACGACACCTTCGACGCCGTCACCATCTCCTTCGGGCTGCGCAACGTGCAGGACACGGACGCGGCCCTGCGCGAGATGCTCCGGGTGACCCGGCCCGGCGGGCGCATCGTGATCTGCGAGTTCTCGCACCCGACGTGGGCGCCGTTCCGCACGGTCTACACCGAGTACCTGATGCGCGCCCTGCCGCCGGTCGCCCGGGCCGTGTCCTCCAGCCCCGACGCCTACGTCTACCTCGCCGAGTCCATCCGCGCCTGGCCCGACCAGCCCGCCCTGGCCGAGCGGCTGGGCAAGGCCGGCTGGTCCCGGGTGGCCTGGCGCAACCTGAGCGGCGGGATCGTCGCCCTGCACCGGGGCTTCAAGGCGAGCTGAGCACCATGGACGGGTCGCCCGGCTCGTCCAGCTCGCGCTGCGGACCGCCCCGGGGCGGACGGGGGATGCGCGGTTCGTGCACGCCCCCGCCGCCCTCCCCGGGCCCGAAGTCGAACCACACGTAGACCATCGAGTCCCGCGGCACCTCGGCCCCGGGCTGCGGGTACTGGCGTACGACGTAGTCGACGACGGCGAGTGGGGGCTCCGGCCGGTCCGGCGTGGTGAGGAGGAGACCCCGCGCCCGGGCCGTCTCCCGCGCGTCCACGGCCATCAGCCCGACCAGACGCGGCACGCACACTTCGGGTGTCTTGCGGGATATGTGCACAGATGTCACCCCCAGCGGTACGGGAAGGGTAACTCCGGCCCCGTACCGACCGGAAGCGACAGATGTCGTTCTGTGGCAGACGACTACGGTGCGTCAACGGCCCGGAGATCGAGCCGGTAGCAGTGCCCCGCCCGCTGCGAGGCCGGGGTCGTGAACGTCTCGGCCAGACGCATCCCCAGCCGTTGCGTCACCGCGATGGACCGGCTGTTGCGGGCGTCGACCATCGCGACCACGCCCGGGACGCCGACCTCCCGCATCCGCTCCAGGGTCCGCTGCGCGGCAGCCGTCACATAGCCCTTGCCCCAGTGCTCCCGGCCCAGCCGCCAGCCGATCTCGATCTCGCCGGCCGGGCCCCAGGACCGCTCCCACGGCTGGGCGCCGGTGAAGCCGATGACCTGCCCCGACTCGTCGAGCACGGTCCACAGGCAGAAGCCGAGCTCGGCGTCGTGCCGGCGCTGGCGGGTGGTGAGCTCCTCGTAGACCGAGAGCTCCGCGGCCCTGCCGCCGTGGAACTCCATGACGTCCGGGTCGTCGAAGATCCGGTGCCACGCGAACGCGTCCTCGTGCGTGGGGACTCGGAGCCGTACGTCGGGGAGAGCTCGATTCACGGGGCAGCCCTTCAGCCGGGTGATGAATACCGCTGCATAGACTGCCCATGTCGGGTGCCGCTCGGCACATCAATTCCGAACCTTGGGGAGATCCCGCCGTGAGTGTCGAGACCGAGCCCCTCTCGGAGAACACCGCCGATGTGATCGTCGTGGGCGCGGGGCCGGCGGGCTCCACCACCGCCTACCACCTCGCCAAGGCGGGGCTCGACGTCCTCCTGCTGGAGAAGACCGAGTTCCCCCGCGAGAAGGTCTGCGGCGACGGCCTCACCCCGCGTGCGGTCAAGCAGCTGGTGGCCATGGGCATCGACATCTCGGAGGAGGCCGGCTGGCTGCGCAACAAGGGGCTGCGCATCATCGGCGGCGGGGTGCGGCTCCAGCTCGACTGGCCGGATCTCGCCTCCTTCCCCGACTACGGCCTCGTCCGCAAGCGCGACGACTTCGACGAGCAGCTCGCCCGGCAGGCCCAGAAGGCCGGCGCCCGGCTGTTCGAACGGTGCAACGTGGGGGCGCCGATCGTCGACGACCGCACCGGCCGCATCACGGGCGTGCACGCCAAGCTCGGTGAGGAGAAGCGCGAGGTCACCTTCCACGCGCCGCTCGTCGTCGCTGCCGACGGCAATTCCACCCGGCTGTCCCTGGCGATGGGCCTGCACCGCCGCGAGGACCGGCCGATGGGCGTGGCGGTGCGCACGTACTTCACCAGCCCGCGCCACGAGGACGACTACCTGGAGTCCTGGCTGGAGCTGTGGGACCGCCGCGGCGCCGAGGACCGCCTGCTGCCCGGCTACGGCTGGATCTTCGGCATGGGCGACGGCACCTCGAACGTCGGCCTGGGCGTGCTCAACACCTCCGACTCCTTCAAGGAGCTGGACTGGCGCGAGGTCCTCAAGGCCTGGTGCGCGTCCATGCCGGAGGACTGGGGCTACACGCCGGATCACATGACCGGCCCGATCCGCGGCGCCGCGCTGCCGATGGCCTTCAACCGCCAACCGCACTACACCAAGGGCCTGCTGCTCGTCGGTGACGCCGGCGGCCTGGTGAACCCCTTCAACGGCGAGGGCATCGCCTACGCCATGGAGTCCGGACAGATCGCCGCCGACGTCATCGTCCAGGCCCACGCCCGGCCGACGCCCGCCAGCCGTGAACTGGCCCTCCAGCGCTACCCGCGCGTCCTCAAGGACACCTACGGCGGCTACTACACGCTCGGCCGCGCCTTCGTGAAGCTCATCGGCAACCCGAAGGTCATGCAGATCGCGGCCCAGCGCGGTCTCACGCACCCGATGCTGATGAAGTTCACGCTGAAGCTCCTCGCGAACCTCACCGACCCCACGGGCGGCGACGCGATGGACCGCATCATCAACGGGCTGAGCCGAGTGGCCCCGAAGGCCTGAGCGGGCGGACGACGTGCGCGCCCGCCCTGCGGGCGCGGGTGACTGGCGGGTGCGGGTGAGACCGACGGGGCCCCGGCCTGCCGTCACGCGTTCGACGCCGCGATGCCGACAAGGGGCTTTTCGGGCGTACGGGACCACCGGCCCGTCAGGGGAGTGACCCGGGCGGCGCGCTCGTGCCGCTCACCCCCAACACTCGGCCACGTCGGGACAATTCGGGCGCACGGTGCCGGAGGGGCGGAAGCGCAGGGCCGGGGCGTGATGCCGTGTGGCGTTCAGGGCGGCTTCTGAGGGCCACTGGAGCGCCTCGGGGGC
>NZ_JAKEIO010000211.1 GCF_021474405.1 [Streptosporangium] indianense
CCCCCGCGCCACCCCGCACCTCTCCCGGCCCGGTCGTGCGCCCGCGCGCATCCGGCGCCCCGGGCTGCGCCCTGCCCGGGCCGGTGCCCGCCCCGCGATAGTGGCCGTTCGTTCAGCAGCGGGCCCGAGCGGGGGAGGTCGGTCGACCGTGGGGAAGAAGCGGACCGCGCCGGAGGTGTCCGAGTCGGAGCGGCTGCTCTTCGGCGGGCCGCTGCGCTACGACATGGGATGGAACAGCCACGCCGACGCGTTCCTGGAGCTGAACTTCCGCGCCATGCTCACCCGGCTGCCGTCCCTGCTCGCGGCCAGCCTCCGGCTCGCCCGGCAGGCGGACCGGAGCGCCGCGCGGATCGTGCTGGCCGCCGAGGCGGGCCGGGGTGTCGCGCAGGCGGTGAGCCTGCTCGCGGTGAACAGCGTGCTGGCCCGGCTGATGGGCGGCGGCCCGATCGACGACCGTCTGCACGGAGCCGTACCCGCCCTGGTCACGGTGGCGGCCGTGATGTTCCTCGCCGCGCTGCTGCGGGCCGCGAGCACCTACGCCACCGGCCGGCTGGAGCCCAAGGTCGAACGGGTGGCCACCGAGCGGTACCTGGAGCGGGCCGCGGCCGTGGAGCTGGCCGCGATCGAGGACCACGCCTTCCACAAGCTGCTGGACACCGCGCAGTACGGCGCCGCCTCCGCACGCCGGATGATCTCCTACGGCACGCGCGTCATCAACGCGATGATCTCGCTGGTCGCGGCGGCGGGCGTGCTGACCGTGCTGCACCCCGCCCTGCTGCCGCTGCTGGTCACGATGACCCTGCCGAGCGCCTGGAGCGCGCTGACCGTCGCCCGGCGGCGTTACGAGTCCTTCCACGCCTGGGTGCAGCACGCCCGTGCGGGCCGGCTGCTCGGCAGTCTGCTGATCGAGCCCGAGGCGGCCCCTGAGATCCGGGTGCACGGGGTGGGGTCGTTCCTGCTGCGGCACTTCCGGGCGATGTCGGAGACGGCCGAGGCCGAGCAGGCCCGCCTGGCGAGGCTCGCCGCGCGCACCGGCTTGATCGCCGCGGCATGGACGGGCCTGGCCACGGTGGCGACGTACGCGACGCTGGGCGGACTGCTGCTGGCGGGCGCGATGGCCCTGTCGGTGGCGGGTACGGCCGTGATCGCGATCCGGACCGGGTCACAGAGCCTCGACACGCTCGTCGTGGAGGTCAACGCGCTGCACGAGGAGGCTCTGTTCGTCGGCGACCTGCACCGGCTGTACACCGAGGCGGACCAGTGGGCGATCCCGGCGGGCGGCGCCCCGCTGCCGGAGGAACCGCGCGAGATCCGCTTCGAGAACGTCACCTTCCGCTACCCGGGCGAGTCCACCCGACCCGCCCTCGACGACGTGACGCTCACCCTGCCGCTGGGGCGGATCGTGGCCCTGGTCGGTGAGAACGGCTCCGGCAAGACGACCCTGGTCAAGCTGCTCGCCGGGCTCTACACACCGGAGCGGGGGCGGATCCTGTGGGACGACGTGGACGCCGCGACCGCCGACCGCAACCGCCTGGCCGAACGGATCGCGATGGTGGCTCAGGACTTCAAACGGTGGCCGTTCACGGCCCGGGTGAACGTCGCCCTGGGGCGGCCCTCGGTGCCCGTGTGCGAGGACCGGCTGGCCGCGTCGGTCGCCGAGGCGGGAGCGGAGGCGGTGATCGCGGACCTGCCGCGCGGCCTGGACACCCTGCTCGCCCGCAACTTCAGCGGCGGGCACGAGCTGTCGGGAGGCCAGTGGCAGCGGCTGGGCATCGCCCGGGCGGCCTACCGCCGGGGCCGCATCCTGATCGTGGACGAGCCGACGGCGGCCCTGGACGCCCGGGCCGAGCTGGAGGTCTTCGAGCGGATCCGGGCCCTGGCCGACAGCGGACAGACGGTCGTACTGATCACGCACCGGCTGGCGTCCGTACGGCACGCGGATCTGGTGCACGTCCTGGACCAGGGCCGGCTCGTGGAGTCGGGAACGCCGGACGAGCTGCTGGCGACCGGCGGGCTCTACGCCGAGCTGTACGCGCTCCAGGCGGAGCAGTTCGCCTCGTCGCCCGCGCCGGCCGGGAAGGTGCCGGCGCCGAAGGCGGGCTGACGGCGCGCGTCAGGCCGTGGCGTCGGCCGCGTCCCCGCTGCGCACGATCACCAGGAACATGTCCGAGGCGAGATCCATGACGACCTCGGCGGGCAGGCCCTCGCTGCGCCGTGCCTGCGCGAACTCCTCCGCAGGCCAGGAGCCTCGCGGCCCACCTGCGGGAAAGCTCTCGAGCACCGTTCGCCCGTTCACCCTGCACCTCCATGTAGCGCTGTACTCGTAGAGTTAAACGCCAACCATGGGGTGAACGGCTCGCGAAGTGACGGTTCTGAGACGTACTCGACACGCGTTCACCGCTTAGTGTGACCAGCCTCTCAGCCTCTTGGCGCATGTGTTCACTTTCCGTATCAGTCATCGCACGTGCCGTGACACCGAAGGTGCTCAAGTTCCACACGCGCATCACAGCCGACGCGGGCCCCCCGATCCGCTCTTGATCGTCGTGCAGGAGGACCAGACATGCGCTGATGATGAGCTCGGCGGGACAGAGTCCGCGGCAGAAGGCGTCATCACGCCGACGTACGACGGTGTCGTAGGGCTGCACGATCCGGACCGCAGATCCCGTCACGGCTCTGTCGCGGGGCGGCCCGGGCGCGCACCCTGGCCTCACCACCACGACTGTCGGCTTCTGAAGGGAGCCCGGCATGCTCCTCGGCACGTGGAACCTGGAGAACCTCTACCGGCCCGGCGGCCCGTACGGCCCGCGGGACGAGGCCGGCTACGAGGCGAAGCTCGCCGCCCTCGCCGCCGTGATCACGGAACTCGATCCGACCGTGCTCGGTGTGCAGGAGGTCGGGGACCCGGAGGCCCTGAAGGACCTGGCCGGGATGCTCGACGACGACTGGCACGTCGCCCTGTCCGAGCACCCGGACAGCCGGGGCATAAGGGTCGGGTTCCTCAGCCGTACGGCGATGACGGTGGTGGCCGACACCCGGGCGTTCCCGGCGGAGCTGCGTCCGGTTCAGGCGGACGACTCGGGGCTGACGGCGGGGCAGGCGGGGCGGGGCGTCCTGGCGGTCGAGATCGAGGGCGGCGACGGCCCGCTGCGGGTGGCCGTCTGTCATCTGAAGTCCAAGCTGCTGTCGTATCCGAACGGCCGTTTCCAGCCTCGCGACGAGGGCGAACGCGCCCGCTACGGCGCCTACGCCCTGTACCGGCGGGCCGCCGAGGCGACGGCTCTGCGCGCCCTGGCCGATGTGTTGCTGGCCCGGGACGGGCAGGGGCGGGACGTGGCGGTCCTGGGCGACCTGAACGACGAGGTGCAGGCGGCCACCACGCAGCTCCTGCTGGGCCCGCCGGGCTCGGAGATCGGCACACCGGGCTACGGCCGGCCCGACGGGGGCGACGCCACGCGGCTGTGGGACGTGGCTGCGCTCATCCCGCCCGGGCAGCGCTGGTCCCGGGTGAACTCCGGGCGGCACGAGCTGATCGACCACGTGCTGCTGAGCCATCGTCTGGTGCACCGGGCGACGGCGGCGGGCACGGGCCTGCCCGGCGAGGGGCCGCCCGGCCTGCCCTCGGTCGGCCCCGACCCGGTGGAACGGCGGGGCGAGCCCGGGTCGGACCACGCTCCCGTGTGGGTGCGGGTCGGCGGCTGAGCAGCGTGACCGTACCCGGCGAGGCGACGCCGCGGAGGTCCGTCGATCGCGGCGCGGTCGGTGAGCGGGTGCGTGTCCGGGAGGGCGGCCACGGGCCGGAGACCCCCTAGCCGGCGAGGGCGGTCCGGTGCGGTCGCAGGCCCACCCGGGTTCCCCGTCCGGCGAGTTCGGCGAGGACGGCCGTGAGGCGCTCCTCGTGGCGGGGCCCGATCCGGCCGGTGTCGTCGAGGTGCACGGCGCAGGCGGTCGTGGTGTCGACGAGGCGTTCGAGGAGGTCGGCCACCTCGTCCGCGCCCTCGGTGTGCCGGGCGAGGGCGGGCAGTTCGTGGGCGGCGAGCGAGATGGCCGAACGGGCCTCGGCCAGGGTGCGGTAGGCCTCGCGGCGCAGGGTCCAGCGGGTGGCGCGATGGCCGGAGGGGGTACCGGAGGTCCCGATGCGCGGGGCGCCGGCCTCGTCGAGGACATGGGTGAGGTAGGCGTACGCGGCCCGGTCCGCCGCCGCGAGCCGGGCGCGCACTCCCCCGCCGCGCTGGCCCGGCATCGGCAGGTGCCCGACGACCAGCACGATCGCGCAGGCCAGCAGCGTCTCGCCGATCCGGCCCACGGAGGCCTGGGGCTCGCCGCCGACCATGACCAGCGCGAGGACGAGGACGGTGACGACGGCGGTCTGCGCGGCGAAGTGCCGCGTGGCCACGGGTATCAGCGCGCCGCTGAGGGCGACGAGCGCGATCAGTCCTTCCGGGTGGGGCAGGAGGGCGGCGAGCCCGGCGAAGAGCAGCGCCCCGAGGACCGTCCCGGCGGCGCGGTTCAGCACGCGCGAGGCGAGCGGCCCGAGGTCGGGCTTGACCAGGAAGACGGCCGTGGCGGGCAGCCAGTACCAGTGATCGTGCTGCCCGTACCACTGGCTCCGGTGCAGGGCCTGGGCGACCGCCGAGCCGGCGCCGAAGCAGAGGGCGACGCGCAGCCCGTACTCGCGTCCGGCACTGCCGAGGACGGCGCGCAGCCGGTCCCGGGCGCTGCGGGGCCGGGTGTGCAGGTCGCCGCCCCCGCCCTGGTCGAACACCTCGGCGGCGTGCAGGAGGGCGTCGTCGAGGGCACGCAGGGCGGGCGCCGAACGGGCGGGGGCGGGAAGCGGCCCGGTGTGGGTGTTGCCGCGCACGGCGGCGGCGAGCCGACGGGGGCCCTCGGAGGCCCTCTCGGCGACGGGTTCCTCGGCCCAGGCGAGGGCGGTGGCGGCCTCCGCCAGGGGCAGGGCCGCGGCGTACTGCGCGTGCAGCCGCCGCTCGGCGGAGGAGGAGGCGTACTTCCGCAGCCGGGGCCCGGCCAGGGCGTCCTGGGCGTGGTCGAGGGCGGCGGTGAGCGCGGCCCGGCGGCGGACGGCGTCCGGACCGCAGACCGCGTCGAGCAGTTCGGCGACCGCCTCGTACACCCCGGCGACGGCCGCGCGCTCCCCGTCGAACCGGAAGTCACCGGCGAGCGAGCCGGGCGTCGGCAGGACGAGGCGCAGCACGAGCAGCCACCCCGCGCCGGCGAGGAAGGCGAGTGCCCGCTCCCCTCCGGGCTCCGGCAGGGGCATCCCGGCGCCGATCGCCGCGCCGACCAGCACCTGTGTTCCGGCGGCGGAGGCGACGGGCCCGACGGCGCTCATCCCCCCGGCGACGAGCCCGACGACCGTGAGCACCACGGTGAGGACGACCGGCCCCGTCTCCTGCCCGGCGTACGTCCCGGTCACGAGCCCCGCCGCACCGCCCAGGGCGGGCACGCCGATCCTCTTGACCGAGTGGCGCCGGCTCCCGGGCCGGTCGTTGATCCCGGCGAGCATGGCGGCGATCGCGGCGACCACGCCGAGGGAGGTGAGACCGGCCTGCACGGCCACCAGCAGGAGGGGCCCGGCGGACAGGGCGCCCCGCGTCACCGCGCTCCAGGGCACCGGCCCCCGCTGGGCACGCAGGGCGTGCGCGAGCCAGGGCGGAAGCGTCGGGGTGATGCGGCGGGACACGGTGCTCCTGTCGTCTCGGCGAGGGCGGGGGTGGGCCTTCGGGCGACGGCGGCCGGGGCGAGGTGTGGCTGTCCACGGTAGGCGGGGTTCCTGGAGGACAGGTTTCCGGAACGTGTCGGGCGCCTCGGAACCGGTGTTCTTTATGTACGCAAGCAGCGGTACGCCACCAGGACACGAGCCGCGGCAACCTTTTCGCACCCGGCGGCCACTGAGGGTCGTGAGCGCGCGTTCTCCCGAACCACGCACGGACGCGAAGGACTCATCCGTGGCATTCCGATCCCACCGCCGTCCCCTCCGCAGGCGGCGCACGGCCCTGGCCCTCACGGTCGCCGCGGCGGCCGTGGGTCTCCTCGTCTCCCTCGTGACCGCCCTGCGCCCCGGCGGCGACCCGGAGACGGTGCGCACCGCGGCAGGGCCCGCCACCGGCACCCGGCCGACCGCCCCACGGGCGACACACGCGACGTCACCGGCCCCGAAGCCCTCGAAGACTTCCGAGGCCTCCGGAGCCCCCAAGGCCTCCCGGGTTCCGGCGCCCGCCGCGACCACCCGTTCGGCGCGGCCCTCGCCCGCCGCCACCCGGCCGTCCGCACCGCGCCCGGTGTCCGGCACGGCTCCCCTGGCGGGGCGGATCAAGCCCGGAACCACCTACGACGGCGTCGCCACGCACTACGACGCCAAGGACGGAGACGGCGCCTGCCTGTACGGCCCGAGCCCCGACCTCATGGTCACGGCGATGAATCACGCCGACTACGAGACGTCCCGGGCGTGCGGGGCGTACTCCGCGTCCGCGCGGCGAACGGCGCCGTCACGGTCCGGATCACCAACGAGTGCCCCTGCCCTGCGCCCCCGGTCAACTCGACCTCAGCAAGGAGGCCTTCGCGAAGCTCGCCGGGCTCTCCGCGGGCCGGATACCGATCACCTGGAGCCTGCAGAGCCCCGGCACGTCGCAGACTCTCTCGATCCGCTACAAGACCGGCTCCAGCAGCCACTGGTGCGGCATCCAGGCACTGGGCCACCGCAATCCGCTCGCCCGGCTGGAGGTCAGGACCGGCAGCGGCTGGACCCGGCTGACCCGTACCGAGTACAACTACTTCCTCTCCCCCGGCGGCACCGGCTGCGGCGGCTCCCTCAGGCTCACCGACATCTACGGCGAACAGCTCGCCGTCGACGGCATCGCGATCCGCCCGGACAGCGTCCAGCCGACCCGCGTCCAGTTCACCCGGCGGTGACGGCGTCCATGGCCCGGGCGAGGAGTGACTCCGTGTGGGCGACGGCCCGGGCGAGCGCGTCCGGGCCGTCCGTGAGGCCGCGCAGCACCGCGTCCACCTCCCCCAGCCCCGCCCGCGCCACCAGTCCCTTCTCGTTGGTGACCCACTCCCCGCGCGCCGCCAGCACCGCGTGCGCGGTCTGGGTCGCGGCGAGGGCGATCGCGCCCGCGACCTGGGTGACGGCGTTCTTCGGGGCGTGTCCGGCCCTGGCGTAGGCGAGGGTGGCCGCGGCCATGCCGTGCCAGTGAGCCGGGGCGCTCTCGCGCAGGGCCCGCGGATAGGCGTCCGGGCGCGGCAGTTCGCCCCGCAGCACCTTGTTGATCGCGAGTTCGGCGACGAGCAGGTACGTCGGGATGCCCGCCAGGTGGAACATGAGGGGCTCGACGCGGACGCGGCCGGCGTACGCTTCCGCCACCTCGTGCTCGACCACGTCCAGATCGCGGTAGTGGACGTCCACGCGACGGCCCTCGATCGTCAGCCAGGCCCCTCCGTTGAAGACGCCGCCGCCCCAGGCGCCGATCGCGCAGACCTCGCCCTCCCATCCGACCGCGCGGAGGTCGGCCGGGTCGAAGGCGCCCCGGTAGTAGAGCGCCAGGTCCCAGTCGCTGTCGGGCCGTTCGATGCCCTGGGCCCGGGAGCCGCCGAGCGTGACGGCCTCGACGGCGGGCAGGGCGGCCATTCGGTCGGCGGTGGCGGCGAGGAAGGTGCGGTCGGGCAGGGTGGGGTCCGGGAGGGTGGACA